>NZ_LUKQ02000406.1 GCF_001647025.1 Endozoicomonas atrinae
AGTACTGGATACGGTATCGCCTCAAATCAACCGGCGAGGAATTTGTGACAGGGACGGATAGAGGCCAGTTCTCATCCCATGAGATTAAGGCTGTAGAAGACAAAAGCCTTTTGACGGATGAGAAGTTAAACGGCCTGAAAGCGCAATTCGATGGATTGATTGAAACCTACCAATAAGAAGGAAATTCCCATGAGCAAAGTAATTTCACTGGAAAAAAATTCACTCATTCCGGCAGCAATTCCCACTCCTCAAATTGAGGAGTGGCCAAAACAGGGGGCTGAGATGAACGATTTGAAAGAGCAGTATGACGGAGCATTAAAGACAAGCAATCAAAAGAAGGAAAAAAACATGATTGAAATAAACACTCTTGATCAAGCTGAATTGGTTCTGCGCAGAAACAACCTGGTTATCAATGAACTGGTTGAAGGGAAAAGTCTGCTGGATATATGTGGTTATAGTTATACAGAGAAAAATTATGGCCAGAGATTACAACGCCAGGTTATTGCACATAACTTTATAGAAAATAGAGATTTTTATTTATCCACCATCAATGGTGGAAAAGGCAGGCCGCAGAAAATCTGGGAGTTTACGGTTGACGCAGCTAATCATGTACTTCTATCTGCAATGACACCTGAAGGCAAAAGAGCAAGACAGGAAGCCATTGAAGAGCGAAAAGCAAAACAAAGATCAGAGAAAGGGATCAATTGGGAAATGCTTTACGAAAAAATGGATGAAGTATTTGGTCATTCCATTTTCTCAACATTAAATTCACACGATCAGGATCAAAGAGTCTCTGCTGCGGAGCAAAGAATTGAAGATATAGAGCATCAGCTGGAAGACCCAACCAACCGTATCCATTTGACCGAGCCACCAGAGGGATACGCCTGTGCTTCTGTATTGCAGGAGTTCATCCCTTACAGCTTCTCCTTTGTTAAAAAGACCATCCGATACTTCAAACTTACACCCGTCTATTACATCACCCAATCCGCAGAGGGTGAGCGCTATCCAGTCCGCTCATACAACATTGAGGACTTTATGACTGCCGCTGAACTGGTGGAAGAAGAGGCGAAGCAGATTTCCCGTTGCTACAAGGAGCATCCTATCGTCGGTCGCTTCAGAAATCGGTAAGGCATCAAAACATCAATTCCAGTTCCTCAAAATTGATGAACTGAAAAAGGACGGCAACAAATGGACATAACCAAAACCTATCGCTTTATCCCGGCCAGTAACCCGCCAACAGAAAAGTTAGATATTGTTGGCTACCACCCTGACAACGGCTTTTGCTTTACCACGTTTGAAGACGGAGAGTTTTATCCACAAGTAACCCACTATATGAAAGTGGATGATTCACCCTTTGACCGCTATGCCGAGGCTGCGACCAGTGAAACCATCGACCAGCTTGAAAGCCAGTTAGAGAGCCTGCAAAACCAGACCATCCAACTCCGTGACCTGTTCGCCATTGCCGCACTGGTCGGAGAGTTTGCCGCTAACCGTGGTACGACCATCGAACAGGCCGTGAACTTTTCCTACACCATCGCTGACCGGATGCTAAAGGCGAGGGAGGCTGGTGATGAAAGTTAGATGCTATTCGACGACTGATGATTTGGTGCATGACATTACTATTGATGGTGAGGGAAGAAGCTCCAATATTCTCAAAGTTGAATTTAAGCAGGTGCCGTTTGTTGATAAAGCATTCATCAATCGAATACTCGATGCTCTGATGCATGAAGTCAGGGAGCAGTTTATGGCATGGAATGCTGATAATGAATTTGGCCGTAACCCGACTTATTTTGACCGGAAGAAGGCCGAGCGCACTGCCATCAAAATTATTGAAGATATGAAGCGAGGCTCCAATGGCTTATGAACTCCGCTGGTATCAGTCGGAGGCCATTGATGCGATCTATCAATACTTCAGCGCCTCCGATGGTAACCCGTTAGTCTGTGTCAGTACTGGTGGTGGCAAGTCGGTCATCATTGCTGATTTTATCCATGGTGTATTAAAGCACTGGTCAGACCAACGGTTCCTGATTCTCTCTCATGTGAAAGAGATCATTGAGCAGAACCATGAAAAGATCGTCACTCTCTGGCCAGAGGCTCCTACTGGTATTTACTCGGCCTCTATGAAGTCGAGGGATACGGACGCACAGGTATTGTTTGCCAGTATTCAGAGTGTTCATAAACGGGCGAAGGAGTTGGGCTTTTTTGATCTGGTGTTGGTTGACGAGTGCTTCACTGGTGAAACCCTCATTAGTACTCCGACAGGATCAAAACCAATTAAAGATATATCTGTTGGTGATGAAGTCTTGAATGCTTTCGGCATAGGCAGAGTAGAAGCCAAAGCTATTAAGCAGCCATCTTCATTAATGTCCATCAACTTAAGCAATGGCCAATCCATTACCTGCACTCCCAACCATCCTTTTTTTACTGACAAAGGATGGATGCCTGCATCACAAACTAAAGGATTAGAGCTTTATGATTACAAGAAAGTGCGCCAACTGCGGGAAAGAATTTCAAGTGGCGAAGGCTTGGATAAAGAAAAAGAACTGCACTCAACTTTGTGGAACGAGGTTCGCATTGAAAAATCGTACACCAGAACGCAGAAAAGAAATTGCTCAGAAAATAATTACAACCCGTTCCAAGAACAACAGCAACGGTATGTTCAGAAAAGAGGTCAGGGAGAAGGTTTCGGCAACTTTAAAAAAGATGGGACACAAGCCACCTGTACATGGAGGAAACGGCAGAGGCTTAACCGTTCCACAGGAGAAATTGCTAAGGATACTTGGAAAAGAATGGAAGCCAGAGCTTTCTATTGCGACCAAGAAAAAGAGAGAACAGGGTTATCCCTATCACTACAAGATAGATATTGCTCATCCAGAGAAAAAGATAGCAATAGAGGTAGACGGAAAATCCCACAACTGTATCAGGGTTCGGGAGGCCGACAAGAGAAAAGAAAAACTACTAAAGGAATTAGGGTGGAAAGTGTATCGAGTATCGAACTCTCAAGCCCTGAAGCTGTGTATGACCTGCAAGTCAGCGGACACCCTTCTTACTTCGTTAATGGAGTGCTCGTACACAACTGCCACCTAATTAATGCAGGTAAAGGCGAGTCGATGTACTCTCGCTTGATCGAAGGCCTTCGAGAAATAAACCCGGCACTGAAAATAGTCGGCTTTACCGCCACCCCTTATCGGATGAAACAGGGCTTGCTGACGGAGGGGAAGAATCCGCTCTTTAATGAGATTGTCTACGAGACAGACATTCAACGACTAATAGACGATGGTTTTCTATCGCCGCTCCGTTCCAAGGCCGGTAAGGAAAAGATCGACCTTAATGGCGTGAGAACACGGCAGGGTGATTTTCTCACAAGCGATATGGAGGATGCCGTAAAGAAAAATGATGTGACGGAAAAAGCGGTCACTGAAATCATCGAGTACGGTGAGGACA
>NZ_LUKQ02000407.1:0-1198 GCF_001647025.1 Endozoicomonas atrinae
AATTTATTATCGGCAGATCGCTTCAACTACGACGTACTCAACCACACCGACCTGACACGCACCACCGGCAAATCCGGTGAGATCAATCTGGAAACCATCAACTGGGGCAACTATGACCTGATCGTGGTTGATGAATCCCATAACTTCCGTAACAGCAGCTCCGCCAAAGAGGGTCATACCCGCTACTCGCGGCTGATGGATGACATCATCCGTTCCGGTGTGAAAACCAAAGTACTGATGCTCTCGGCAACACCGGTCAATAACCGGATGAACGACCTGAAAAACCAGGTCGCCTTCATCACCGAAGGGCAAGACACCGCCTTTGAAGCACAAGGCATCAGCAGCATAGAAATCACCCTGAAAAAAGCCCAGACCCAGTTTAATCAATGGCTAAAGCTCGACGAAGCGCAGCGCAGCACCGAATCACTTTTGGAAGGCATGAATTTCGACTACTTCAAGCTGCTCGATCTGCTCACCATTGCCCGCTCCCGCAAGCATATTGAAAAGTACTATGACATCGCAGAAATCGGTGCCTTCCCGGAACGCCTGAAGCCACTCAATATCAAGGAAGACATCGATTCAAACGGCCAGTTTCCACCGCTTAAGGAGATCAACCGCATCATTCGGCGCTTAAACCTCAGTGCTTACGCGCCACTGAAGTATGTAAGGATGGAGAAACGGGCAGAATATAACCGCAAATACGATGTTCAGGTCAGTGAAGGCTCAGTGTTCAAAATGGTGGATCGTGAGCAGAGCCTGATTCACCTGATGCGGGTAAACCTGCTGAAACGGATGGAAAGCTCGATCCACTCCTTCGCACTAACCCTGAAAAAACTGCTCGGGGCCGTCGACCTGCTGCTGAGCAAACTGGACAACCATGCCAGCGATGAGGTTGAAGAACTCAGCATTAACGATATCGAGGTAGACTCCCCGGAGTTTGACCCTTACCTCATTGGTAAAAAGGTCAAAATCCTGATCAAGGATATCGATCACATCCTCTGGCGCCAGGACCTGGAAGAAGACCGCACCCGTCTTCAACAACTATTAACGGAAGCTCAGGCCATCGATGCAAAGCGGGATGCCAAGTTGCATCGCCTGCAAGCCATCATTGAGCGTAAATGTCAGCAGCCTCTGAACCCGGGCAATAAAAAGGTGATTATTTTCACCGCCTTTGCGGATACCGCCCAATACCTGTACC
>NZ_LUKQ02000407.1:1639-3426 GCF_001647025.1 Endozoicomonas atrinae
AAAAACAGCACGATTCAGCTGGTTAACTTCTGGCCCAATATGGAGCTGGACGAATACATCAATCTGGAAGCCCGGGTCAGTGGTCGTATGGTGCTGCTGGATATATCCGCCACCGGTGAAGAAAACGTCATTGAGCAGGACAGCGGTAAACAGATGAACGATCTGGAGTACCGCCGTAAACAGTTGCAGGAATTACAAGACAACGTTGTGGATCTGGAAGACATCTCCGGCAGCGTCTCCATTACTGACCCTGAATGACTTCCGAATGGATCTGTCCGGCTTTATGAAAGAGCATCTGGGCGATCTTGAATCCGCTTACACCGGGTTATTTGCAGCCAGTGCCATTGATCCTGCGTTTATTCGCCAGACCGGTGATCGCGCCATTGAGCCGGGCGCGCTGTTCTGCTTGAAGCAACTCACCGCACAAGAACCATCGTCGTCGGATGGCTATGCGCTGGCACCGCACTATCTGGTCTATGTCACTGACGATAATGAGGTGAAGTACCCGTTCAGCCAAACCAAAAAGATGCTGGATATCCTGAAAAAACAGGGGCTAGGCCATCACCTGCCCAACCAGGAAGCCATTCAGTCATTCAACGCCATAACCCGACATGGCAAAGACATGGAGCACTACCGGCAACTGCTGGAAACGGCGATCAGCAGCATTATTGGCACCCATCAGGAAAAAGGCATCGACAGCCTGTTCAGCCGTGGCGGTACGCGACTGAATCAGGGGCGCTTCCAGGGCATGGACGATTTTGAAGTGGTCAGTTTTCTGATCATACGAGAACCGGCTCAGGCTGCAACCTCATGACCCTGAACGACTTTTACCAGCAACTGGCCATACCCGATAGCTGCCAACTGCAACAGCGCATCTACAAAAAACAACTGTTTAGTAACGTCGCCTTCAGCAAGAGCGACCAAAAACGGATCAATGAGCAGATCGATACGCTGGCGCTTCGCTACAGCCTGAGCCCGGAGACCATCAATATTTCCAGATACGAAGACCCACAACGGGAATATCTGGAAATAGCGCTGCTGCAAATCACACTGAAAAAACTAACCAACACCGATAAACAACCGGCCAAACTGGCAGAGCTGATCCAGAAGGCGATTCCCTACCCCACCATGCTTGTGTTTGTCCGGGAAAGTCAGATCGCCATCTCCCTTGCCCACAAACGGATCAACCTGGCCGACAGCAGCAAACTCACGCTTGAGCGCAGTTTCGATACCGGCTGGCTGGATTTATCGCAGCTCACCCTTAACCAGCAGGCGTTTCTTGCGGATTTTGCGCTACCGCGATGCAGCTTTATCAATTTCTACCAGTGCTATCAGGATCTGGTGCGCCGGGTGGTGGCACTGAACTGCGCCGATTTGACCGGTCACTACACACTGTCCAAAGACACAGAAAGCGAGCGGCAAGCCCGACTGGACCAGTTACGCAGCCACCAGCAACAGGTGTCGCTATTGCGAGCCGAACTGAAACAGGAAACCCGGTTTAACCACAAGGTTGAACTGAATATGCAGATTAAACGGCTGGATCAACAGATTCAGACGCTGAAAACCCAGCTGTAATTCATTAACGGATAGAGATTCCCCTCCATGGAAAAAATCACCCAGGGCCATCACGGCAGCCTGAGCCTTGATATGGTTCAGGACAACATCAGCAAACTGAAACAGCTCTTTCCGGAATTGATCACGGAAGACGCCAGCGGCGCAAAAATTGATGTGGATGTGCTGAACGAACTGGTGGGCCATCAGGTGATTGATGGCGATAAGGAACGCTA
>NZ_LUKQ02000408.1 GCF_001647025.1 Endozoicomonas atrinae
ACCATTCGCACCGGAGTTAAACAGCTCAGAAAGGCTATGGGAGTGGATGCGGGAGCATGACTTATCAAACAAAGCATTTTCAGGTTATGAAAATATTGTAGATTGTTGCTGTGAAGCTTGGAATAACCTTTGCAGCGAAGCTGGTCGACTGTTCAGTCTGTGCTCCCGTGATTGGGCAGTTATACAGTAGTTAGAAAATTCAATTGGTATTAATCGCCTGAAAGAGTGGCATTTTGATGACATTGAACTATTTCTTGCAACTCAAGCTGCCCGTTATGGCATCACGCTTTATGGGCAGTCATCCTCCCAACCTGTGTCCGTCCAATTAGGGGACATGGTCCATGAGTTGCCGCCTCCACTCCCATCAAGCAGAAGTATGCTCTCATCCTTTGTCTGGTCATTGAAGCTTCGTTTCTGGCACTGGCAGATGAAAAGAGACAGTCACTTTGCCGGAGCCGATATCCACCTTTATGTCATCTATCATGACCCGGATTTATTGCCGATACTGGAACACTCTGTTGGATTACAAAAAGGCATGGTGGGCATTGTCAATGCTTATAGTGACCGGCGTTATACCAAAAGCAATGCCGTAGTGATGGTTCATGAGTTAATGCACACTCTGGGTGCCACTGACAAATACGACCTTTCTACAGGCAGCCCAATGTTTCCGGATGGCTATGCTGAACCGGACAGGGCTCCGCTTCACCCACAGCAATATGCAGAGATAATGGGCGGCCATATTCCAGTCACAGGCTCATCCAGCAAGATGCCCGGCAGCCTTGCCCAGACAGTTGTCGGTAGAATAACTGCAGAGGAGATAAATTGGATTACAAGTGAAAATTAGTGCTGGCAATCTGGAACTTTGCACTATATTACCGACTCTATAAGCAACCATGATCAACCATTACCGCCAGAGGTTTACTTTGTTAATACGCTCAAGCGAGCTTATAAAAACCGACAAGCGGAATGTTCTCAGTAACGAGGAATAAGAGTATGGCCTGGGTCTATCTTCTGCTGGCAGGTATGTTTGAAATCGGCTGGCCAGTTGGTCTGAAAATGGCACAAAGCCCGGACACCCGGTGGCTTGGTATATTTACTGCAATAATTTGCATTGGCCTCAGCGGCTACACCATGTGGCTGGCTCAAAAAGAGATCCCCATGGGTACCGTTTATGCCGTATGGACTGGGCTGGGTGCTGCCGGTGCCTTTTTTGTCGGGATTATTTTCTATGGCGAAGCTGCCAGCCTCATGCGCTATATGGGTGTGTTACTGATTATTGCTGGCGTGGTTACCCTTAAGCTGGCGTACTGATTCTCCATCACAGCAGTACGAATAATAATGAATACAGGGATTTTTATTTAACGTGAGTTTTGACAGAAAAGACTGCCAGACAAATGGATTTTGACTGGCAGAAGGTTTGATAGTTTGAAAAACCAGAGGGTGTTCACAATGAACTCATGAACACCTCTGCTTAGAAGTGGTAGGTCGCACCAATATTCACAGAGTTGATTTTGCTGTCACCTCGATCATAGAGGTTGATGTACTCAAGGTTCAGTTTAAGTGACTTGTTGAGGTTGTAATCAAGACCCACCCCATAGGAGATATCGGAATCAGTTTCAGACATGGACTGACCGGCCACATCGATGGTCATTTCGACCTGAGTCAGGCCTGCTACCACATAAGGATAAACCTTGCCAACCGGCATCCCCAAGCGGCCATAGACACCCACGAAATTATCCACATCCAGAGTAACACTCTCACCCTGATATTTCGCACTGTCATTGCCTACGCCAAACCCGACCCGCACCTCTGTTGAGAAATGCTCATTCGCCTTTATTCCCACCAGGCCAGAAAGTGCGACAGGCGCAACATCTTCGATGCTTCCCTCAGAATAATCCATGGCAGACAAGCTGCCACCAACATAGATGTTTGCTAAAGCAAAAGGGCTGAACGCTGAGAGCACCAGGGCAAGGGCGGAACGCTTGTTCACTGCAGCAATCCTTATCAAAAGAAAATAAAAGAAGACACACTTTCAGTGGGCTCAAATCTTATAAACAGTCCTAAAAAAGTAAAGAAATTAAATCAAAAAAAACACGAAAAACTTACACTTATTGACTAATATCTATTTATCAGAACATACATCCTTCATTTTCTTACTGTTTTAGATCTACCCTCTGATTAATAAAGCATCATCAGCATTTATCAAATGCCAACACTTTCTGAATGCTCGGAAAATCTGCAGACACTCATCTACTTTTACCTGTGAACCCACCACTTTCCCGAGAAATCATCAATGAACAGAAAATTCGAAGGCAAAACGGCGCTGATCACCGGAGGTAACTCCGGCATTGGAAAAGCCATTGCGCTGGCATTTGCCCGTGAAGGTTGCAATGTGGTTATCGCTGCACGACGCAGCAATGAAGGGGAACGGACTGCCAGAGAGATTATTGACCTTGGAGGAAATGCACAATTTGTAAAAACGGATGTCACCAGCAGGCACGATATCCAGAGCATGGTTGATACCTGCATCAGCGAATTTGGCCAACTGGATTATGCAGTCAACAATGCCGGCATCTTTGGACCTGCCAAAGTAGCAACCGCTGACTACGATGAGGAAACCTGGGATCGGGTAATGAATACTAACCTCAAAGGAATGTGGCTGTGCATGAAGCAGGAGATCCCGCTGATGCTTCAACAGGGCTTTGGCGTGATTATCAACATGTCCTCTATTGCCGGTCTGATTGCCAGTCTTGCGACCTCGGCCTATTGCGTAAGCAAGCATGGTATCATCGGATTAACCAAGGTTGCCGCCAAAGAGTATGCAGCCTAAGGCATCAGAGTAAATGCCATTTGCCCAGCCATTATTGAAACCCCCATGTCAGACGAAGTGGTAAAGCCGGATAATGAGCTCACAGCTCAGTTGAAGTTACGCTACCCGGTTGGTCGATTCGGCACACCTGAAGAAGTGGCTGGAGCCGCACTCTTTTTATGTTCTGATGAAGCGTCCTTTATTACCGGGCAGGCACTGCCAGTGGATGGAGGAAGGCTGCTGGTTTAATCATCATTTTCCTGCTCTATCCATGGGCTCAACATTTACACGCCTCTTTTCGCACAGGGAGCAAAGTAAAAACCAGTCACCTGTATTTCCCAAAGCAGTCTCTTTTGCTGCTCCTGCTGTTTCGCCATATCAGCAAGCGAATCGACTTCTGTCAGTAAACTGTGAAGAAAATCGAGACAGGTACTGCGCCAATGAACAGGGTTCAGCGTGTCTGCATAAGTTTCCAGCAAAAGGTGTCATCACCGGCGTAAAAAGTCCTCAAAACACCAGTCCAAAATGACCTGTCGTTAAGTATAGCTTTTTGGGGTGGTCTGCAAGTCTGATAGTTCCAGAAAGTTAAATATTTTACTAAGCTGACTCT
>NZ_LUKQ02000409.1 GCF_001647025.1 Endozoicomonas atrinae
TCACCGTCACCTGCTGGTCCACGGTGCCGCCGTTGCCATCGTTAACCGTGACGGTATAGGTCTGGGTCCGCACCTGACCCGCGGCCAGGTCATCAATATCGGCATCGGGCACCGTGAAGGTCCAGTCTACCTGGCCGGTGCCGTCACTGGTGGTGTTGTTGCTGACCGTCGGGGTAAAGGAGCCCAGGTACCCGGTGGTGTCGGAGGTGACGCTGACGGTCTGGACATCGGTCAGGTTCACATCGGCGATGGTGAAGGAACCACTGTCGGATAATGTGGTGGTGTTTTCACCGGTGCCGCCATCCACAATTTCGGTCACCGCACCAGTGACATCGGTGGCCGCAGTAATGGTCGGTACATCATTGGTGCCGGTGATGGTCACCGTCACCTGCTGGTCCACGGTGCCGCCGTTGCCATCGTTGACCGTGACGGTGTAGGTCTGGGTCAGTACCTGACCTGCGGCCAGGTAATCAATATCGGCATCGGGCACCGTGAAGATCCAGTCCACCTGGCCGGTACCGTCACTGGTGGTGTTGTTGCTGACCGTCGGGGTAAAGGAGCCCAGGTACCCGGTGGTGTCGGAGGTGACACTGACGGTCTGCACATCGGTGAGGTCCACATCAGCAATGGTGAAGGAGCCACTGTCGGATAAGATATCGGTACTACCGCTGATTCCGGTCACTGTCCCGGTGACATCGGTGGCCGCAGTAATGGTCGGTACATCATTGGTGCCGGTGATGGTCACCGTCACCTGCTGATCCACGGTGCCGCCGTTGCCATCGTTAACCGTGACGGTATAGGTCTGGGTCCGCACCTGACCCGCGGCCAGGTCATCAATATCGGCATCGGGCACCGTGAAGGTCCAGTCCACCTGGCCGGTGCCGTCACTGGTGGTGTTGTTGCTGACCGTCGGGGTAAAGGAGCCCAGGTACCCGGTGGTGGCGGAGGTGACGCTGACGGTCTGGACATCGGTGAGGTCCACATCGGCGATGGTGAAGCTGCCACTGTCGGATAGGGTATCGGTATTTTCACCGGTGCCGCCATCCACAATCTCGGTCACCGCGCCGGTGACATCGGTGGCCGCAGTAATGGTCGGTACATCATTGGTGCCGGTGATGGTCACGGTGACCTGCTGATCCACGGTGCCACCGTTGCCATCGTTGACCGTGACCGTGTAGGTCTGGGTCAGTACCTGACCCGCGGCCAGGTAGTCAAGGTCGGCATCGGGGACGCTGAAGGTCCAGTCTACCTGGCCGGTGCCGTCACTGGTGGTGGTGTTGCTGACCGTTGGCGTAAAGGAGCCCAGGTACCCGGTGGTGTCGGAGGTGACGCTGACGGTCTGCACATCGGTAAGGTCCACATCGGCGATGGTGAAGCTGCCACTGTCGGACAGGGTATCAGTATTTTCGCCGGTGCCGCCATCCACAATCTCGGTCACCGCGCCGGTGACATCGGTGGCCGCAGTAATGGTCGGTACATCATTGGTGCCGGTGATGGTCACGGTGACCTGCTGATCCACGGTACCGCCGTTACCATCGTTAACCGTGACGGTATAGGTCTGGGTCCGCACCTGACCTGCGGCCAGGTCATCAATATCGGCATCGGGCACCGTGAAGGTCCAGTCCACCTGGCCGGTGCCGTCACTGGTGGTGTTGTTGCTGACCGTCGGGGTAAAGGAGCCCAGGTACCCGGTGGTGTCGGAGGTGACGCTGACGGTCTGGACATCGGTCAGGTTCACATCGGCGATGGTGAAGGAACCACTGTCGGATAATGTGGTGGTGTTTTCACCGGTGCCGCCATCCACAATTTCGGTCACCGCACCAGTGACATCGGTGGCCGCAGTAATGGTAGGGGCATCATTGGTGCCGGTGATGGTCACCGTCACCTGCTGGTCCACGGTGCCGCCGTTGCCATCGTTGACCGTCACCGTGTAGGTCTGGGTCCGCACCTGACCCGCGGCCAGGTCATCAATATCGGCATCGGGGACACTGAAGGTCCAGTCCACCTGCCCGGTGCCGTCGCCGGTGGTGTTGTTGCTGACCGTCGGGGTAAAGGAGCCCAGGTACCCGGTGGTGTCGGAGGTGACACTGACGGTCTGGACATCGGTGAGGTCCACATCCGCAATGGCAAAGGAACCACTGTCGGATAATGTGGTGGTGTTTTCACCGGTGCCGCCATCCACAATCTCGGTCACCGCGCCGGTGACATCGGTGGCTGCAGTAATGGTCGGTACATCATTGGTGCCGGTGATGGTCACCGTCACCTGCTGGTCCACGGTGCCGCCATTGCCATCGTTGACCGTGATGGTGTAGGTCTGGGTCCGCACCTGACCCGCGGCCAGGTCATCAATATCGGCATCGGGCACCGTGAAGGTCCAGTCCACCTGGCCGGTGCCATCACTGGTGGTGTTGTTGCTGACCGTCGGGGTAAAGGTGCCGAGATAGCCGCTGGTGTCGGAGGTGACACTGACGGTCTGGACATCGGTGAGGTCCACATCCGCAATGGCAAAGGAACCACTGTCGGATAATGTGGTGGTGTTTTCACCGGTGCCGCCATCCACAATCTCGGTCACCGCGCCGGTGACATCGGTGGCCGCAGTAATGGTCGGTACATCATTGGTGCCGGTGATGGTCACCGTCACCTGCTGATCCACGGTGCCACCGTTGCCATCGTTGACCGTGACCGTGTAGGTCTGGGTCAGTACCTGACCCGCGGCCAGGTAGTCAAGGTCGGCATCGGGGACGCTGAAGGTCCAGTCCACCTGGCCGGTGCCGTCACTGGTGGTGTTGTTGCTGACCGTCGGGGTAAAGGAGCCCAGGTACCCGGTGGTGTCGGAGGTGACACTGATGGTCTGGACATCGGTGAGGTCCACATCGGCGATGGTGAAGCTGCCACTGTCGGACAGGGTATCGGTATTTTCGCCGGTGCCGCCATCCACAATCTCGGTCACCGCGCCGGTGACATCGGTGGCTGCAGTAATGGTCGGTACATCATTGGTACCGGTGATGGTCACCGTCACCTGCTGATCCACGGTGCCACCGTTGCCATCGTTGACCGTGACCGTGTAGGTCTGGGTGACCACCTGGTTCCTGGCCAGGTAATCCAGGTCCGCATCGGGCACGCTGAAGGTCCAGTCCACCTGTCCGGTGCCGTCATTGGTGGTGTTGTTGCTGACCGTCGGCGTAAAGGAGCCCAGGTACCCGCTGGTGTCGGAGGTGACACTGACGGTCTGCACATCGGTCAGGTCCACATCCGCAATGGCAAAGGAACCACTGTCGGATAATATGGTGGTGTTTTCACCGGTGCCGCCATCCACAATCTCGGTCACCGCGCCGGTGACATCGGTGGCTGCAGTAATGGTCGGTACATCATTGGTGCCGGTGATGGTCACCGTCACCTGCTGATCCACGGT
>NZ_LUKQ02000041.1 GCF_001647025.1 Endozoicomonas atrinae
ACTGTAGTGATAAACTCTTCAACGGGCATGACTGAAACCTTCTTTTTTGCTTTTTACTGCTTTTAATAGCAGAAAGCAGGTTCAGTCATGTCTCCTTATGCAAACCTAAAAGTCGCACATGGCGTAAAAGGATGTAAAAGAACGATGGATTGACGGTATTTTTTCAGGATATGACGTTGATAGAGTAGTGGATGGCTATTTTATTCAGTCAAGGCTGAGGGAAATGGGGCGTTTAAGGCTTAATCTCTGGCTAAATGGTTATGAGAGATGCAAAGCTGAAAAACTCAATTTACATAATCATCTGAGACGTGTCGAAGATAGGGTAAAGCCTATCCAGATCAGGTGAGCTTAAAGAGCCTGACTCTGAAACTCCGTAAAATATGTTGTTACTTCTTCACATGAACTACCACATAGCAGATCTTGCTGTTATCTCTGCTATGTGGTGCTTTTAGATTGTTTAGTTAGCAACAATATTCACAAGTTTGCCGGGAATCACAATTACCTTGCGGACTGTCAGACCATCGGTGAACTTAGTGACGTTATCGTGCTCCAGAGCCAGCTTCTCAATGGCATCTTTATCCAGACCTGCTGGAACTTCCAGTTTCGCACGAACCTTGCCATTGACCTGAACCACCAGAGTGATGGCATCTTTTTTCAGGGCTTCTTCGTCAGCTACTGGCCATGAAGCATCCAGTACGGACTCAGAGTGCCCCAACGACTTCCAGATGCTGTGCATGGCGTGAGGTGCGATAGGTGCCAGCATCAGCGTGGTTGCCTCAATGGCTTCACGCATTACCGCGCGGTCCTGATCGGTGCTCACCTGGAACTTGTTGATTGCGTTGTTCAGTTCCATGATTGCAGCAATTGCCGTATTGAATGTCAGGCGGCGCTCACAGTCATCCGAAACCTTATTGATGGTTTCATGCACTTTGCGACGCAGATCCTTTTGCTCTTTTGTCAGAGCATTCAGATCAAGAGCAGTTACATCACCACTGGCAATATGTTCTGCTGCCTGCTTCCAGAAGCGACGCAGGAACCGGTTGGCACCTTCGACAGCACTCTCGGACCACTCCAGCGTTTGCTCGGGTGGCGCTGCGAACATGGTGTACAGGCGGATAGTGTCGGCACCGTACTGATCAATCAGGTCCTGAGGGTCGATACCGTTGTTTTTGGATTTGGACATCTTGCTCATGCCCGCATGTTCAACAACGTCACCGGTCTCTTTCAGGGTAGCCTTAACCAGGCGCCCTTTATCGTCAAACTCACTGTCGACATCAGTCGGGGCAATCCACTGCTTAACGCCTTTCTCGTCAACCTTGAAGAAGGTGTCAGCCAGTACCATGCCCTGGCAGAGCAGGCGTTTGAATGGTTCATCGCTTTCGACCAGGCCCGCATCACGAAGCAGTTTGTGATAGAAGCGGGAGTAGAGCAGGTGCATAACTGCATGCTCGATACCACCGATGTACTGATCTACAGGCAGCCAATAGTTAGCCTGCTCAGGGTTCAGCATCTGGTCATCAGACTTTGGCGAACAGTAACGGGCGTAGTACCAGCTGGACTCCATGAACGTGTCAAAAGTATCGGTTTCACGGGTGGCAGGCTGGCCGTTGTGGGTGGTTTTTGCCCACTCTGGATCCGCTTTGATCGGAGACTGAACACCATCCATTTCCACGTCTTCTGGCAGCAGTACCGGCAGGTCTTCCAGTGGAACAGGAATTTCAGTACCGTCTTCCAGGTAGCGCATCGGGATTGGCGCTCCCCAGTAACGCTGACGGCTCACACCCCAGTCACGGAGACGATAATTCACCTGGCGCTCACCTTTGCCTTCAGCAATCAGCCGATCGGCAATGGCATTGAATGCCTCTTCTGAAGTCAGGCCGTCAAACTCGCCAGAGTTAACCAGCTTACCTTTTTCGGTAAACGCCGCTTCGCTGAGATCAACCGCTTCGCTATTGGCAGGTTCGATAACCTGTTCGATCGGCAGACCAAAACGAGTGGCAAATTCATAGTCACGCTGGTCATGGCCGGGAACGGCCATGACCGCACCAGTACCGTAATCCATCAGTACGAAGTTGGCCGCCCATACGGGCACTTCACGACCCGTAATTGGGTGAATGGCGCGGATGCCAGTATCGACACCCACTTTCTCCATGGTCGCCATCTCTGCTTCGGTCACCGCATTGGATTTGCAGTCCTGAATAAATGTGTCAAGCGCAGGGTTATTGACCGCTGCAGCTTTGGCCAATGGGTGTTCTGAGGCAATGCCTACGTAGGTCACACCCATCAGGGTGTCAGGGCGGGTGGTGTAAACCTTGAACTCTTGAGGAGCACCTTCAGGCGCGTTGGCAACCTTAAAGGTCATCTGTACACCTTCAGAACGGCCGATCCAGTTGCGCTGCATGGCCTTAACCTGCTCTGGCCAGTGTTCGAGCTTGTCGAGGTCGGACAGCAGTTCATCCGCGTAGGCTGTGATTTTGACAAACCACTGTGGCAGCTCTTTGCGCTCAACCACGGTGTCACAACGCCAGCATCGGCCATCTTCAACCTGCTCGTTGGCCAGTACGGTCGCGTCGTTTGGACACCAGTTAACGGTGGCCATTTTTTTATAGACCAGACCTTTTTCGTAGAGCTGAGTGAAGAACCACTGTTCCCACTTGTAGTAGTCCGGTTTACAGGTCGCCAGCTCACGGTTCCAGTCATAGCCAAAGCCCAGACGCTTTAGCTGGCCTTTCATGTAATCGATGTTTTCGTAGGTCCAGGGTGCTGGTGCGGTCTTGTTTTTGATGGCCGCATTTTCTGCAGGCAGACCAAACGCATCCCAGCCCATGGGCTGCAGGACATTTTTGCCCCGCATGCGCTGGTAACGTGAAATCACATCACCAATGGTGTAGTTACGAACGTGTCCCATGTGCAGCCGACCACTGGGGTACGGGAACATGGAGAGGCAGTAATACTTCTCTTTACTGTTATCTTCGGTGACAGCAAAGCTGTCATTGTCTTCCCAGAATTTCTGGGCTTCGCTCTCAATCTGATGCGGTTGGTAATGCTCTTCCATCATCGCTCAACAGGCTTAATGTAAAGGATCGCTTTGATGCTTTCTTGAAAGCAGTCTAGTGAGAAAAGCTTTATGAAAACCAATCAAAGAGTCAGGGAAACTAATAACCCGCTAGGATACAACACTGCCTGCTCAACTGCACTTTTCCTGTTGATTTATCCGCATAGGTTGTCCGGCATTGATCCATATCATCCGGCCTGATTGTCAGTATTTGGTAAGGTGATGATGCTTTTTTTGGTCTTCATCATCAATTCATACTCACTTTCTGGAAAACATAATGAGCGATATAGCGATATCCATATCGATCTTGTCGCTGGTGGCTGTGCTGGGCCTTTGGATAGGCAACTGGCGCATCCGCGGCATCGGTATGGGCATAGGCGGTGTTCTGTTTGGAGGCATTCTGGTGGGGCACTTTGTCTACCAGATGGATATCCACCTGGACAGTCACACTCTGGAGTACATCAAAGAGTTTGGCCTGATTCTTTTTGTTTACACCATTGGTATTCAGGTGGGCCCCGGCTTCTTTTCATCATTGAAAAGCAGTGGTCTGAAGTTGAATGCCTTTGCTGCAGGGCTGGTACTGCTGGGTGGTGTGGTCGCTACCGTACTTCACCTGATGTTTGATGTTCCCCTGCCCGTTGTGCTGGGTGTTTATTCGGGCGCTGTGACGAATACACCTTCTCTGGCGGCAGGCACTGGTATTCTGGCAGAGCTTGGGACACCAGAAAGCATGCTGGCACTGCCAGGTTCTGCGTACGCCGTTGCTTACCCGTTTGGTATCTGTGGGATTCTGCTGAGCATGTGGTTTATCCGGCGGCTATTCAAGATAGACGTTAACCAGGAAGCGGAAGAATTTGAGAAAGTGTCCGGTTCAGGAAAGGAAAGCCTCTATACCATCAATATCGCCATTCGAAACCCGAATATTGATGGTCTGGCGCTGCAGGATATTCCAGGGCTGAATGATGGAGAGCTGGTCTGTTCCCGACTGAAACGGAGTGAGGAACTGGTTGTTCCCAAAGGTGATACAACCGTGGAACTGGGGGATATTCTCCACCTGGTTGGCAGTCGACAGAAATTGCAAAATGCCCGGCTTATTCTTGGGGAAGAGGTGGATGCCTCTCTAACGACGAAGGGAACCGAACTGCGAACCTCCCGGGTTGTGGTAACCAACGAGAAGGTACTGGGCAAAAAGCTGATCGATCTTAAATTCAAACAGCGCTATGACGTCGTGGTTTCACGCCTGAACCGCTCCGGTGTTGAACTGGTGCC
Source organism: Endozoicomonas atrinae (assembly GCF_001647025.1). Taxonomy (GTDB): domain Bacteria; phylum Pseudomonadota; class Gammaproteobacteria; order Pseudomonadales; family Endozoicomonadaceae; genus Endozoicomonas; species Endozoicomonas atrinae. Next base: position 4,325 of record NZ_LUKQ02000041.1, read on the forward strand.
GAACCGGGATGCCACGTTGCAGTTTGGTGATATCCTGAACCTTGTAGGTCGCCCTGAGTCTATTGATGCCGTTGCCAACCAGGTGGGTAATGCTCAGCAGAAGTTGCAGCAGGTTCAAATGATGCCGGTGTTTATCGGTATTGGTCTGGGAATCCTGCTGGGTTCTATTCCACTGCATATCCCGGGCTTGCCAGCGGCACTTAAGCTGGGTCTGGCGGGTGGACCACTGCTGGTGGCGTTGATCCTTGGTCGAATAGGCAGTATTGGACGTCTATATTGGTTTATGCCGCCCAGTGCCAACCTGGCGTTGCGGGAGATCGGTATTGTTCTGTTTCTGGCGGTGGTTGGTTTGAAGTCCGGAGAAAACTTTGTCGATATTCTGGTCAATGGGGATGGCCTTCAGTGGATGATGTACGGTGCAGTGATCACTCTGGTTCCATTGCTGGTGATAGGCATTACCAGTCGTATGTTTGGCGGGCTTAACTACCTGAGCATTTGTGGCATGCTGGCGGGTTCTATGACCGACCCTCCTGCACTGGCTTTTGCCAACAGCCTGCATGAAAAGTCGGGAGCTGCAGCACTATCTTACGCTACGGTTTATCCTCTGGTAATGTGTTTGAGAATTCTTTCACCGCAGATACTGGCGGTCTTGCTATGGGGGATCGTTTAACAGGAATTAGCCTGTAACCATTATGATTACAGGCTTGAAGTAAAATATTAACGCTGAGCAATAGCTTCAATTTCTACCAGTGCATCTTTCGGCAGGCGGGCGACTTCTACGCAGGAACGGGCAGGATAACCGGCACCCAGATCGTCAAAGAACGTCTGGTAGACTTAATTAACGGTGGCAAAGGTATTCAGGTCTTTCACAAATACCGTCATTTTAAACACGGAGTTCATGGTCAGACCGGAAGCTTCAATAATAGCCTGAACATTTTTCAAAGACTGCAGAGCTTGTGCGGCAACGTCTTCAGGCATTTCTCCGGTCGCCGGGTCAATTGGCAGCTGACCGGAGGTAAATACCAGAGAGCCGGTATCTACCGCCTGTACATAGGGACCGATAGCCGCAGGTGCTTTTTCTGTATTGATTGCTTCAACCATTACTTCTTCCTTTTTGTTAATGAATGGTTGTCTGACACGTGGTCGAGTGATTTAACCCTTACTCTATCAGACAACCGGTTGGTGAAAACATTCAGACTGATTTTGAGGTCATGATTTTCAAAATCATCCGGTCGGTTTCCCGCATTCCCTGATTACCTAAAAGACCAAGGTTATCAATGGTTTCCTCAACACTCCCGGCAATAATGCCTTCCTGCCCGGAAACACGAATATTATTGATGGCCATCAGGGATGCCTTCACAGCGGCTCCGGCAGAGGTGGAGACTTTCATGGAGCAACAGGCTTTTGCACCGTCACAGAAAATACCGGCAATATCACCCACCATATTAAAGATGGCGCATTCGACCTGCTCAAGCTCGCCACCGAGCAGCCAGGTAATCCCACAGCTGGCACCAGTTCCGGCCGTCGTGGCACCGCACATGGCGGAGAGGGTATCCAGGTGGGTTTTGATATAAATGGCAATCAAATGGCTGAGTATCAGTGCCCTGGCCAGCTTTTCTTCATCGCATCCAAGATGGTCAGCAACCGCCACCACGGGCATGGTAGCCGCGATTCCCTGGTTACCACTGCCGGAATTACTCATGGCGGGAAGCATGGCTCCATCCATTCGTGCATCAGAAGCGGCCGATGAGCGCATCATGGCAAGGGTGATCAGGTCTTCAGACAACAGCCCCTGGGAAATATTCTGTTGCAGTGTTCTGCCCACTTTGAGTCCATAACTACCACTCAATCCTTCAGCGGATATGGTTTGATTCAAACAGGCAGCATCGAGAATAAAACGAATTTTGTCGTACGGAGCCTGAGTGGCAAACTTGTAAATGCTGGCTACCGATAATGTTGCCGAAGAAGCGTCATTATGGGATTCATCATTTTTTTCCTGGGTAGAAAAAACAGTTTTCCCATCGAGTTCTTTCAAAACTACCTGAGTGTGGTGATCCTTAATAATGACTCGAGCATGGTGTTCCCCCCTGGAAACCAAGACCTCACTGTACAGTACTTCTGGAACCTCCTTGATCTGGACACTGACCTGACCGCTATCTAGCATGATTTTTGCCCGACTGACATGCTCTGGAGTAATGTTTTTCAGTACTTCCAGTCCTGCCCCAGGATCGCCACCAACAGCTCCTGCAGCCGCAGCGATAGGAAGCCCGACCATTCCTGTGCCCGGAACGCCAACGCCCATGCCGTTTTTCATTAAATTTCCGCTGACGTATACCTGAATCTGGTCAGGCAATTCATTCAGCAGCTCAACGGCCAGCGCGGTTGCGTAAGCTGTGGATATGGGTTCAGTACAGCCAAGGGATGGAATAACGTTGTCCTGTAAAATCTGGATGTACTGTTCCCATTCAGGGCGCCACCCTTCAGAAGGCCTCATGTAAGGATCCTTTAATACGTCTGATGCAAAATAAGGCGCTCATTTTGTGGGTGTTGAAAGTGTTATTTTCCGCAGAAATGAGGCAGGTGTAGAAATTTTGTTCTGATTGTATAGAAAGAGGTGAGGCTGTTTTTTGATGTCCATCATGACAGCCTTGTTTTTAGTATCCCCCATTACGGCAAGAGAGTTCAGGTCTTTGCCTGATAGCTAAAGGCACCCTATTATTCGATAAATAACTCAGGTTCTTTTTGGTACTGAAAATTCCTTACTGCGGAGTATGTTGAGCATGAACCGTTTCTTTGAAAGAACAACGTTTGCAGTGGGTCTCGCACTATTGAGCTCAATAGTGCTGACAGGTTGTACCTCCCTGGCTGAAAAACAGGCAGAAAAAGCTGGTCCTGCAGACACTGCTGTTTCAAACAATGAGCGAAAAGCGATGACTCTTGTTTATGACTGTGAACAGGGCTTTCAATTCATTGCCAGTATTGAGAGGGACCCTAATGGCGCAAATGCCTGGGTGTTTCTACCGGGAGAGACTGTTAAGTTACCGGTTGTGGTCTCGGCATCCGGCGCAAAATTCAGTGATGGTAAGATCACCTACTGGAGTTCAAAAGATGGAGCGCTACTTGAATATAATGGAAAAGAGTACAAACAGTGCAAGGTAAATAGAAAGCAGTCCATCTGGGAAGATGCAAAGCTGAGAGGTGTTGATTTCAGGGCGGTAGGGAATGAGCCCGGATGGACTCTGGAGATCAGAAACAGCGAGCAGATCTTGTTTGTCACTAATTATGGCCAGGACCGTTACGTCTTTCCTGCACCTGAGCCCGTCAGCAATGCAGCAACACGCACCACAGAATATAAAACCAGCGCTGCTGGGAGGGCTCTTACTGTTACCCTGAAAGGTAAGCGGTGTGATGACACCATGGCGGATGATGAGACTTATCCAACGACTGTGACAGTTCAGTTTGATGGTCGGCATTACATGGGATGTGGTATGCCACTGCACTAAATCTGTAGGGATGCAGAAGTTCTGCAATGTAATTCAGCATATAAAGGCACTGAGTGATTAAGGTTCTTCTTAGTGTGTCTGTGACTTTGTAGCATTAAAAAAATAACTTCAGCAGAGCCTCAATCACTTCTCAACTCTTTACTGGGTGATATCGGGGTTGGCAACCGGAAGACCACGAGGTAAGTGGAAACGATAAACGTCAGGATTGCAGCCCCTTCGATCAGTAATGCCGTCTCCTGCTGAATTCTTCCTGCCGTCATGGCGCCATAGGCCAGTAGTAGTGAGAACTCACTGCTCTGGCCTAAACGTAATCCCATCTCTCCCGCATTATCATTTCGCTCTCCTGCCAAGTGCTTCAACAGGTACTTAAACAATATGGGTTTGGTGATTAATACGATCGCTGATGTTAATAGAATGGCCATCAACAAATGGCTTTTCAGAATCGGATCAAACTGGGCACCTACCGAAAAAAAGAACAGAATCAGAAAGAACTCCCTTAATGGTTTCAAACCCTCAGCAATAAACAGAGAAATAGGCGATGTGGCAATACTGACTCCTGCGATAAAGGCACCAATTTCATGGGACAAGCCAAAAGACTCGGCCAGTTGAGCTGCAGTGAGGCACCAGCCCAGGGACACCAGAAATATATACTCAGAAATAATATCGAAACGCCCCATGAGAGGGAGCAACACATATCGGACAAAACACCAGGCTCCCAGGGCAAATACACAGGTTTTCAATGGCAGTAACATTGCGTCGATATGAGCGCCTCCGTTGCTGCTGTAAAGTACAAGAATGGTCAGAATGGCCAGAATATCTTCGAACAGCAGGATGCTGATCATCACTTCACCGGTTCTTTTGTGGTGCAATGTTGTGGTCGGGATCAGTTTTAAGCTGAGCACCGTACTGGAAAAGGAAAGGGCCAGGCCTGCGATTAACGCTTCTATCAGAGGAAAGCCAAAAAGAAGGACAAGAACAGCCCAGACCATGACTCCAATAGCACTCAGGCAAAGAAAGGTTACCAGTGCCGTTTGTTTCAATTGTTTGAGCAGATTTCTTGGGTGAAGGTGCAGACCAAGCAGAAACATCAGCAGAATAATGCCCATGGTAGAGACTGCTTCGATATGCCCATCATTGATGACCACATTAAGGCCATAGGGGCCAACCAGCATACCAAGGCATATATAGGCAAGAATGATCGGCTGCTTCAGCCAGACAAACAGGGTGCCCAGTAAGGATGCACCACCAAATATGACGGCCATTTCCAGAACAAGATGCTCAAACGGTCCTTGCACAGCGTAAACCTTATCGTTGAAACTACGGGATTCTTCAGGATAGTTGATCAAACAGGTTGGGATTGCCCGATTTTCAGGTAGGGAGCCTATTGGGTCTTTCAGAAAAAACAAGTGGACTCTTTTATTTTTCATGTTACTGATTTGGCTGATCATAATGGGATTGATGTTTAAGTCATGGGTTGCCTGGCTGGTTCTGGCTATTCTTTATTTGTTCTCTACCCAGCCGGTTGCATCGCTGCTTATTCAGAGCCTTGAGCGTTACCCGGTCTTCAATCCAGAGCAGACACAGCCTGTTAAGCCTCAGGTCGTTGTGATTCTTGGTGGAGGTTTACCTCGTCTTAGTCCGGAGATGTCGGGCTTTCGTCCTTCCATGTTTACTCTGGAACGGCTTCGGTATGGCGCATGGTTGAGTCGTCAGACTGAGCTTCCTGTTATGGTCAGTGGCGGTGGTTTTCGGCCGGAGGCAGTCATCATGGCAGACAGCCTTAAAAGTGATTTTGGTGTAGAAACCCGGTGGTTGGAGGATCAAAGTACTACAACCTGGGAAAATGCGGTTTATGCTCGTGAAATGCTGCCTGAGGATATTCAGTCTGTTTTACTCGTGACCCATGGCTGGCATATGTCCAGGGCTGCTCTCAGCTTTGAAAGAGCCGGCTTTCATGTGGTTCCGGCACCGGGTATGCTGGCCGATGCTTCAAAAGACACTTTCCGTATCAGCCGGTGGTTGCCCAGTGCCCGTTATTTGAGTGAAAGTGAACGTGCTTTCAGAGAGTATGCAGGGTATTTATGGTATTGGCTGATCTATCGTCACTGACGAGTTGCTTTTAACCACGAAGATCACAAAGTTCACGAAGAAAGGAAAGACTGTCTTTTTCTTCGTGAACTTTGTTGTTTATAAGAGAGAGCTTTCACTCAGCTAAGCCGCCTTTTGTTAGCAGTATGGGATCCAGCAGCTTTTTAAGTTCTGACTCACTCAGGTTGGTCTTCTCTTTTGCGACCTCAAGTACTGAGCGCTTTTCTGCATAGGCCAGCTTGGCGATTTCAGCGGCTTTCATATAGCCAATTATCGGGTTCAATGCAGTAATCAGGATGGGGTTTTTGTAGAGCGACTCGTCTACATTTTCTTGTTTTACTTTAAAGTCAGCCAGTGCTTTATCCGCCAGTAGTCGACAGCTGTTGGATGCCAGAGTAATACCTTTGATCAGATTACTGCCTATCATGGGTAGCATGGTATTTAATTGAAAATTACTGGACTGGGCACCAATGGTGATTGCAGTGTCAAAGCCCGTTATCTGGGCTGAAGCCATCAATACTGACTCACAGATAACCGGGTTCACTTTTCCCGGCATGATGCTTGAACCGGGTTGCAGAGCTGTCAGCTCTATCTCTCCCAGCCCGGCCAGAGGCCCACTGTTCATCCAGCGGAGATCATTGGACACTTTGGTTAATGTGGTTGCCAGGCTTTTTAATATTGACGAAAGCTCAAGTGCTGCTGATGGCAGGCTTAACGATGCAAAGAAGTTATCACTGGGTTTAAAGGTGATACCCGTTGTCTGGTTCAGGTGCTCACAGACTTTTATGGCAAAGTCCTGGTGAGTATTGGTACCCGTCCCCACGGCAGTGCCACCGATGGCCAGAAGGTTAAGTCTTTCCGTACTTTGTTGAAAACGTTGCCGGTCCTGGAGAACCAGTGCTTTCCAGCCACTGATTTCCTGCTCAAAGGTCAGCGGCATGGCATCCATTAAATGAGTCCTGCCGGTTTTGACGATACCGCTGAGCTCCTGCTCCCGCTGGTCCAGAATCTTCAACAGATGGTCCACCGCAGGCATTAGCTGATGCTTTACCATTTCTGAGGCTGCCACATGGATGGCAGAGGGGATCACATCGTTACTGCTTTGCCCCATATTGATGTGGTCATTGGGCGATATGTCGAGGTTCGTCTTGCGTTTAACCAGCTGAGCAATAACCTCGTTCACATTCATATTACTGCTGGTGCCGGAACCGGTCTGATAAATATCCACCGGAAACTGCTGATCATAGGTTCCGGGAAAGTTTCCCTGAATCACCTGGTCACAGGCTCTGGCAGTGGCATTGGCAAACTCTTCGGACAGCAGCCCCAGTTCATGATTGGCTTTTGCTGCAGCCTGCTTTATCTGTGCGATAGCCCTTATAAACGTAGGTGGGAGCGGCTGGTGGCTGACATGGAAGTTGTTAACGGCCCGCTGTGTCTGGGCTCCATAGAGTGCTTCAACAGGTACAGATACTTCACCAAGGCTGTCTTTTTCGATCCGGGCTCTGTCTGGCATGATCAGGGACCTTAATAAGCAGAAAGCCTCATAGAGTGTCTGACAAGCTGAGGCTTCTGATGGCTTTCGGGATGGTTGTTCGTTTGGGTAAGTCTTATATCGGGAGTTCAGCCAGTAAGTATAGGAGCTTAGTCAGAGGGTTAGGGGAAGCTAATTTGAAACCATAAGGTATAAAGTATTTGACTGATGAATGGCTCAGCCGGGTTCAGGTATCACCTTTGAGCCCCTTTGCTCTGATGGGTGAGAAGTCATCCTGTCTTTTTGTCTCTCTATTTCTCTAAGCCATCGAATGATCGGATACCACTGTTCAAGCTCTTTTCGATAACGCAGTAAATTTGGCTTATCAAAGATGCCAATACCGTTTTCTGATGCATGGACATAGGTTTGACTGTCTCTTACTGTTCCAATAAACGGGATATCCAGAGAATTCAAAAAAAGCATCAGCCTTCCGTAGGCTTTGGTATTCAGGCGGCAGCGGTTTGCGATCACTGCGATCCTGCAGTTTACACGCTGCCTTCTTAGGTTGATCAGTAAACTGCCAATAAATAACGTGACGGCTTTAATATCAAAGGATGAGGGTAAAACAGGAATTAATATCACATCATTTTTACGAATTTCAGCCATATTTTCTAATATTTTTACCCCGGCAGGTGTATCTGTAACCACCACCTGGGTACCGGCTTCAGGCTTTCGTTGAAACACATTGGTCATGCCTGTTTTTGTTTTACTGGCTTCAATGACCTGAGGTTTCCCCAGCGACTCCTGCCGTTTTTCTGCCCAGAATGCACTGGACCCCTGGGGATCCATATCGATCAATGCCGTTTTCATCCCGCGAGACAGGTAGTAACTGATCAGGGTGGTGGTCAGTGTGGTCTTGCCCGCACCACCTTTAGAGTTCATAACCAGTATTCTCATTGTTTTATCTCTGGCAAATCAAAGCCGGTTTTTTGGAAAAATAAAATCAAATGGTTAGTGAATATTGGTAGTGAAAGTCAAAACTCGTTGTGCTTTTCATTTTTTGGTTGCATACACAGCCTCATCGGCTGCTTTGGTTAACACTCCAGTATCCATGTCACTTAACAGGCACATCGCAGTGTCAATAGGTGAGCCAGTTTTTCAGCAAATTGCCAGGCCTCCTGTACTGATAAGTTCTTGAGAATACAGGATTGAACCCACAGTTGTTGTTTGCTGCGGCCGCTTTTATCTGGAGGTAGTTGTGATATAGCGGGTCTTTCTGAGCCAGCATGCTTCACCCAAAGTTCTCGCATAGGATCAACATGAAACTTTGTTTAGAAAAAATGATCAATTACAGGGCAATTACCTATAAATTGAGGAGTGATTATGGACTCTTTGCCATCGTCATTAGCAAATTCCCCGAGAACTAGCCCTATTCCTGAGGCAGTTGCCAGCAATACTGAAGTGTACTCTGCAGGTGCTCGTGTTTTTCTTGAATCTAACACCTTTGGAGCTTATGTCGGTGCAGCGAAAGGAGTTGTTCAAGAGGCACTGAAAAATTCCGTGTCTGAATTGCCAGCTTACAGCCTGCCTCATGAATTGACCCTTGGACACATGGCCTGTCTGGCTGCAGATGCTTCAGGCTTAGAGCTTTTAAAAAGGCTGGTTGAGATTCCTGAGTTAGCTAAACAGTTAACCCAGTCATGTAAAGCTATTCCGGTTGAGGAGATTGCTGTTTTGGACCCTAAAGGGGATCCAGTAATGCCAGCAATCAATAAAGACGATGCATTGAATTTTGCTTTATTCAGAGGGTGGAAAGAGGGTGTTGAATTTATAATTAAGGAGCTTACGAAAGATGATAACAAGCTGGAAGCTACTTCTAATGGTACTGGCAATAGCCCGGTGAACTTGGCCGCTGGTAAATGTGACCTGGAGGTAATGGTACTGCTTTGTGCTTCTTTTGACGAAAGTGCTGCTTCTGATCTGAAAAATCGCCAGACATCTCCCGGAGGAAGCACGCCTCTTCACAGTAACGTAAGAACAGGTATGCCTGAAGTGTGCGAGTGGTTGTTAGATAATGGGGCTGAGAAAAGTATTTCGCTTAAAGATAAAGGCGGGCTCACTCCTTATGACCACTTAAAAAACAGGCTTCAAGAACAAAGGATGAACGCAGAGGAAATTGTTAAATGGGAAAAACTTCTTCCAAGATTGGATCCAAAGCACCAAGAAGTTGAAATAGACTTGTCTCAAACGATGGGGGCCCTCAAAGTATGAGAGCCTTTCACTTAACTTTTTCCTTTGTATTTTCGTGTACGCAGTGGCAAGGCGATCATCAGTAAGCTGATAAGGAGGGTAGGCCAAGAGCCAAAAGTCATAAATGGCGTCTGGCCTTCCCGAACCTCAGCTGAAGATGACAGCACTCCACTGGTAAAGCGCGGAATGGTTTCTATCACCCCCCCCTTTTCATCAATCAGAGCGGTAATTCCATCATTGGTGGCACGGATCATATAGCGCCCGGTTTCCAGTGCACGCATACGGGCGATCTGGAAGTGCTGGACAGGGCCTATGGATTTGCCAAACCAGGTATCGTTACTGATGGTAATCAGCAGTCCACTCTCTTGAGCCATTTGTGCGGCAAAATCCGGGTAGACCACCTCGTAACAGATATAGGGAGCAATTTTTACCTCACCAGCCCTGAGTAAGGTTTGCTCTGAATCACCGCGGGAGAACTCCGACATTGGGAGGTTAAAGAAATCAATCAACCCCCGCAGTATGGATTCCATGGGGACATACTCACCAAAGGGCACCAGTTTCTGTTTATCGTAGCGGCCAGGGCCTTCAGTGGGTGAATAGCCTTCCCCCATCGACAGAATACTGTTGAAGTAACGGGTTTCACTGCCAGAGTTATCATCCACCGGCATGCCGAGAATCAGAGTGCTGTTGTTCTGACGAGCCAGTCTGTCCAGATGCGTCATCAAGCCCTGGGCACGGTTGTAAAACAGTGGGATGGCATTTTCCGGCCAGATAATCAGTTCCTGCTCCCACTGGTCTTCACTCAGGCCAATGTATGTACTGATGGTGGAGTGAATATAGTCAGGGTCCCACTTCAGGTTCTGGGGAATATTACCCTGTATGGCACTGAACGATAGGTCTCCCGTTTTCTCTGTCCATTGAATGTTGGTCAGTGGCCACGCCAGTCCCCAGCAGCCAAGGAAGATGAGTAAGGCAATAATATTGGGGGTTCGCTGCTGTTTCGCTGGAATAGCCAGGGCAAACAACAGGCAGGCTGTGGCTACAATCAGCAGGCTTAAGCCATAAGTTCCAATAACTGGAGCCAGGGCCGCAAATGGCGTGTCCAGGAGCGCATAGCCAGACAGCAGCCATGGAAAGCCCGTCAGCAGCCAGCTGCGAACCGACTCAAATAGAACCCACAGGCCGGAAAACACTAATGCCTGCTGCCATGGGTGAAGTCGGCTTGCGCTAGCTTGCTCAGCCTTTCGTTGATTCAACCAGCTATACAGCAGAAAGACCGGCATGATCATCAGGGCGGAAATGCCCAGGACAAAAAGTCCGGTCAGCAGCCCTGCCAGTATGGGAGATGCAGCACCAAATTCGTGGATACTGACGTATATCCAGGATGTGCCAGCCCCAAACATACCGACACCAAAAAGAAAGCCGCAAAGTGTTGCCGCCTTGATGGGCAGAGTTCGGGTCAGAAGAAAGATAATACCAATGGCCAGCATGGGAGCTGGCCAGAAATCAAAAGGGCTGAAGCCCAGGGGGAGGGCTGCACCTGCTGCCAGCGACAGCAGGTAACGCACGATCTGTAGAGATGAACGGGCAGGCATCAGCAGGGAGTTACCCGTAGCAGTCGAATCCGACGACCATCGGCATTCAGTACATCAAAACGGAAGCCGGAAATCTCCACGGACTCATTACGGGTTGGCATATGACCAAATTCCTGCATCACAATACCACCAATGGTATCGAACTCATCATCCGGGAACTTGGTGGCAAACTGCTCGTTAAAGTCTTCAATGGGCGTCAGCGCTTTAACAATAAAAGCGTGCTCAAGGTCGTCGGCTGGTTTGATAAAGGTATCTTCATCAACATCCGTTTCATCTTCAATGTCGCCCACTATCTGCTCAAGCACATCTTCAATGGTGACCAAGCCGGCAACACCACCAAACTCATCAATGACAATGGCCATGTGGTTACGGTTGGTACGGAACTCCCTGAGCAGAACATTGAGGCGTTTGCTTTCCGGGATAAACGTCGCTTGGCGTAAATGATTTTTGATGTTGAACTTGCTGCCAGTGTTGAGGATCAGTGGGAGCAGGTCTTTGGCAAGCAGGATACCAATGACTTCATCCTTGGTATCGCCAATAACAGGAAAGCGGGAGTGGGCAGACTCAATAACCTGGGGAAGAAATTCTTCGGGGTTCTGGTCTTCGTCAACACAGACCATCTGGGAGCGGGGAATCATGATTTCACGGACCTGCATGTCCGCAACCTGAACTGCGCCTTCAATGATGCTCAGTGCTTCATCATCCAGCATGCCCCGACTTCCAGCGTCTCTCAGCATCCCCAGAAGTGCATTGCGGTCTTTGGGATCCTGGTGAAACATGCTGGTCAGTTTGTCCATCCATGATGGTGACGGATGATCTTCCGTCGAATGGTCGTCGCTCATTGCCCTCTGTCTTCACGGCTGTGCCCACTGAATGTCAGTGGGCGGTTTACTGAATGTGAAATGTAACTCATTGCCCGGAGCTTTTCAGGTTTACTCTTTATCCTGATAGGGATCAGGATAGCCAAGCTGACCAAGAATTTCCGTCTCCAGAGACTCCATTTCTTCGGCTTCCTGATCGTCAATGTGATCATAGCCAAGCAAGTGAAGTGTGCCATGAACAATCATATGAGCCCAGTGGGAATTGAGACTTTTTTTCTGTTCAATGGCTTCCCGCTCAACAACAGGGACGCAGATAATCAAATCCCCCAGTAATGGCAACTCCAGTTCGGCAGGAAGATCGGAAGGAAAAGACAGAACATTGGTTGGCCCCTCCTTGCCCCGCCACTGGCGGTTCAGCTCAGCACCTTCCTCCTCATCAACAATCAGCAGGCTGATTTCAGCTTCCTGACGGTGCTGGCCAACCGCTGCAGCAGCCCACTTTTCCAAATCACTCTGTTCGGGAAGCGGTGAGCTGGTGCTGTTAATCATCACATCAATATGAACCGTGGCCATTACTGCACGCCTTTGGATGATGAGGAGCCTTCAGCCGAGTGAGAGTCTTCAGCTTTGGGAGTGGAAGATTTTTTTACAGGCCGAGCCCTTTGGCCTGCTGACTGCTCCTGGGTCAGTTTGTCAAAGCGGTCATAGGCCTGAACAATCCGTTGTACCAGAGGGTGGCGGACCACATCTTTGGCGGTGAACCAGGTAAAGCCAATGCCTTCGACACCCTTGAGAACGTCAATAGCACTGGCAAGACCGGAGCGAGTGCCTCTTGGCAAGTCAACCTGTGTGATATCACCAGTAATGACAGCGGTAGAACCAAAGCCGATACGAGTCAGGAACATCTTCATCTGCTCTTGAGTGGTATTCTGGGACTCATCAAGAATGATAAATGAATTATTCAGTGTGCGACCACGCATATAGGCAAGAGGGGCAACTTCAATAACATTCTTCTCTATCAGTCGGTCAACCCGCTCAAAACCAAGCATTTCATATAGGGCATCATAGAGAGGCCTCAGATAAGGGTCGATTTTCTGGGACAGGTCTCCCGGCAGGAAGCCCAGTTTTTCCCCAGCTTCAACGGCAGGGCGTACCAGTAGGATGCGGCGGATCTGCTCTTCTTCCAGCGCCTGCACTGCAGCGGCAACCGCCAGGTAGGTTTTACCGGTACCCGCCGGCCCAATGCCGAAGTTGATATCGTGCTGCAGAATCGATTTTACATAGTTTTGCTGGTTAGGCCCCCGGGGAGTAATCAGACCTTTACGGGTACGTAGAGATATCAGTTTGTCTTCGGGCTCTTCATGTATCCATTCAATGGCAGATTCCTGCAGGAACAGGTGAACCGTGTTAGGGCTGAGTGGTTCGTCCTTGCCGGTTTCCCTGAAGAGGCGTTTTACTACCTCGCCCGCTACGTCAGCACGGTCGCTATCGCCGCTGATAGCAAAGGTATTGCCGCGGTGGCGGATGGTAACTCCGAGCCGTTCTTCGATTTGTTTCAGATGCTGGTTAAATTGTCCGCAGAGTTCAGCAAACCTCAGCGGTTCATCTGGCTCGAGAGAAAAGCGGCAGACGTTTTGGGGAGTGGCGCTTTGGCCAGGGGCGTCACGACTTCCGGGAAAGTCCTGTCCTTGTATATTGGTATTCAAAGTCAGTATTTAGCCTTTACTGCAGTTGTATTCAAATAAGATATTACGATGGACACTGGGTGTAAGCCAGCCCAGGGGCTGTTGATGTTTCGCATTGTGTCTGGCGAAAACGCAACGGACCCTGAGAGACAACCTGATTCTTGGACAGCGGATTCCAAATAGGGAAAAAGAGACACTCGGTCTCTTTTTCAGTGAATCAGGCAACGCTTTCAAGCTCGGAGCTGATCAGTGTGCCACGCAGAGAATGAGGCAACGCTTCAACAATCTCAACATCGGCAAAATGGCCAATCAGGCGAGGATCAGTGCATTGGAAGTTCACCACCCGGTTGCACTCTGTACGTCCTGATAATTGCCCTGGATCTTTCTTGGAGTAGCCGGTTACCAGAATCTTCTGGGTACTGCCGACCAGGCGTCGACTGATTTGAATAACCTGTTGATTAATGCGGTTCTGCAGGATCTGCAGGCGCTGTTTCTTCACTTCCTCGGGAACATTGTCTTCCATGTCGGAAGCCGGAGTGCCAGGTCGTTTACTGAAGATAAAGCTGAAAGAGGCATCAAAGCCCACTTCGGCAATCAGGTTCATGGTATCTTCAAAGTCCTGATCGGTTTCCCCCGGGAAGCCGACGATGAAGTCTGAAGAAAGCTTCAGGTCAGGGCGGATCACCAGCAGCTGTCGGATCTTCTTCAGGTAGTCTTCAGCGGTGTGTTCCCGCTTCATCAGTTGCAGAACCCGGTCTGAACCACTTTGTACTGGCAGGTGCAGATGGCTGACGAGTTCAGGGACTTCTGCGTAGACATTGACCAGGCTGTCCGAAAACTCCAGTGGATGAGAGGTGGTAAAGCGGATACGGTCAATCCCGTCAATGGCTGCCACCAGGGTGATCAATTCCGCCAGGTCACAGACAGTACCATCGTGCTTTTCACCACGAAAGGCATTTACGTTTTGTCCCAGCAGGTTGATTTCCCGAACGCCTTTTTCTGCCAGACCGTAACATTCAGCAATAACATCATCCATTGGACGGCTGATTTCTGCACCACGGGTATAGGGCACGATGCAGTATGTGCAGTACTTGTCACAGCCTTCCATAATGGAAACAAATGCCGTTGGACCATCGACACTGGGTTCTGGCAGACGGTCAAACTTTTCAATTTCCGGGAAGGTAACGTCGACGACAGGAATATGATTGGCCTTGCTGGCGTCAATCATTTCCGGTAAGCGGTGCAGGGTCTGTGGGCCAAATACCACATCCACCTGAGGTGCACGCTTACGGATCTCATCACCTTCCTGGCTGGCGACACAGCCGCCAACCCCAATGATCAGGTCTGGGTTCTTTTCTTTGAGTTTTCTCCAGCGACCCAGCTGGTGGAAGAGTTTTTCCTGAGCCTTTTCCCGAACGGAACAGGTGTTCACCAGCAGGACATCCGCTTCTTCCGGGTTGTCCGTCAGCTCTAGGGTATGGGTCTCGCCGAGCAGATCGGCCATACGGGCGGAATCGTACTCGTTCATCTGACAACCGTGAGTCTTGATATACAGTTTTTTGCTCATTTCACACTTTACTGGCTTGTGCTCTGGAGCTTGTCTGGAAACAGTCTGCCCTGCTTTGACTGCCGGGAATTGGCCTATAAATCTGATTTCTCTCGTCAAATAGCGTTGCTATTCCCCTCGAAAAATCGAATTTCTATTCTCAATTCCCAGCAGCCTCATAACGGGCGCTGTTCCCAGGCAAGCTCCAAAGGGCTCAAACCTGCAGCGAGGCTAAGCCTGTTGTTCGTAAACCGGGCATTATAGCTACCCAGCACCATGGAGGATAGTCAATGATATGTCCGGTTAAACAGTGATTGCATAGGCCGGGTTGTGGTCATTGCAGAGTCTGGCAGTGGGATGACGAATAATAGACCCTGTCAGGTTTGTACATTTCCAGTGTATTTAAGCAAACCATTGCGGTCAGGCTTTGTGTTATGATCTGCGCCCAGAAATCCTATTGTCAGCTTAAGCCGAAAAACGCTTGGGCAGAATTAACGTGGTATTAGAACCTAATGGCGAAAACCCCCATTTTCCGTGTGATTTTTCAAAATCAGGGCGAAGTGTTTGAAATCTATGCCCGCCAGATCTTCCAGAGTGAACTCTGGGGCTTCATAGAGGTTGAGGAGTTTGTCTTCGGTGAGCGCAGTCAGCTTCTGGTTGACCCGGGTGAAGAGAAGCTCAAGGCAGCCTTTGAGGGGGTTAAGCGCAGCTATATTCCTCTGAATACGATTATTCGTATTGATGAGGTGGAAAAAGAGGGAACGGGCAAGGTGTCTGAAGCGAAAGGGGATAATGTTCGACCTTTTCCTGTGATGCCGCATATTCCCAGCAGGGATTGATTTAGGGGGGGATATCCCCCCTTTTGCTGATGGGTTACTTCATGCTTTCACTTCTGGGTCAGGCCGATACCTGACTGTCGTTTTGATATCGGTTTTTAAAGAGTAGATACAGACCACTACTCAGCAGAAGGTTGCCAAGCCCAATCAGGTACCGGAATAAATCCAGCCTGAGGTAGCCGGCCAGTGTGCCTTCCGTTCCGATAATCAACGCACCGGTAAAATAGCTGGCAACTGAAGCAATGATCAGCCACTTTGGGCCAGACTCTACCGATGAACGTAATAGCAGATATAATGCGAAAATCAGCAGTACTGCCATTTGCAGATCGCGGTAAATGATGTCTACACCGTACCATCGACAGACTTCGTAAACGACGCACACTCCCAATATCAGCCTGCCCCAGGCTGCCCGACTCCAGCTGCTGACGGTAACGCCAAGACAGGTTGCAATTCCTGTCAGTGGAGGGGCAAGAAACATGGCGGCATTGACCAGCATTTCGTGCGGGCCAGCCCAGGCACTGGAGATACCATAACGCAGGCTACCCGTAATGGATGCCAGTGCCATTAGCAGGAATCCCAACAGCGCAGCAGTGGCAGAAAAGCGATGTACTTCAGCAAAACCCTTTTGCTGTGCCATCAGGAATACAGCGAAAAGGCAGGCAAAGGCCAGTACGGCATCGGAAATGGCCAGAGAACTCATTGTTTGCAAGACGGTGTAACCATTGGATTATTTTCTACCTGGAGAGAACAAACAAGGCAGGTGTATGCAATTACTCCATACCTCGTTCTCTATCTACTGATTCAGCTCAGCCGGGCGAATGCTTTCTCTGCCGCCTTCAATGTGGCGTCCAGTTCTGCCTGACCATGGGCAATGGAAATGAATCCAGCCTCAAATGCTGAGGGCGCCAAGTATACGCCATTATCCAGCATGCCATGGAAGAATTTGGCATAACGGTCAGTATCACACGCCATCACTTTGGCAAAACAGTCGACATTTTGCTGCTCTGTGAAAAATAGACCGAACATGCCGCCTACCTGAGACGTGGTGAAAGGAATACCGGCGATTTCTGCTTTTTCCTTCAGGCCTCTCAGCAGGGTAGCTGTTTTCTCAGTCAGGGCTTCATGAAAACCGTGGGTAGAGAGGTTTTCCAGTGTTGCCAGGCCAGCCGCCATGGCCAGAGGGTTGCCAGAGAGTGTTCCGGCCTGATACACAGGACCCAGTGGCGCCAGATGTTCCATAATGTCTCTTCGACCACCAAAAGCACCCACCGGCAGGCCACCGCCAATAATTTTACCCAGAGTTGTCAGGTCGGGCTTTACGCCGTAATAGGCTTGTGCACCACCGAGAGCAACACGGAAGCCAGTCATAACCTCGTCAAATATAAGAACAGTGCCGTATTCATCACAGAGCATGCGCAACCCTTCCAGAAAACCAGGGGCTGGTGGAATGCAGTTCATGTTGCCGGCTACTGGCTCAATGATGATGCAGGCAATTTCATCACCTACCTGTTTGAAAGTGTCTTCAACCTCGGCAAGGTTGTTGTAGGTCAGAGTGATGGTTTTTTCGGCCAGCGCGGCGGGTACGCCCGGTGAATTGGGTACACCCAGAGTCAGAGCTCCTGAACCTGCTTTTACCAGCAGGGAGTCAGAGTGACCATGGTAGCAGCCTTCAAACTTGACGATTCGATCACGGCCGGTAAAGCCGCGAGCCAGACGAATGGCACTCATGGTCGCTTCTGTACCGGAGTTGACCATGCGCAGAAGTTCCATGGAAGGAACCATCTCCCGTACCATTTTGGCCAGTCGGGTTTCCAGCTCGGTTGGCGCACCAAAACTCAGGCCGGCAAGTGCCTGATCACGAACAGCAGCGATCACATCCGGGTGGTTGTGACCCAGTATCATAGGCCCCCAGGAGCCGATGTAGTCAATATATTCCCTGCCATCCACATCATAAAGATGCGCACCCCGGGCTTTTTTAAAAAAGATGGGCTTACCGCCAACTCCTTTAAATGCTCTGACCGGTGAGTTTACCCCCCCGGGGATGACCGTCTGGGCATCTTCAAAAAGTTCTTCCGAACGAGACATGGTGGCAATTCCTTACTTAAAATATGCTGTGCAGATTAAACTCGATGTTATAGCAGCTATTCTTTATTTTGCGATGACGGGAGATTAAACAGCTTCACGCTGTGTATCGTGGAACAGAGCCATAAAACCCTGGGCCCGATCCCGGATATTCTGCGCCGCAAACAGGTTGTTTACGACGGCAACCATATCAGCGCCGGCAGAAATAACGTCAGAAGCATTGTCCATTGTAATGCCCCCAATAGCGACGATCGGCAGGTCAAACATTTCCCGGGCATCTGAAAGAATGGAAAGTTCAGCATTTTTTGCATCGGGCTTGGTTCGGGAGGGGAAAAACTTGCCAAAGGCAATATAGTTGGCGCCCTGCTCAACGGCTGCTTTTGCCTTTTCCAGAGAGTTCTCACAGCTGATACCGATAATGGCGTAATCACCCAGCCGCTCTCTGGCATAGGCAAGACTTTCATCCTGCTGACCAAGATGAACACCATCGGCCTCTACATCAAGCGCCAACTCGACATCATCATTGATGATCAGCATGGCCTGGTATTGATGGCAAAGAACCTTCAGTGCTCCAGCCTGTCGCAGTCTTTTGCCGGAATCGAGGCTTTTATCACGGTATTGAAGGACTTTCATACCGCCCATCAGAGCCTGTTCTACCGTCTCGATCAGTATTCTGTCATCGGGTTGCAGTTGACTATCGGTAACACCGTACAGGCCGTGAAATCTATGCATGGTCCATACCCAATTATTAAATAACCGGCAGAGTATACCAGTTTATTGCCCTTGTCTTTAGGGGACGTTCATTATTAGCCATGAGACCAGCTTTTATCATGTTCAGTTTGACTCTGCTCTAACAAAGGTCAGGCTTTCCCGGTAACGCATCAGAATCGATAGCAACACTTCCGTTCCCTGATGTATTTTCTTCGCTGATTTCGGGAGAGGATTCACCCACGGCGCAGAGAATGCCTGCAACCGTATTGCCAACGACATTGGTAACAGTGCAACCAGCATCGGTAATCCGGTCAGTAGCAAGAATAATCGCCATGGCTTCAACCGGAAGACCCATGGTGTGTAACAGTACACCGGTAGATACTGCTGCTCCGCCAGGTATACCACCAGTTGCGACAGCCAGGAGAAAGGTAGTGAATCCCATGGTGCCCATTTCCAACAGGGTCAGGTCCACATGCCAGGCATTGGCTACAAACAGAGCGGCAACAGTCATGTAAATGGCTGAGCCTGACATATTGATGGTAGCTCCCAGGGGGACAGTGAAGCCCGCGATATGTTCCGGGACTTTGAACTTTTCGATCAGTGTCTGATACGTAATCGGGATGGAAGCATTAGAGCTGGCAGTGGAGAGGGCAAACATGACCTGTTCACGTGTGTGGCGGATAAACACCATCGGGGAACGTTTAATGACCAGCCCAATCAATATTGGATAAATGACAAATAGCCAGAGGCTCATAATAAGCAGGCAGGTCACCACATAGGAAAGCACACTTAAAATGCTGCTGCCGTTTAATGTGGCGGCCAGTTTGGCAGTTAGAAAGAAAACACCATAGGGTGCCAGGCTCATGACCATGCCAATCAGTTTCATCATTACACTGTTCGCCAGGGAAAAAGCATTGCTGACACTGTGTGTTTCGTGATTTTCCAGTTTCTTTATGGCGACACCGGTAATGATTGCCATAAAGAGAATCTGCAGGATATTGCCTTCCACCACCGCCTGAAAGGGGTTTACTGGTACCACATTAATAATCATATTCAGTAGCGATGGGAGTTCAGACTGGCCGGAACGAACCAGTTGATCAACGTGGCCCAGGTTGGCACCAGTGCCTGGTGCAATCATCAATGTAATAACAATGGCTGACAGGATGGCAAAGAAGGTGTTGCCTAAATAGATCCCAAATGTTTTCGCACCCAGTCGTCCAACCTGTGTAATGTCATTAAGGCTGCAAACGGCGTGGACAATAGAGACAAAAATAAGGGGGACAACCAGCATTTTTATCATTGCCACGAACATCACGCCAACGGCATGAAAGAGGCCACTGACCAGGTATTCCTGAATAAGACCTTCGGGGGAGGAGACCAGCTGGATAATGATACCCGTGACCATACCCAGTATAAGGGCGATCAGTATCTGAGGGGCTAGATTTTTCTGCATCATACACTCTCCACTCATCGTAAAAGTGAAACGGCTCTGCTGAACAATGCCCCCATTACTAACTTGGAACATTTTATCAGGAACAAGTTCCCGCTTGAGGTGAAATTTTGGTGTTTTTTTGGGGTAAATCATTATTTTAGATGAAAATTGTCGAATTTCCTGATGGTGCCTGAAATCAAGGGGGCGGAGGATGCTTAACGAGATTTGGAAGGATTTACACGGGGGGGAGTGCATGGCAGTCGTGGCAAGATAGAGGTTGCAAGCGCTTTATCTGCCTCCACCACTTTATGTGGCTTAACAAAAGTGGGGCTGTCAGAAGCCAGAAAGCATTTCAGTAATTATTCGCTGCTATTGTTGTCAAACCTTGTTTTGGAGACGTGCCATGCCATCACAATGCCTCGATATCAGCCCTGAAGTTTCGAAAGCCCTGGCCAGGGGGCAGCCCGTGGTTGCACTGGAGTCAACCATTCTGAGTCATGGTATGCCCTGGCCTGAGAATGTTGAAACTGCTCATGCCGTGGAGAAAATCATTCGCGATACTGGTGCTGTGCCTGCTACCACGGCCATTTTGAAGGGGCGTCTGAAAGCAGGCCTTTCAGAAGCAGAAATTGACTATATCGGAAGCCACAGTCAGGAGATGCATAAAGCCAGTCGGCGGGATTTACCCTGGCTGATGGCCAAGGGAGAAAATGGAACCACCACGGTTGCATCCACTATGATCATTGCCGCAAAGGCCGGTATTCGTATTTTTGCTACCGGCGGTATTGGTGGTGTTCACCGTGGTGCCCAGGAAACCTTTGATATCTCTGCAGACTTGCAGGAGCTGGCCAGAACGCCGGTGGCGGTAGTCTGTGCAGGACCCAAGATTATTCTGGATCTTGGGTTGACGATGGAATATCTGGAAACCATGGGGGTTACCGTCGTTGGTTACGGTACGCATAAGCTGCCTGGCTTCTACGTCCGGGAAACACAATGGGCGGTAGACTGTCGTGCAGACAGTCCAGTAGAGGTAGCTAATATTCTTCGTGCCCGTTGGTCGCTTGGAGTCGATGGTGGTGTATTAATTACCAACCCGGTTGAGAAGTCGCAGTCACTGACCCTGGAGGAAGTGGAAGTGATTATGGAAGGGGCTCTTCAGGACATGGCGTCGGAGGGGGTGACAGGAAAAGCCATTACCCCTTGGCTGATTAAAAGACTGCATGAAGCAACCAGAGGACGATCACTGGCGACAAATATTGAGTTGCTGAAAAACAATGTTCAGCTGGCAGCTCAAATTGCCTGCGATTATTGCTGAACAGAAAAGAGTAGTCACAGATCAGTTGACTACTCTTTTTCCTGATTACCAGATTTCAGGCTTATTCATCGCCTCGACGCATTGTGGTTTGCCATCGATTGGCTCAATCTCCTTACTGACCAGTGACTGGCCTAACCAACCTTCCGGGTGGGACAAAGGCAGTGGCGCCTTGATCACGGTTTCACTGACAGGTCCAAATCCTGTGCGTGAGTAATAGTTTGGGTCACCGTAAGTGAATACCAACTTTGTGCCATTGTCTTTTAATGTGCTCAGGCCAAAATTGATTAGTGCCTGGCCTGTGCCTTTACCTTGGTGATCAGTGCTGACCGCAACGGGAGACAGCAGAAAGGCATCAATATCGCTGTCAAAGGTTAGTCGGGAAAAAATAATGCAGCCTGCAACCTGTTCACCAGGGGGGCGACTATGATCCCGGGCAACAAAAACAAAGAGGTCACTGTTGTTCGTTGTATTCATTACTTCATAGGCCAGGTTACCGACCATGATTCCTTCCGCTTCGCTTTCTGAGTCAGTAAAGGTTCTGGTAAATAGATTTCTGATCTCGTCAGTTTCGCCTGGGTTATAAACTGAAAATTCCACGTTTCCATACCTCCAAATCAATTACATCTTTTCTGAGCGCTGTAGCACAAACATTTGATAGCCATACTGCCCAAGGTAGTTGTGGTAAATGTTCAGCTCGGTCTGTATATCTCTCAATGCGGCTGAGTCAGCCATTTCGGCTTTCAAGTCATTGACCCGCATCTCAAGAGGTTCGTAGTAGGCATGCCAGGCCTGATTGCTTAAGGCAAAGCTGTCAATTACCCGATAGCCTGCTGCCGTTGCCTGTTGTATACGTTCTTCTGCCGTTACCAGATCCGGGTACTCTTTTTCCCAGAAAGCCCTGGCTTCTTTGTCCGGCGTCTGGGTTTGCCATACCAGGTCACTGATGACCAGCACTCCGTCTTGTTTCAGCAGGTTGCGCCACTGCTTCAGTGCATTGGTGGTTCCCATAACATAGGCGCAGCTCTCGGCCCAGATAAGGTCAAAGCTCTCTGGTTCAAAAGGCAGATCCGTCATACTGGCACAACAGGTAGCGATACGTTCGGCCACCCCGGCGTCATTGGCCCGTTCCATCAGGCGGGTTAATGCCGGTTCATCATTATCAACGGCCGTGATCTGAGCACCGGAGTTCTGAGCCAATACTGTTGTAGCGATACCTTTTCCGCAGCCCAGTTCAAGAATGGTTTGTGGAGAAGCGGGTACTTGTGCCAGGGCTTTCAGGGTTTCTGCTTCTGAGCCAGGTCCCCATCGGTCCAGCGTGTCAAAAACATGCATGAAATCGGCCATATACGCTTGATGACTGTTCATATCTTTTGATAACCACTTCAATCGCAGGGCGTTTTTCTCATCAAAACCCTGCTTTATTAACCAATCCAGATGGGCGTCAGGTGCAATTTTATCGACCTGCTCATGCCATGAAGTAAGTTCACCTTCTCCCAGCAGGGCAGCCAGTAACTGTCGTGACTGCTGCTTTTGGGCAATCTCTTCATCAAGCTGATGGAGTCGGTTGAGAAGTATTTGCCGTTCAACTTTGGCATCGAGGCAGGCCTGACACTCTTTCAGCGTTAATCCGCCAGCCTGTAACTGTTGGATCAGGTGGAGCCGCTGGACATCTCGATCACTGTAGATACGATAACCATTAGCCTGTCGCCTGCCTTTTATCAGTCCAATCTTCTCGTAATAGATAAGCGTGGCCCGAGACAAGCCAACCTGTTCAGCCAGTTCTGATATTCGATACATTCATGTGCACCTGGCTCTTTCTGGATGGAATGCAAGATAAACTATGAAGCTATAGTCAGGTCAATAGAAACAATGCACGAAGCTTCATTGCCCAGTCATATCCGGAGAGGTGGAGGAACTCGAATAAAAAACGGCATTTCCCTTACGGGCATCCTTTTCCACCTTTTTCCATTCTTTGCTTAATTCATGAACAATATCTTCGTACCCTTCAGGAAAGTTATTATCTGATGAAGACGTATTAGAGCTAATGATGTCATTCCATCTACGGCGGTTCTCAAGAATTTCAGCGAACTCGAGACCACTATAATGATGCCCCACCTTCAATTCGATGTTCCCCATGACCAACGATCTGGTCTCTTCAGCACTGAACTGTCTCTGAAAATCGTCAATGTCTCCATTAAGCCAATTCCTACCTGCTTTTAATATTTGTGATGATTCATATTTACTCTCTGTAGAAGTGTGCTTTGTCAGCCATTTCTTACTGATAGATACCTCAATGATTCTCTCAAACAGCCTTTGATCAATACGCCCATGGCTCCTTCCATAGGTTTTCCCTATATAGCCACGGATCTCCTCAGCGGATAACGGTGTCTGACTTTCCTTCAATGTCCAGCAGACACGTCTGGCAGCAAAAAAACATGAGTTGGCGTATCTACATGCTTGCGGGGAACGCAACGTAGGTGGTGAAACAGAGGCTGTATTACCCGTTATCATTGACTTCCAGACCCATGCTTTCAGGTCCTGTGGGTTGGGGGGGAGGAACTAGTATTTCCGCGGTAGAAGATGACTTTGGTCCCAGCCCAGGCCTGGCTTTTGGTAAGGATAATTAAGACATTTTACTGGCCATAAAGTTTCGGTGCGGGAGGCTGCTTCACCAGAATAGCCTTAATAGCGGCCAGCAGATCTGACGGGACTTTTTCAGCCTTGCCTATGGCTTTGCGGTTGTCATGCAGCTGGGACGGGCGGGATGCATCCAGAAGCATATTGAAGAAAATCAGTCAGGTGAGTACCAGTGAACTGGCAATGGTCAGCATGGTCAGGCCCACAAAGAATTCCAGTAATTTCCATGACTTCGGGTTTTGAAACAGCGGGCTTAGCAGTCTTGCACCATAGCCAAGACTAAAGAAGAACGTGAAGGAGGCGGTGACAGCTCCCAGCGTAAACTCCAGTTGCTGTCCTTCATACTGGGTTGAGATGGAACCCAGAAGTACTACGGTATCCAGATAAACATGCGGATTCAGCCAGGTAAAGGCCAGGCAGACAGTCATGGTTTTCCATATGGACCTGGGAATACTGGCATTCTCATCAAGGACATGGGTTTCCGTAAAGGCTGAGCGAAAGCTCAACAGGGCATAGACAATAAGAAAGGCAGCACCACCGTAGCGGGCAAAAACCTCAATTTCCGGGAACTGTTCAACTACAACACCAAAGCCAGCAACGCCCAGGGAGATTAGCAGTGCGTCGGAAAGTGCACAAAGCAGGCAGACCAGGAACACATAGTGCTTCTTGATTCCCTGTTTTAGTACAAAGGCATTTTGAGAGCCAATGGCCAGGATTAGTGACAAGCTGAGAGAGAAACCGGAAAGATATGCAGACAACGTAACAACCTGTTTTAGAAATTTTTATTGGATCAGTAAGCGTACTTTGACGGGAAATCATAACAGACGAAAAGCCGATGGCTGAAATGAAATACTGAGACTATTCTTGACCCTTTCTCGCAGGGGTGAGTTGTCATGCGATTTCAAAATAAAGTTGTGATTGTCAGTGGTGGCTCTTCGGGGATTGGCTTGGAGACAGGGCAAAGGCTATCTGGTGAAGGAGCCAGAGTGTATAACCTGGATATTGTTGAGTCAGAAGCCGTAGGCTCAAAATTTATTCCCTGTGATGTGTCCAGCTTTGACCAGGTTCAGAATGCTGTGCAAAGTGTCATAGCTGCAGAAGGAAAAATTGATGCTCTCTTTGCCAATGCCGGCATTCATAAATTTGGAACGATTGAAGAGACTGCTATTGAAGATATGCAGAAAATCATCAGTATTAATTGTTTCGGTATCTTCTACCTGTGAAAAGCAGTGCTTCCTGTAATGAGAAAACAGGAGAGTGGATCCATTCTGCTTATGGGGTCTGACCAGTCGTTTGTTGGTAAAGGAAGTAGTGCGGCCTATGGCATGAGTAAAGGTGCCATCGCCCAGCTTACAAAAAGCACGGCTATTGATTATGCACCCTTTAATATCCGAGTGAACTGTATCTGCCCGGGAACGTGTGAAACCGGCCTTCTGAAAAAGGCAGTTACCGGATTTAACCAGCTGAGTGGAGTCAGTGAATCAGAAATTATGGATATGCTTGAAGGTGCTCAGCCGATTAAGAGAGTTTCCAAACCTGCTGAAATTGCGAGTCTGGCCTGTTATCTATTGTCATCAGAAAACAGCTTTATGACCGGAGCACTGGTTCCGGTTGATGGTGGGTATACCTGTCAGTAGTCTCTTTTTTCAGGCATTAACACTGATCAAGCATCATGGTATAGCGGGAGATGGTTATGTATTCCAACTCCCGTGACTCTATTTTTTTACAACAAAGCCTGCTGATCTGGAAATAAGGCGTAAAGGGTTATTTTCTGTATAAAGGCCATGGTGGACTCGCAGCCTATTCAAATATATCGACGGAAGGGAATTATTTCTCCGTAACAGATAATACAATCTTCCCAGTATGCCTTTTCTGCAGAAACACTTCCTGAGCTTGCGCAATTTGATCCAGTGGGAAAGTATGTACGATCACTGGTTTGATATTTCCTGCTTCAATATAGTGAACCAGGTTGGCAAAAACATCAGGCTCAAGTACTGTGCATCCAAAGAAGCTTAAGTCTTTTAAATACGAGTTCGCAGATCAAGCTCATCAAGATGGCCTGCAAAACAACTAAGCAAAATAGAATAATAAGAATAAAAAAGGTGGTTGAATGAAACCCAGTACGATCCGAATCGGGCGCCGTTACCGCAGCAACCGGCTGGAAGGACCTTATGACACGATTGTGATTGGCTCAGGCCCTGGTGGTATGGCTGCTGCCGTTTGCCTTTCCAAGGCTGGGCAGAAAGTACTGGTGCTTGAGCAGCATTACACCGCAGGTGGTTTCAGTCACAGTTACAGCCGCAATGGTTATGAGTGGGATGTGGGGGTTCACTATGTTGGGGATGTGGGTAACCCGAAGACCATGGCAGGAGCGCTGTTTGGTTACCTGACCGATGGAGAACTCCAGTGGTCACCCATGGCTGATAATTATGACCGTTTTTACCTGGGGGAAGATCAGTATGATCTGATCCGGGGTAAAGACGCCTTTCGGAAGCAGATGGTTCAATACTTTCCGGATGAAACTGACGCCATTGATCAGTACCTTAGCCTGCTTAAGCAAGTGTCCAATGCCATGCCTGCTTTCTCTGCCCGGAAACTGTTGCCGGGCTGGATGAATAAAGTCATGCGCCTGGCGGGAAAAGGAAAGCTGCCGTCGTTTTTTAATGAACCTACCGTCGATGTGCTCAGCCGCCTGACCAGCAATAAAAAATTGATTGCTGTGCTAACCGGGCAGTGGGGGGATAATGGCCTTCCACCGGAGCAGTCCAGCTTTATGGTGCATGCCCTGATTGCCAGACATTATATGTTTGGCGGTTACTACCCGATTGGTGGAGCCTCACGCATAGCCGAAACCATGATTCCCCAGATTCAGGCCAGTGGTGGAGAGCTTTTCACCTATGCCGAGGTTGCCGAAATTCTGATTGAGAATGGTCGGGCAGTGGGCGTCAAAATGAAAGATGGTACCGACATACGAGCTCAGAGAGTTATCAGCAATGCCGGTGTCTTTAATACATTTAGTCGCCTGCTGCCTGAATCCACGGCAAGAGCGACCGGTTATCTGGATAAGCTGAACCAGGTAACACCTTCCATGACCCACCTGGGGATGTATATCGGTATTGCCGATACGGCAGAAAACCTCGATTTACCCAAGACCAACTTCTGGATCTATCAGGATGAACATCATGGCCAGAATGTTGATCGCTTTTTAAAAGACAGTAATCATCCATTTCCCGTTGTATATATATCATTCCCATCGGCTAAGGATGCCAGCTGGGATGAGCGTTACCCCAATCGTGCCACTATTGAAATTGTGGCTCCGGCAAAATATGAATGGTTTGAGCAGTGGAAAGACGAAACCTGGGGAAAACGTGGTGAGGATTATGATGCGTTGAAAGAAGGCTTTTCTGAACGCCTGCTTGAAGTGCTCTATGAAAAGCTGCCTCAGCTACGGGGGAAAGTTGATTACTATGAGCTCTCAACACCGTTATCTACTGACTTTTTCTGCTTTTATAAGAAAGGTGAAATCTACGGGCTAAGTCACGACCCCAATCGATTTAACCAGCACTGGTTGAAACCCAAAACGGATATAGCCGGTCTTTATCTGACAGGGCAGGATGTAATGACCGCCGGTGTGGTAGGTGCAGCCATGTCAGGGCTGATGACTGCCGGTTCTGTGCTGGGACTGGTCGGTGGCTGGAAGATGCTGAAGCAGGTGCAAAGCTGGAAACCTGAACAACAAAAGCCGTTGACGGTTGTTTCCGAAAATAGAGAAGAGGAGACAGAAGAGGCCGTTTGAATGTCTTCTTGATAAAGGTATAACTTCTTTACCACAAAGGCACAGAGACACAAAGAAAAGCTTTTCTTCGTGACTTTGTCTCTTCGTGGTGGAAAAAATCATATGGCTAAAGCTCTTTCTCAAGAGCAAAGTCAGCCTTTACTGGCTTCCACAAACAGTGCCTGCCTTGGTATGCCCTTCAGGTTTTCCCCAAAAATATCTGTTAACTCTGCCGCCATTTCGCTGATGACCTGGTCGTGATCAATTCCCCGTTCCTGAAGTTCGTAAAAAAGAGGAGTGCCAGTGATAAAGCTTATGGCCGCCTTTTGGGGGGAGCATTCTTCAGTCGGCTTTTTTACAACGGTGATATTAATGTTCTCAAAACCTGCTGATTCAAGCTCCGTTTTCAGAAAGTCCAGGCTGGCACAGTTGTGAGGCAGTTTATGAAACTGGGGCAGTTCACCATCAAAGTAGCGTGCAGCTTTATGGTAGAAGTGATAACTGAGTATATTTTTGTCCAGACGATCCCAAACGCAGAACAGTAACTTACCTCGTGGTTTAAGAACCCTGTGGGCTTCCCGGAGTGCGGTGGGCTTATCATCGTAATACATCAGGCCAAACATACTGACCACTGAATCAAAATGGTTGCTGTCATAGGGCAGGTCACAGGCATCCGCCAGATCAAAATAAACACCGGCCGTATTGCCCAGCTTTTCTTTAGCCATTGTCAGCATATCGCTGCTGATATCAGATACCGTATAGAAGGTTCCTGACTCAAGACTCTTTTGCAGGATCAGTGAGCCGGAACCAGTACCTGCTGCGGTTTCCAGAATGTTCTTCGAAGCCGTGTTTCGTAGACGGGCTGCCATTTCTTCTGCAAATGGCCGCAGAAATGTTGCAAAAATATACCGGTCGTAGTTTTCAGGCACGGCTCCTGAAAAGGATTGGGCAAGTCCTGACATTGGGTGAAGGCCTTTTTTCTTTGGATTTACGGAGCCTGAATGGCTGTAAGAAAGAACAAAGGTAGCAGATCGGATGGGACTTGCTCTTCCAATGCGTATACTGTCAGCGGTACATTGGCTGAGCGGTATCCGGTGTCACCTGGAAGTAATTTCGTTCAATGATGGTGTTGTAGCTTTTATAACTGAAGCCACACTTTTCCAGAACCCGAATGGATGCCAGATTTTCCGGGCGGGCAAAGGCCCCGATAACCTCCAGCTTTAAGTGCTCAAAACCATAAGTAATGGATGCCTTAACCAGTTCAGTGGCCAAACCTTTTCCCCAGTAATTCTTGTTGAAAAAATAGGCGATTTCAGGGCCATAGCCCGGGTCGAAAGGGTCTTCCATCAAACCACCCCAGCCAATCACGGTTTTGTCTTCTTTCAGGCTAACCGTCCAGGGGGCAAAGCCGACAATATCCTTCTGTTCAGCATGAGTAGTGAGATAAGACTCAGATTCTTCCATGTGTTGCACATTAAATGTGAATTGCATTGCCTCCTGATCCCGCTGAATGTTGAATAGAGGTTCAACATCAGCCTTCTGGAAGGGGCGTAGCAGAAGCTGTTGGGTTATCAGTTCCATATAACGTGTTATCTTGATAGCGCCTGCAAAGAAAGGACTCGTCATTGCTTCGATTCCTTGCTACAGCGGGTGAATATAATAAGATGAAAGAAATGGAGCAAATCATTATTCAATGGATAAACAGGAGCAAGCTTGATTGTTAACTTACTCGATAAACTGCTGTTTGGCGGCTTATTGCTGATCGCGTTGCAGGTACCGGTGCTGTCTGACCACTATGTGCAGTATCTGAGTGGTTACTACGAAGCGACAAAACTCCAGCTTGAAGGCTTCCGAAGCACTGCAGCCAGGCATGGATACCCTGATGAGTTCGCGATGATTAGTGATTTGTTACAAAACCCGAGCCCCATAATAAAAGATGATGCCCGACAGAAGCAGCAGACATTGCAGGAGTACGATGAGCAGGCTCAGTCATTGGCTACTTTAATTAACGGCAACTACTTTGAACGGGCTTGGTTTATCAGTTCACCAAAACAGTGGAAAACACTCGAGAGAGTGTTGGTTAATTTTAAGCCCGGTATCCCGCTCTCATTTAATGACCTGGGATACAGTGTGTTGATTGCACTGTTACTCAGTGCATTGTTGACCCTGCCTTTCAGGATGCTCTCTACCAGAAAGGCCAGAGCCTGAATTATCGTTTTACAAGCATAAAGTGATCACTTCCGGGGTTATTAGCCTCGGTTCGATCCCATACCATAATGATGGTGTTGCGAGGAAGTCTGGAAGCATCTGCCAGTGTGTTCAGTGATTGAAGCACCGTGCCCTGACTGTCGACGGTAAAACATTCTTTGCCGCTGCGATTAATCACCATGACCGGCCTCTGTAACCGTCGGGCGGCAAAGATAATATCGGTCATATAACCGTATTCACCGTTCTTGAACATTTTAGAAAGACCGCGCTGTACCACCAGTCTCTGGTAAAGATCATCATCATAGCCAGGGTTAAGCTGCTTTCCCCGACAGTATTGCTGCATGTATCGATAGGCTTCTTGTGCGATCTCTTTTCTCATAACGGCAGCCGTCACCTGATCCGAGTAATACCAATCGCATTTTCTAAATCCTTAAGCTGCCGCCAACTATGCTTAGGCATCATTACCATGCATTATCTAGAACAGATGTCTCGTCGACCACAGCTACCCGAAGGTTTTAATGATGTTGATTTTC
>NZ_LUKQ02000410.1 GCF_001647025.1 Endozoicomonas atrinae
GAAAATCAACATCATTAAAACCTTCGGGTAGCTGTGGTCGACGAGACATCTGTTCTAGATAATGCATGGTAATGATGCCTAAGCATAGTTGGCGGCAGCTTAAGGATTTAGAAAATGCGATTGGTATAATAACTTTCCTCTCTAAAACAGGAGTTCAATTTATCGACTTCGAATAAAAACAGAGAGGGAGTGATCATGGGTACCGAACCTGTTACTAATGCAGGGCTAGCTGCCATCAAGGATGTGAATGATGGTGCTAATGCTATTCATAAAACGACCGAGGCTGCGGTTGATGATTTGGGCTTTAACAAACCCAGTTTGATCAAATGGGGTAAATGGTTTGTTGGTAAGCTGGGCCCGTTTGGTTACGTTGTCACCATTGTACTTAGTCCGGTACTTATTCCTGTCTCCCTTACTTATGATGCCGGCAGAGGTATAAAGCTCCTGCTCCGCAAGATCACCAAGGTTCAAGAACCCGTTCAAAAGCTCCTGCCAATGACTGCAAAGCAGGTTGAGGATG
The DNA here is from genome assembly GCF_001647025.1 of Endozoicomonas atrinae. Lineage (GTDB taxonomy): Bacteria > Pseudomonadota > Gammaproteobacteria > Pseudomonadales > Endozoicomonadaceae > Endozoicomonas > Endozoicomonas atrinae. Next base: position 521 of record NZ_LUKQ02000410.1, read on the forward strand.
CTAAGAAGCTTGAGCAGCGTCACAAAGATCTTGAGTCTCAGCATGCGAGTGAAATAAAGGGCTTAAAAGATCAAGCTGCTCATCAGGCACAGCAGTTGAATCAAAAATTAAGCAGGGAGCAGAACAGAAATCATGAATTAAATATTCTGCTGGAGCGTGTAGTTAGACGTGGAGACGATCTTGAGACTGATAATGCCAGGAGACGTGCAAGTTACCAGGCTTTAAAAGATACACTGGACAAGCAACTGGCTGAAAAAGAATTCGGTATTCAACAGCTCTCTAAAGAGCTTGAAGCAGCTCGCCAGCAACATGATCACACGAAGGAAGAAAATATCTGGGCCAGACAGGTGCAGGCCGATAGAATTCGATCTCTTGAAAGCAAATTGTCTGCAGAGCAAAAGCAGAAGTGTGAATTAGAAGCCCGTCATCAAACTGAAGTAAGTCGTTTGGAGGGGCTGCATCAATTTGATCTGATGGATTTAGAAGATCAGTATCGACATAATGTGGAAGCGTTGGAGCTTCGTCATCAAGATCACATGCAGGCGCTTAACGATGATAAAGAGGTGACAATTCAAGGGCTTCTCCGGGAAGTCAGAGGTTTGCGTGAGCTGACGGACAAAAAAGATCGTGACCACAATAATGAACTGAACATTCTTACAAATCACATATCGGTTCAAAGGGATCAAATCAGGCGTCATGAAGAGAAAGAACAACAGCTCCGTCGGGAAATCAGCCAGTTTCAGGGTCTGACAACAAGAAAGGATCAAGATAACAACAATAATGCTGTAAATGCTCCCTATGCTCCAATGTCAGACCAGACCGTTCATACCATGCAGTACGAAATGACAGATTGTAATTTGACTGCAGAGCTAGAGCTGCATCGTCTTCTGGTGAAACATCAGGGCTTACCTTCCGACCAGCCAGGGGTAATGAACTATCAATATCTGGTTGAGCAAGCAGACAAGGTTTTACAACAAAAAACATTATTGCTGGGAGAGGAGACTGAACTGCGAACTAAGGCTGAGTTGGATCTTAAAAAGCTGCAGGCTGAACAAAAGAGCCTGAAGGAGCAACACATACACTCCCTTGCTCAATTTGACGAGCAGTGTCGTCAGATTTGTATCGGTATCGAGAGGCAGGCCGAGGAAAGCAGTCAGAGGACCTTGCAGCAAATGGTTGAGTTTCAAAACCAGTTGAGTGTTCATAAGCGTCAAAATGAGGAGCTTCAGCTTCGTATTACCGATCTTGAAGAAGATAATCAAGAGCTTGAAAACCATAAGGAGAGTATGGCGACTCTTCTTGAAGAATCTAAAAAATTATCACACCGTCTTAGCGCAGACTATCAGGATCAGCTTAAGGTAAACCAAAGGCTGCTTGAAGATTTGGATAGCCTTGAAGAACGATTTAGGCAACTGCCTGCTTTAGATGAAGCATGTTTGGACTCAGAAAATGATGATCCTGAAACGGCTGAGCTGGAATTCAATGTTCATCAGCAGCAAGCCTCCTTAAAGGGCCAGAAGAGAACAGCGTTAGAACTGCTTGAAGTTAAGAAGACTGAGATTGCTCAACTTACTCAGCAATACAGTGAACAATACCGACACCTGGAAGTGCAACTTGAAGAAAGCAATAAAAGACTTCAGGTCGTTGGTATGGAAAATTTTGAGCTGAGAGCCGCTAAGAAGGAAGTTGACGAGCTTAAGGAAAGGCTGGCTGAGATGTCATCCAGTGCTAAAAAAGTTTCACGTAACGTGCAGACATCTGAGGTCTCAGTAACCGGCCCCCGGGAACTGGTCGATATGGCTTCTCAGGCTGATGTCGAGTCTCGGGAAGTTACTGACTTGAAAGAGGAGTTAGCGTCCACACAGGCTCAGCTGAAGGAAGTGATTCGCAGCAGCAGTGAGCATCACTCTATTGTCTCGCCAACCAGTCCTGAAAAAGTATCATTGACCTTACAGGCAACACCTGAGGACGTATTAGTCGAACCTCGAGAGCTGGTCCATATGGCTTCCCATGCAGGTGTTGAGCCGAATGAAGAAGTCAACGCTCTGAAACAGGAGTTACAGGCAACGCAAGCTCAGCTAATACAATTCATTCATAGTGCCAGAGAGTTCCAACCTGTCTTTCCTGAGACAATCGAACTTTCCTCGTATGGGAGCAGTTCCAGGGAAGAAGGCTCTTTTGAGGGAGGTATGAGTATGCTGGCTCCAGGAGTTGACCATTCTTTGGTAGGTGGTTCCTACCATCAGGAACTTGGTCACCGTACTTTCAACGACCCTGGTGAAATTCGTTTTAAAGATCTTTGCATTGAAAAAGAGGCTTTAAAGAAACGATTGGAAGGTATGGAGCAACAGATGATTCAGGTTATTACGGACAATGACAATCTTACAGATGAAAAAGATGGACTTTTAGAGAAGATCCACCAAATGCAGTCTGACTTGCAAGATTTTGACTCCCTGAAACGTGGGTTTACCGAGGCCTCTGAGCAGCGAGATGAGGCGTTTATCAATTATGAAGCCCAGAAAGTCGTTATTGAGAATCAGAACCTGAGAATTAAGGAACTGCAGACTGAAGTGACTCGTTTAGAAGATACCTCTGAACTTGAACTAACTGATTTTAAGACAAAGTTGACCGATCTTGACGAGAAAAACAAAGAGTTTGCCCAGAAACAGCAAAAACTGCTGGCAGATCGATCAAGGCTTGAGGATGAAAAGCTTGAACTTCAATCTAATTTAATTAAGGCCATGACCGGCTCCAATACCAGTAATACCAATCGCATTTTCTAAATCCTTAAGCTGCCGCCAACTATGCTTAGGCATCATTACCATGCATTATCTAGAACAGATGTCTCGTCGACCACAGCTACCCGAAGGTTTTAATGATGTTGATTTTC
>NZ_LUKQ02000411.1 GCF_001647025.1 Endozoicomonas atrinae
GCGTCATTCGTAAGGCGATCAAGAACCGGAAGATTTTTCGGACTGATGAGTCAGTCATGAAGGTAATCTATCTGGCCATGGAAAAAGCTTCCGAGAAATGGACCATGCCGATCAGGAACTGGAAAGCAGCCATGAACCGGTTTGAAATTATGTTTCCTGACCGGTTCAAGGAGTAATAGTTTTGGTGGCGTTTACACAGAATTATTTACAGGCTCGATTCTTCAAAAAATACTAGACTAACGAACATGAAATAAGAAAGTACTTCCCTGTAGGCTAAATAAGGTTCCAACAAGGAAGAGAGGTTGTAAGCTATAGATCCATTGCCTTTGCAATCACCGTTTTCATAATCTCATTGGTTCCAGCGTATATTCGACTGATACGAACATCCCGGTACATTTTGGAGATAAGGTATTCATCCATAAAGCCATAACCACCGTGGAGCTGCAAGCACTCATCAACAACACGGCACAGCATTTCCGATGTCCAGTATTTACCACCGCAGGCATCCGCTGCACTTAACGTACCTTCATTGACCTGGTCAATCATACGATCAACATAGGCAAAACCAAGATCGATCTCGGTTTTCATTTCGGCCATTTTGAAACGGGTATTCTGAAATTTGCTGACAGCCTGCCCAAAAGCCTTGCGCTCTTTGATGTACTCTTTGGTCAGGTCTAGTGCGGTTCTGGCTGAGGCTACCGCATCAATGCAGAGGTTCAGGCGTTCTACCGGCAGTTTTTCCATCATATACACAAAGCCTTTGCCGGGATCACCCAGTACGTTGGCTTTGGGTACCTTGACATTATCGAAGAACAGTTCTGCGGTATCCTGGGATTTCATGCCCATTTTTTTCAGTGGTTCTCCCCTGGAGAAGCCTTCCATGCCCCTTTCTACAAGAAAAAGACCCATTTCGTGGGGATTATCGAGATTGGTTTTTGCGGCGACGACAATAATGTCAGAAAGGATGCCGTTGGAAATAAAGATCTTAGAACCATTTAAAAGCCAGTGGTCGTCTTTTTCCACCGCAGTGGTTCTCATGCCGGCAAGGTCACTGCCCGCACCCGGCTCTGTCATCCCGACGGCCAGTATGGCCTCTCCGGTTATGCAGCGGCTGAGTAGCCGTTGCTTCTGCTCGTTATTGGCGTAACTGAGTAGATAGGGGGCGACTACCATGTTGTGCAGGCCAAGCATAAAACCCCGCTCGTTGACGCGGGCAAGCTCTTCACACATCACTACATCAAATCGGTGGTCCCCAATTCCCAGACCGCCGTATTTCTCTTCTGCCATGGGGACAAGAAAGCCATTTTCTCCGGCTTTCAGCCAGAGGTTGCGGTCAACAATACCGTCTTTCTCCCACTGTTCCTGATTGGGCACAATCTCCTTTTCCACGAAGCTTCGGAAGGCTGTGCGGAACTGTTCATGATCCTCATTAAAAATCTTTCTTGGCATATACATATCGATGACTTCCAGTTCAATGCCCTTTTGAAGGGCTTAATTAATACTGCGAGCTTTTTTATCCCAGTAGGGTCTTCTTAGCTCATTTTTCAGTATCTTTCCTGCCCCAGACAGAGGAAGCGGACTGTCCTGAATTGAGATACTTCTGGGGCACTTGTAATCGGCAATCAGAGTACGGCAGTGTTCCATGATGACCGTTTCATCGGTCGTGGCTCCGGGAGTAGGAACAATAATGGCATGCACCTGTTCACCCCACTTGTCACTGGGAATACCGATTACCGCGCACTGGGCGACAGAGGGGTGCTTATGAATGGCATTTTCTACTTCAATGGAATAAACATTCTCTCCACCGGACACAATCATGTCTTTTACCCGATCGACAATATAAACAAAGCCATCTTCATCAATTCTTCCGCTGTCCCCGGTATGCAGCCAGCCATTCTTCAGTGTTTTTTCAGTGACATCGGGCAGACCAAGATAACCCAGCATGACGTTGGGGCCCTTAAGGCAGATTTCACCAATATTGCCTGAAGATACCGGCTCGTCGTTTTCGTCCAGTATGGCCAGTTCTACACCAGGTATCGCCCGTCCAGCAGAGCTCAGTCGACCACTGAGAGGCCCTGTTATTGTGTGATATTCCGGTGCCAGACCGGAAATAAAGGGTGAGGTTTCTGTCTGTCCATAGCCCTGGTAAAAGCGGGTGTGCGGGAGCACTTCCATCGCTTTGACGATGACGGCTTCCGGCATGGGTGACGCGCCGTAGACAATGTCTGTCAGAGACGACAGGTCGTAGCTGGCTACTTCAGGATGATTGACGATCATATTGATCATGGTGGGGACAACCAGCATCCGTTGTATTTTGTGCTCTTCAACCATTTTCATGAAAGCAACGGGCTCAAAAGAGGGTAGGAAGTAGTTACTGCCAGCCACCATGGCGCAGGAGTTGATCATCACACCATCGGCAATATGAAACATTGGTGCTACATGGAGAATCCGCTCATTGTCACTGACTTTAATAAAGTTCCCGGCCTGTAAAGTGTTACTGACCAGATTTTGATGGCTGAGCATGACCCCTTTTGAGCGTCCGGTAGTTCCACCGGTGTAATAGATTGCGGCCAGGTCGTCATTGGCTCTGCCGGCATCAGAAGCAGGCGTGGAAGAAAGCAGTGGGTCAAAACTGATGAAGTCGTGTGGAGGCTCTCCATCATCCATATAGATGACCTGTTTCAGCGCTGGCAGCTTGGGTTTAAGTGTTGCGATTCTATCGGCGAAAGACCTGTCTACTAACAGGGTGCCGGCCTGGCAGTCTTCCAGCCAGAATTGAATTTCCGGATCAGCCAGACGACAGTTTATCGGTACATTGACGGCGCCTGCCCAGGGGATGGCAAACATACTTTGATAATACCGGTCAGAGTTGAGAGCCAGAATGGCAACTCTGTCACCTGCTTTTATCCCCAGTTGCCTGAACCCGCCAGCAAGGCCTGCCACCTGAGACAGCAGCTGCGACCAGGTACTGACACGACCATTCATGGAGGTGGCAATGCCATTGGGGTTGATCTGTGCAGAGCGACGGATAAGTTGAGTCAGCGAAAACATAAAAGGTCCCTCTTTTTTATTGTTCTAATTAGAAACGTTCTTTCGGTGTTAAGTAGCTGGCCATATGGAATTGTATATTTCTGGCTACTTGGACAGGTGCTATGCAAGGCACAACGGAAGGAGCATAGCCGTAGCTATGTGACCGGAGTTGTAACGAAGCAGAGTGCCTGAACAAGGAGTCAGAAATATCTGATTCTATATGTTTAGCTACTTATACCAATTTCATTTTCAAAATATGTCACGAATTCTGCGATTGCCTTTATACTTTAAATAGCCTGTTGTTCATCCCGTTAATGTCATGCCTAAAACTCCCGATTTTCCTGAAAACTTTCACGATGCA
>NZ_LUKQ02000412.1 GCF_001647025.1 Endozoicomonas atrinae
ACCATTCGCACCGGAGTTAAACAGCTCAGAAAGGCTATGGGAGTGGATGCGGGAGCATGACTTATCAAACAAAGCATTTTCAGGTTATGAAAATATTGTAGATTGTTGCTGTGAAGCTTGGAATAACCTTTGCAGCGAAGCTGGTCGACTGTTCAGTCTGTGCTCCCGTGATTGGGCAGTTATACAGTAGTTAGAAAATTCAATTGGTATTATTCCGACTGTCATTCAGGGGTAGCTCTACTTATAGATAACGGAGATATAATTTCAGGTAGATATGCCGAAAACGTAGCCTTCAACCCGGGAATGACTGCCGTAGAAGCGGCTCTGGTTAATCTCCGCCTATCCAGCCTTGGCAAGGCTCCAGGCAAAATTATTGACGCTGTTATGGTTGAAAAACAGGCATCTATCTCCCATAAGGGTATGACAGCCTCAATCATTAGTCATACAGGGGCAGAATTACGCTATTTCGTTGTATAAACTTAAAGTAACTCATTGAGCAAGGAGGCCAGATTGTGAGTTCAGGTTATAGAATTGACCCATCATCCTCTCCCCATCTTGACTACGGTCAAGGTAACGATGACAGCCTTGGTAAAAATGAAGGCAGTGCCAGCTCTTCTTCAACAAGCCACAAGTCTTACCTTGACCGCTCAGACTCAAGAAAAGGTGAGGATAAATCTCTGGAAATGCGTAAAGCTCGTAAAAAAAACAAGCGCAAGAAGAAAAAAATTTCTGAGAGAAACACCAAAGAGTTTAATGACGACCAGACCGACGAATGAAGGCAATCATCAGATTGCCTTTAACTTCCTACCTCAATACCTCCACAGCTTCCCTAAAGGCTGTTTAACACCCTAAGATACTTCATTTGACTAATTCCATTCTCAGTGAAAAGATCCTGATCGGGATTGATGGTGTGCGCTGCAGCACTGGCTTATGACGCTTACATATAAAGCTTACTTATGAAAAGAACAGACGCTTCCAGGCATAGTGATGATCAGCAACACTACGATGTACTTATTGTCGGTGGAGGAATGGTGGGTGCAACGATCGCCTGCGGCCTTGGCCAACAGGGAATAAGGGTTGCCGTATTCGACCATACTGAACCATCCCCATTATCAGCTGATGCCCTGCCCGAACTGCGCGTGTCTGCTCTCAGCACAGCCTCTGAAGAGATTCTTCGCCAACTGGGAGCATGGCCACATATGCAATCCATGCGTATGACGCCGTATCGACGTATGGCCGTGTGGGAAAAGCTGCACTCTCCCTTTGGAAAAGAGATAGGCTCAAGGGCAAACCGGGTTGTGTTTGATGCCAAACAGATTAATCACTCACAGCTGGGTTTTATCGTTGAAAACCGGGTTACCCAATTAGGTCTGTTAGAAGCGATCAAATCTTACCCGTCTGTCTCTTTGTTCTGCCCGGCCAGTATTCAAAAAATTCATACTTCTGCGGTTCCCCCTGTAATTGAGTTGTCCGATGGACGTCGCTTTTCTGGTGATCTGTTAGTGGGAGCAGATGGTGCCAACTCACGGGTTCGCCAAGCTGCAGGGTTGGCCATGGAGCAACGGGACTATGAGCAACAATGTCTGGTTGCAACGGTTGAAATTACCGGAGGTTGTCAGGACATTACCTGGCAGGCCTTTACCCCGACAGGTCCAGAGGCCTTTTTGCCACTACCGGATATAAACGGTAGAAGTTTTGGATCTATTGTCTGGTACAACCATCCAGAGAAAATTCGACAACTACTGGCACTCTCCGGTGAAGCATTCATTAAAGAGCTGAAAACCACATTTCCTGCTGAGCTACCTGAAGTTATCCAGCTACATGAGCGTGGTGCATTCCCTATTGCCCGGCGCCATGTTACTGAGTATTTCCGTCCGGGTATCGTTCTTGCCGGAGATGCAGCCCACACCATCAACCCTTTAGCGGGACAGGGTGTAAACCTGGGTTTGCAGGATGCTGCCTGGCTGATTGAAATTCTGGTTGAAGCCTACAGGGCAGGTGAAAACCTGGGAACCCTGGAGGTTCTTACCCGATATGAAAAAGCAAGGCGAAGAGATAATGCGTTGATGATGAATACAATGGATGCTTTTTATCATGCTTTCAGTAACCAGAATAAACCACTGCAACTTCTGCGAAATCTCGGCCTGACGATAGCTGGCAGGCTGCCACCAGCGGTCAATCAGGTGATGAAATATGCCATGGGGCTTTCTGGTAAACAGCCCAAATTGGCCACAGGCAAAAAAAATAAATTATAAATTGCTATAGAGGACTGAAAAACACCGGAAAAGAGAAATACACGGATTGTACTTCGTAAAACCCTGATGCACCTCTGTGTGTTGTAGGCATAAGATGGTTTCTGCACTATCGATGACAACACAGCTTGGGGAAGCAGATGATGAGAACTATGATTTCAACCGGATTCAGACTCACGGCCATGGCTTCTCTGGGATTCTGGTGGGCCTGGTTGATGGCTGGTGCCGCCTATTATTATACGGTTGAACAGGCTTCCTTGTGGTTCTCATTTACATCAGGTGCGGGTATTAGTCTGGTAATCATGGTTTGTGGCGTGTTCAGTGCAATGATCTCTGACTCTCTGCACTGATAGCTCCCTGTCAGTAAATAGCCCAGCTTCCTTGTTGCATTGATTATGGCCGGGCTTGTGCCAATTACAACATTACTCATAAATAACAATCACACATGAAGAAAGCCTCAATTTATAGCGCACTTATCGCGTTACTGACCCAGACTTCCTTTGCAGAAATCTCCCACATTCACAAAATATCCGGAAACTAAAAATTCACAGCCCACATGGGGTACGGATGAAGACATTGCTTTTCTGGAAGATAATTTTTTACGGGTAAAACAGTGGGCTGATCAACATCAAATCCCGGTTTATTTAGGTGAGTACGGTGTAAACATTTCATCTGATCCGAAAAACAGAGCTCTCTATCTTAAGAAAGTCAAAGAAACCGCCAAAAGCCTGGGTTTTGCGGACGCCATCTGGTGCGCAGGCTCTAAAGCCAAAAAAGTAGTGTACTACCGTAAAAAGCGACAATGGGATAAAAGTTCTTTAGATAGTTTATTTTCTGATTCAGAGCAATAAACTATACGACTAACATAGCTCGATATACCTTAAAATCGTAGACCCTTGCTGCTTATATTTTCATTCTCGGCTCGATATCAGACATATTCTTGCGAGCCTGAACACCCCTAATTCACTACTTTCTCGGGAATGTAATTTAAATTGTGTAAACGCTTGTCGTTAATACTCCAAAATGGAGAATAACAATGAGCGTTGAAATCAACGAAAAACTGGTAGATCAAATAGCCAGTCAGATTAAAACTCAGGATGAT
>NZ_LUKQ02000413.1 GCF_001647025.1 Endozoicomonas atrinae
GCGCGGACGGTGGAGAAACTGAAGGGCGTTGCCCGGAGGTAGTTATGGCCGACGAAGACCGCTTTAACCGGATTGAAGAAAAGCTCGATGGGATTACCCAGATACTCCAGACGCTGGCCAAGCACGACGAACGGATGGTCAACCTGGCACTGCGGGAGCAACGCAGCGAGGAACGGCTGGACACCATCGAGAAGGCCGTGCAGAAAAACTCCGTGATCACCTCGGTGGCGCAGTGGGTGGCGATGACGGTCACTGCTGGTCTGATCGCCTACGCATTCAGGCACCTTATTTAGTCATGGCATTCCCCAGTAAATACAAACCGGCCATGTGTCAGCAGGTGAAAGACCTGATGGCCGAAGGCATGAGTCGTAAGGCCACTGCCGTGGAACTCGGCATCAGCTACAAGACGTTCCTGTCCTACATCGACAGACACGAAGACTTTGCCGCTGCCGTGGAGCAGGGCGATGTGCTGGCCGAAGCCTGGTGGGAAGACAAGTACATCAGGGGCGCACTGGGTCAGGCCGAGGTGCAGCCTGCCATGATGATCATGTACATGAAAAACCGGTTCAAGTGGCGGGACAAGCTGGAGCAGACCGTCATCAAGGACGAACTGGAAACGGTGGACGAATGGCTGGCAGCAAGGGACAGCGAAGCCGACAGCGAAGACGAGGACTGACCGGCAGAGAGAAGCTGCTGTTTGATTTCCGATACTTTGCCAGCCTCTGCCTGAAGATCAGAACCAAGTCGGCCAAAGTGGTTCCCCTGAAGCTGAACGCGGCCCAGAAGTACCTGCACAAGCGGATCAACCAGCAACTCAAGCGCACCGGCAAGGTTCGGATCGTGGTGCTGAAAGGTCGGCAGCAGGGATGCAGCACGTACACCGAAGCCCGGTTTTACTGGAAGGTCAGCAACAAGCGTGGTTTGAGAGCTTACATCCTGACCCACGAAGCGGACGCCACGGCCAACCTGTTCGATATGGTGCTGCGCTACCACGAAAACCTGCCTGCCTTTGCCCAGAAGACACTCAGTAACAAGAGTGCCAAGCAGATGGACTTTACCCATGACTCCGGTTATCGGGTGGGTACCGCAGGCAACCGGGGAGCAGGGCGGTCATCCACGGCGCAGCTATTCCATGGCTCAGAGGTGGCCTTCTGGCCAAATGCGGACGAACACCTGGCCGGTGTGTTACAGGCGGTGCCCAATGAAGCAGACACTGAAGTCATCCTTGAAAGCACTGCTAACGGGGTTGGTGGTGTGTTTTATGATTACGTTATGGACGCCGCTGCTGGCCGTGGCGATTTTGAACTGGTGTTTATCCCTTGGTTTTGGCAGGAGGAATATCAGGCGGCAGCTCCGGCAGGCTTCACGCTCGATGATGACGAAAGATTTCTGAAGCAGACCTACCACCTGAGCGATGAACAACTCCAGTGGCGCAGGCAGAAGATTTACGAGCTGAAATCCGAAGACAAGTTCAAACAGGAATACCCCTGCAATGTGGAGGAAGCGTTCCTGTTCTCCGGCAGGCCGGTGTTTGATCCCAAGCACACCGAGTCGGCCAAGGTCGAATGCTACGCCCCGAAACAGGCCATCGAGCTGACCATCAACGGCGTGAACCGCAGCAAAGATGGACTGCTGCAAGTCTGGGAGTTCCCGAAGACGGGTACCCAGTACGTGATCGGCTGCGATGTGGCGGAGGGGCTGGCACCGGTCAATGACAAGCACAAGCACGGTGACTATTCGTCCATTGATGTGTGTGACCGCGACGGCTATCAGGTAGCCCACTGGCATGGCCACGTTGCCCCGGACGATCTGGGCAAGATGCTGGACAAGCTGGGCCGGTTCTACAATGGCGCGCTGGTGGGTGTTGAGCGCAACAACCACGGTCTGACTACGGTCACCAAGCTGAAAGACCTGAAGTACCCCAATCTGTACATGGAAACCACGGTGGACCAGAGAACCCAAAAGCGCACCAAGCGCCTCGGCTGGCAGACCACCACGAAATCCAAGCCCCTGATGATCGACCACCTGGCGGCACTGCTGCGGGACGGTGAGTCGGGTATCTGCAACAAGGACACTATTGCTGAGTGCCAGACCTACGTCATTGAAGACAACGGCAGCACCAACGCGCAGGAAGGCTGCTTCGATGACCGGGTGATCAGCTACGCCATTGCCCAGCAGATGGTGCTGAAGCTGCCACGGCAGAAGATCAATATTAACGAGCTGAAGTATCGGGCTCCCGGCAAGTCGGCTTACTGATGGAACACAGAATCATACGTTTCACCCAGCGGGTGGTGGGGAACTACCCCGCCATCATGGCTGGCCACCGGCTTGAGTGGATCAGGCGCAGAGGGAAGAAGAACCGGAGGCGTTAGGCGGCATCCGGTTGAAAAGGGGTGACGATGGGCGCGTTTTGCGTGACTTGCCAGAGGTCGTAATCATTTTGCATCCCCAGCCAGACACTGGCAGAAGGGTTGCCAAAGACCTTTTCAAGCCGAAAGGCCATTTCCGGCGTGATGGCACCACGGCCATGAATGATCTTGGACAGGGTTTTGCGGGTAATGCCCAGATGACTGGCAGCATCCACGATACTGATATCCAGTGGCTTCAGGATTTCTTCGCTCAGTATTTCGCCCGGATGGGGCGGGTTAAACATTTCCATCAGTGGTAGTCCTCATAGTTAATGATTTCGGCATCGTTGCCATTGAACCGGAACGTGACCCGCCAGTTACCACTGACGGTTACTGACCAGATGCCTTTGCGTTCCCCTTTCATTGGATGAAGACGGAAGCCGGGAACGTCCAGATCACCGATCTGTTTTGCCCGATTAAGCAACAACAGAATGCGTTTCAATTTTTTAGCGTGTTGCGCTTGTATGCCGGAGGTTTTACCCGTTCGGTAGAACCGTTCCAGTCCTTTGTGCAGGAAACTGATAATCATACATTGAAAGTAACCTAAGCGGTTACTTTGTCAAGGAAGCCCACAGGATGGACTACGGACTGGTACAGGTCGCCACACCGGACGAGGTGACACAGGCGGAGATGCAGCAGGCAGAGGATGCCGACCGTCAGGAGCAGGCGGTGCGTGATGCCTTTGCCGCTGACCTGCAAAGCCGCTGGCAGGGCTATCGGGAAGCACGGAGAGAAGTAGAAGACGAGTGGCTGGAAGCGCTCCGGGCAGTAAAGGGTGAATACGGTCCCGAGCAGGAAAAGGTGATGGAAGAGCAGCAGGCGTTAAGCCGGGTGTTTATCAAGATCACCGCCACCAAGGTCAATGCCGCTTATTCTCGACTGGTGGATCTGCTGTTTCAAAACGTGGACAGTTTCTGGGATATTGTGCCCAGCCCGATGG
>NZ_LUKQ02000414.1 GCF_001647025.1 Endozoicomonas atrinae
TGAGAACCTTATTTCCGAAGATTAAAAAAACGGAAAGCGTATAGTTGTGTGATTTTGAAGATTTAAGTTGGACTTACCATCATGCTAGTAATTTGAGATAGCTTCTTACAAAGTCGCACATCGCGTACTTATTGAGAAAGGAAACCGGGGTCAGGCACCCTCCCGGGGAGGATAGTGCCAGTTCAGCTTTCGTTTGTGGACAAAAGCTTCAGGTGGATAATACTTATAACTGATAAGAATTCAACTATTTATTCCTTTATACCCTGATCGCTGTTGATCTTCCGCTTCAGACCAAGAATAGGTTGCATCTGAAGATTAATCCCCTGCCAGAATTAAGCTCCTCGCGACTCTCTCTCTGCTGACACTGCCGTTTCAGCCTGTGGGAAGGCTTTTGTCATTGAGGGTATAAATCCCGACCGTTAAAAATGATATACTAATCGTTAATGAGTGTTCAGCCATGTTTATGATTATAAAGTAAAAATGGTGACAGAATGGTGACAGAAAATTCACCTTTCGTTTTATAAGGTCAGACAAAACAATAGGTTATGGTTGTAATGCGAGAGCAGGTTCAAAATATTGAATAGAAAAGCCTTTTGCAGTCAATGAGTTATATTTATTTTGTTGTAAATAATAGGGCTTGTTCCCTAGTCTGGCTTATCCTATAGAATATAGGCTTAAAACAGGGAGCTTTCCCTGGAGTGTTCATGAATATTGGCAAACTTTACATTATTGCTGCCCCTTCCGGTGCTGGAAAGACCAGCCTGGTAAAGGCGATGGTTGAGTCCACGCCTCATGTGCGTGTGTCTGTTTCTCATACAACCCGAGGTATCCGACCCGGGGAACAGGATGGGGTAAACTACCACTTTACTTCCTTAGAAGGCTTTCAGGACATGTTGAACAAAGGCATGTTTCTAGAGCATGCAGAAGTATTTGGGAATTATTATGGAACTTCAGCACACTGGGTTCGTGAACAGCTGAACAAAGGCGAAGACGTTATCCTGGAGATTGACTGGCAGGGAGCACAACAGGTGCGCCGTTTGATGCCTGATGCCGTTTCAATTTTTATCCTGCCGCCTTCTCTTGAGGCGTTGAGAGAGCGACTGATCGGACGGGCTACTGATGACCTTTCCATTATCGAAAGGCGGATGTCTCAAGCGGTCAGCGAAATGTCACACTACGGTGAGTTTGACTATCTGGTGATTAATGATGAGTTTGATCTTGCCTTGCGGGATCTGCAAACCATTATTCGAAGCCAGCGTCTGTCAATCAATTGGATGCAGCATTACAAGGAAGACTTGATCAAGGGACTGATTCATTAAGGAAAACTGGTCAATAGCCTTAGTCTTATAGGCTATTGACCCAATGCCTAGTTAATACAGTATTTCTTAAATGGTATTTTTAAAATGTGATCCATGGAGTGGATTGTTATGTCAGGCTCTGGAGGGACGGGTGATATCAGCTCAGCGATGCCGTTGAGTTTATCGCAAAAGCACAGCACTATTGAAACTCCAACCGGTAAGCTCGACAGCTTATCTGTGAGGCACGTTTCTACTAAGAATAAAATTTCTCGCAAAACCAGGCTGTTGGATGGCCTTAAAAAGATTTTAGAATTTAGCTCTATTACTGTAGTACCTTCGAGCCAAAGTTACTTAACGCAGCATGATCAAAAAGCTGCACCTGCAAATACCTCTCACACAGAAAAAAATCCAGAAGTAAAAAGCGAAGATTCCCATGAGGAAATGAAAAAGTCAGTCGGTAAAGAGGCAACGGATCTACAGATTTCGTTTATGAGAAATACCAAAGCCTGGAAAAATCTTGAAAAAGCTTCTGGCTCATCAAAAAAAAATAAAGTAAAAGAGAAAGGATTCAGTCAACTACTGGATATATTAAAACAAAAGGATATTAGTCGTAAGAGTGATCTGAATCTAATGGTCTTGTTCGCGGCTGATAAATATGAAAAAGGCAGCCTCTCTCAAGATCAAATGGTTCGATATTTAGATGTTCTGGTTGAAAAATACACCACAGCAAAAGCTACGGAGCAAGAAAAAGTTATTTGTTGTTCATTAGTACCAACTGGTTCAGAAAGAACAGGCCGTGGAAGTAATAAACCATTAAGAGCAAGCGAGTCGGTTCAATTAGCTGAGCTTATGGTAACAACTGACGATCGTTGGCAGGCCCTTTATAAAAAAGGTAATGATATTGTTCAGAGCTATATGATGGATTTTCCCTTAACCGGTTATGGCTGGCAGATGGATTTTAAAAATATCTCAAGGACTGTTGATCGAAAGTTACGGGCTTTACTCTCTGATCGTCTAAAGGATCAGGTGGTTAAAGAGTCGGGAAGCCAGCGATTGACGATGACAGCTGAGTTTCAACGTCAGATTTCAGAGGGTATACATAGGTCACTTGACGAGTTTGCAGATAGTTTGCTGATGTCAGCCAGGTCCAGAGCTGATAGCAAAGGCCAGTCTGTACGTGATAGTGGAAAAGAAATTAAAAATAAGGTTATTAAAAGAAGAAATCAATTGGTGACAGTTCTGCAAAGACAGTTTGGAGAAAGAGTCTTCTTGGAAGCTATGCAGATTCCTGTTGGTAAGATGGTTAAAAGGAAAGTGAATTTTTTTGTTAAGACATATGAGAGTCAATCTGAAAAAGTCGCTCTTCCTGAAGCAATGACTCAACCTGAGAAAATACCAGTTGCTGAAAGTAAAAACGATATTGGTTTAGAGTTATTAAAGCTTCGTGTTGGAGAGGGTGAGCTTCCAAAAGATAGGCAGGTAGAGAAGTGGTTAGAGTCGCTGCCGCCATTTTTACCTAAAGGTAAGCCGCAGCAAACGGTTAAAACAGAACTCGCGATAGCTTGCCAGCCCCGTGATGTCAAAAGACAAGGAAATGTCCAAAATCTTATCAAGAGATTTGAGGCGCTTATCGAATATCATAAAAAATGATGCGGAAAATCACCTGATCAATCACGTAACAATTGATCCTGCCCGCCAGTCTTTATGGTGACCAGCGAGCAGAAGAATTACTATTCTTACAGGTTCTTAGGAGCCTGTAAATAATTCTGTGTAAACGCCACCAAAACTATTACTCCTTGAACCGGTCAGGAAACATAATTTCAAACCGGTTCATGGCTGCTTTCCAGTTCCTGATCGGCATGGTCCATTTCTCGGAAGCTTTTTCCATGGCCAGATAGATTACCTTCATGACTGACTCATCAGTCCGAAAAATCTTCCGGTTCTTGATCGCCTTACGAATGACGC
>NZ_LUKQ02000415.1 GCF_001647025.1 Endozoicomonas atrinae
AGTGGGTAGGCGGCTGATGACCTATATAAGCCCCGGAACCATAACAATAGCTAACCTATACGGAGGTACTAATTATGAAATCTATAGCTATTTATAATGACAGGGTTCGGCGCTCGCTAATTGATCCCGAGGAAAAACTGAAACTCCAAAAAGAAAACTGCGCATTTCATATAATGATGACTTCAAACCTAAATCATACGATTAAAGACAAGCTTGGTTTAGCCACTCTGATTGCCAACTTTGATAACTTCCATGAAGACAATGATCCATACGGTGACCATGATTGGTTTTCAGTTGAATTTGAAGGCGAAAGGGTTTTCGCTAAATTCGATTATTACGCCCCTGATATGGAACACGGATCGGAGAATCCAGAGGACTTGTCCAAAACAATTCGGGTTTTAACCGTCATGCTCGCCATTGATTATTGATTCAGGTCAGCCCTGATTCGATTCAGGGCTATTTGTATACCAATGAATTGCCTTTCAGCCTGTTTTCAGCGTGAAAACCAGCCTTTTCAAAAAATTGTATACCCATTTTTGAGTTCTGGCGCTAACGAAACACCGCGCCACTTAGAACCCGCAACGAAGAAAGAACCCTAGGGACCCCGATGGTAAGCGACAAAAACCGTTTATCAAACTTATCTTGTAAGTACCAGGTGATGGAGCTACCAGAAGCCAGGGTGAAAAACCGATATAAAGAGGGGAGGGGAAAAATTAAAAATAATTTGAAATACACGACACGTAACCCATAGTTAAAATAACAATAACGAAAAACAAGGGCAGTACCATGAAAACAACTAAACAATTAAAAGAATCAATCGAAACCAAGATCAAAAGAGCGCAGGAAATGAAGCCTGTATTAGACGACCTGAAGTCTACTGTCTCTTGGTTAGAAACTATCTCCCGATTTTTCACCGTTGAAGTAGTAGGCGACATGAAAAAATACACCGACGATGAAGAGTGGATGGAGAGCGTAGACGAAGTAAGCATCACCATACCGAAACTAAAAAAACTGAAAACCCTGACAGACGAACTAAAAAAGCTCGAAAAGAGCATGAAATTTTAATAGCGAGGCTACGACCATGGACACACGCACTATGCCAGTTACCGACAATGCCGACCTAGCATGCTCAGCAATGATACAGGCAAAACGTATAGCTCTCTTATCCGAGAAGCTGGCAGACCTAGCCGAATATATAGCCGAGAATCCAAGCGCCGTGGACGAGCTAGAATTAGCCGAGAGCTATATAGACGAAGCGAGCATACACGTAAACGGCATAGAGCTTTTTCACTCCCGCTTATCAGCCAGTTTGCCGCTGGTCAGGGACTAAAAAAATTTTATTGGAATACACGTCAGGCGACCCATAGTTAAAATAACAACAACGAAAAACGAGGCGACAAAAATGAACAACGCAATTATTCCAGAAACAATGAGCGACCATAATAGCAAGGCTGGCCACTATGCTGATTTTAAATTGCTAAGCAATAATACAGCATCAGTAACCGTATATTATGAAGAAACAAACGAAGACGATACTGACAGGTGGAAATCAGACGATTTAGTTTTTGAATATACAGGTGATTTAATGACAGCCTTAGAGCATTATTTCGATGCTGTTTTAGCACATGAGCCGCTATAAAAATTAGCGGTATTAAATTACCGCTTATCAGACCACTAAAAAACTAATTGATATACACGACAGACAACCCATACTAAAAATACAAACAACGAATAATGATAAACAAAGGAGTAACAACCATGACTACTACTAAAACCACCAGTAAGAAAACGACTACCAACAAAAAAGAGGGTACTACCATGGCTAAGGACAAAATGGAACGTAACAGTAAATCTAAAAAGTCTTCTGAAGAACGGTTTGTAGAGACTGTGAATATCAGAATGCCGAAGGCTCTGAGATTAATCGAGCGTGTAAGCGAGCTGGCTGATAAGTCAAAATACGAGTACACAGCCGAGCAAGCTGATAAGATCAAAGACGCTCTGCAATCGGCACTCGATGAGCTAGTCAAAAAGTTTGAAAACGGTGAGCAAAAAGAAGAGCCTGTCTTTAAACTCTAATAACCGAATAGGGCAGGCCAGCGAGCCTGCTCAAATTTCAGGGAGCAACAACAATGAAAATATATGATGTTTGCAATGACTACAGCCTAGAGCTAAGCGAGCATACTGAGTTACCTGCTGGTTATAGGTGGCTAGAAAGAGAAGTAATCATTAATGGACAACACGTAAAGGCAAAACTGGGATACGATAAGACTCATAATGAGCTGTCTTTTTTCGCTACCTACTCAGAAGCAAAATTAGATGGTCAGTACATCTAATTAGCCAATAGACAAGAGACAGGCAAAAAGCCTGTTTTTTTGTGCCTACCTACTAACAACCCGCAATAATCAGAAGCCCCGAAACTGCCGCCGTTCACGCCCCGTCACGCCGGTTTTTTCCTCCGACCCTACTGGTAGCCCTCTCAGGAAAAAAGCCTCCTAGATAGGCCTGAATGCCGCCTCACTCAATTACCGATTTATACCGCCTTTCCGCTATCGCCCGTCATTACTAGGCTATACGGTCATAGGCTAGGAGCTCCCGTTGAGGCCGATTGATGCCGGTTTTTCCCGTATAGGCTATAGAACCCGCCGATTAGGAAAAAGCCCCGCAGAGCGGCCTGAACGCCGCCTGCCGCTTATCGGTAATCAGCGGCAAAGCTGGCAGTACAGACGGTAAAACGTCAAAAAAATAACCTGGCTCTCACGCTGACTCACAGACTCCAATACACCTTACCTGATGACCTTGAAATCACCTTACCTAACCGACCTTGATTTCACCTTACCTGATCGACCTTAAATACACCTTAACTGACCAGTCTTGAAATCACCTTAATTAACCAATCTTGAAAACACCTTAATTGGCCAGTCTCGAAATCACCTTAACTCACACTTCCTTGGTGCCATTAAACATCGGGTGATTGCTTTCCATGCTTGCCGGGGTGCTTGAAAAGACATGAACCGGGAGAACGGTCAGAGACTCGCCCTCAGTCCTGAAGTGGTGCGGTGACATTGGATCGAGTACGACGACCATACCGGGGAGCAGTTCAACCTCATCAGTCTTTTCTGATTGCCCGACGATGGAATACCCACGGCCAGAGTGAACATAAACAACCCGGGTTGTCGGATGAATATGATGCACTTGCTCAGAAGTAAACGGTGGAATGGTGAGTTGCTGGAATGTCGGATCACCGATTC
>NZ_LUKQ02000416.1 GCF_001647025.1 Endozoicomonas atrinae
ATCAGAACCTGATGCACAGAGTTTTTGAGAAGTTAGGCTTGGCAATGAATGACGAAAAAGTCATGAATACTTATGAGGAGCTAAGTAGCTATGGTGCTATCGCTGCATAATAGTGTCCGGAGTATTGATTTACATAAGCAGATAAAAAAATAACGCTATAAACCCGGAGTCAAGGGAAGTCGTTTAACATATGGAAATAATGAATATTGTAATGATCTAAGCTCAATATTCTTGTCGCAAATAAGACTTCGAATCCTATGAAGCCTGTCAATGTGACCTATATGCTCAGCACTGCCAATCACAAACAATCCTGCTGGACGCAGCTTTTTAAATACGATGTCATACTCCTCCTTTTCAAGCCTATCGATATGAGCTTTAAGTTTACGCTGATGAATATCAGTGAAACTATCCTCACACGGAGATGCCTTATCAAGCTCAAATGTCCGTCTTTCAATGTCACACACTTCGATAGAAAGAGATTGATTGCGTAAATAACTCACAGAATGAGAAAGGTTGTGATGGCAACACCCTCTATTGGTACGGTGCATTTCAGTGTGACGATGGCTAGCAAGCAGTGCGGAGTTATGAAAGCCAACATTACAATCAGCACACTGAAAAGGCCTGACCATGAAATGAGTTTTGTTTAGATGCTTGACCATTAGCCCAAATTGCTTACCTTTACTGTCATTGCATAATGTACAATCAAATATCACCTTACCGCCTATCTTTGATTGTTTTGCAAATAAAAGAACTTCTTTTTGAGTTTTAACCCCTCGACCACTAAAACTTCGCCCAACATCATCAGATCGATCACTCGTTCCGCTAGATGAGGACTGGTAATATTGAATATCGATTTTATGCCCTTGCACACCAACAACCCAAGTTAAGGTATTTGAAGCTCTAAGTGCTATATGAAACTTATAACTGTTGACTTATGGAACTCCCCGCCATCTGACCTGATGTAAATACGACTCTTTCCAGCAAGCTGAAGATATACGCATATAATCAACAGACAATAAACATCCATATAAGTTTCTCCAGGCATATGCAAGATGGTCCATTTAGAGTATGTCGATAGCCTGCCAGACTGATTCAATCCACAGTTAAGAACGCCCAACCGGAGCGTGCTTTCGGGGAACTGGAGTACAGCGGTCTTGCCGGAAATAAACCCAATTGGCATCAGCCAACAGTAGAAGATACTGATCAAATCCAGGTAAGACCTCATCCAAACCGGTGACAACTGGAGATAATAATAATGAGTGATCAAGATCAGATTCGACAGAGACTCTACGAACGCGCCCGGGAATTGGTGCCAGTGCTGAAAGAGCGCACAGCAGAAGCCAACCAGCAGGGCAGACTACATGACGAAACCATTGCAGATTTTCAGGAAGCGGGTTTCTTTCGAATTCTCCAGCCCGCAAAATGGGGCGGCTACGAGCTGAAGCCTCATGACTTTTTCGAAGTTCAGATGACACTGGCCGAAGGCTGCATGTCTTCAGCCTGGGTTCTCGGTGTCGTTGCTATCCACAACTGGCAGCTGGCCCTGTTTGATGATCGCGCCGCACAGGATGTCTGGGGTGAAGACACCAGCGTACTGATCTCCTCTTCTTATATGCCTGTGGGTAAAGTGGAGCATGTTGAAGGCGGTTACAAACTCAGTGGCAAGTGGGGCTTCTCTTCCGGATCCAAGCACTGCGAATGGGCCTTCCTCGGCGCTATCGTACCGCCTAAAAACGAAGGCGAAGCACCGGACTACCGCACATTCCTGGTACCACGGGAAGATTACGAGATCGTAGACAACTGGGACACTATGGGCCTGCAGGCTACCGGCTCCCATGATGTCGTGGTAAAAGACAAGTTTGTGCCAGAATACCGCACACATCGCTCTCTTGATGGCTTTATGCAGAACAGCCCTGGCAATGCAGTGAACACAGCTCCACTGTTCAAGCTGCCCTTCGGCCAGATCTTTGTTCGCGCAGTATCATCTTCCGCTATCGGAGCCCTGAAAGGTGCCGTGGATGATTTTGTCGATTTCAACCGTAAGCGTATTGCCCTGCATGATGGCAAGGCAGTGGTTGAAGACCCTGGTGCACAGGCGGCTGCCGCCAATGCCATGATGGTGGTCAGTGATCTGAAAACCATCCTGTTCAAAAATTTTGATATCCTCAGCGAACGAGCCGATCAGGGTGAGCCTCTGGCTATTGAAGAGCGGGTCAAAATGCGTTATGACTCTGCGATTGTGGGTACACGCTGCGCGGATGCCATTACCGAACTCTACCTGCACTGTGGGTCAGCCGGTATTTTCAATACTCACAAGGTGAATCAGGTCTTCCGGGACATTCAAACCGGCCGGACTCACGTAGCCAACCAGCCTGCCAAATATGCACGTAACTTTGGTGGTGTCATCATGGGCCGTGAAACCACTGACTTCTTCCTCTAACTCTTTCAGGCAAGGCTACCTTAGCCTTGCCTTCCTCCTCCCTCACACCTTCTCCTGTGCAGTTTTGCAAAGAAAACTAAAAATCTTCACGAAACAGTAAAATTAAGCCTATTTTAATCACTATCGAGATTTTCAAATATTTGCTGCGTCCAAAGCAGCTGTTTACTGCCCAGCTCTTATCGCCAGAACAAACACCATGAAACAGCTTATCTTACGGCAACTTCTGGATCCTGAGTCTCATACTTACAGCTATATTCTTGGCGATATGGAATCAAAAGAAGCGGTACTGATTGACTCAGTCAGCGAACAAACAGAGCGTGACCTTCAGCTTATAGACGAGTTGGGGCTCAAACTGAAACTTATTCTTGAAACCCATGTTCATGCTGACCATATAACCGGCGCCTGGAAACTGAAACAGAAAACAGGAGCCCCGATATTGTTGAGCAAATTTTCCTCGGTGGATATGGCCGACAGATTATTAGACGATGGGGAGAACCTTCAAATAGGACAACTGTTGATCACAGCGATCAGCACCCCGGGACATACGAAAAGCTGTATGAGCTTTCTGTGGAATGGCAAGGTATTTACCGGAGATACACTCCTTATTCGTGCTGCTGGCAGGTGTGATTTTCAGGAAGGTTCCGCCGAGCAACTGTACGAAAGTATCACGAATAATACCAATCGCATTTTCTAAATCCTTAAGCTGCCGCCAACTATGCTTAGGCATCATTACCATGCATTATCTAGAACAGATGTCTCGTCGACCACAGCTACCCGAAGGTTTTAATGATGTTGATTTTC
>NZ_LUKQ02000417.1 GCF_001647025.1 Endozoicomonas atrinae
GTCCTCTCGATTGGTCATGGCGCTGCTCCCTGCTTGATACCAACAGGAAAACAATCGGCCAGAAAAGGGTTAATCGGGAGGTCAAATTAAACTGGTGTTTTGAAGACTTATTACATCGGTGATGACATTTGCCTTATTCCTGATGGTATTTGTTGTGTATTACCAGGGTATCCAGCATGAATTCAAGCTCAGTTACCTCTTGCAGAAGGATAATGGCGGACAGATGAATTCCTGATAATTCAATGCTGCATGAATTTAAGAGGTGGCTTTATTACAAAAGCAATTTTGATTTTCTGGAAGATCGCTGCCTGAAAATTCACATTACCGACATAGACGTCAGCTTCTATATCAGTTTTGATGGCAGCCAGCTGACCGCTACCAGTCCACGACACTTTGTATTCAAATGCATGATGTTGAATTTCAGGGTGACCGCAAAGCCTTCCTTAAACTGGCCAGCCGCCAGGAAGACCCGGACACTCTGCTCTTACAGCGCAGCCTGATGATTGAGGGTGATACCGAACTGTGGCTTGGGGTAAAAAACCTGCTGGATAGTCTGGAGATGGAGTAACTGCCCATTCCTGCACAGAAATTTGTCTGGTTTGGGCAACAGGCTCAGAAAAAAGTACCTTTAGCCAGTGCGTATTAAATAATAAATGTGACGTTTAGCTGCTCATCAGACCTTGATAATTAACGGGTGAGCGGTTAACGAATTTGCTCCCTGCCAGCAACTCGACTCCTTATAAAAGAAAGTTCTTAAAAATTACACGACGTCCGCTAGCAAAACCATAAAACCACTTCTAAGCTTGCTCACATTAAATAAACCGATATTACCTAATCAACACAGACTGATATCGATATAACTTTCATAAAGCCTGATAGTTCAGCTGAGTGTTAGATTAAGCTAGCTATGTGCTGTACCACATGAAGCATACTTTTCCTTTCTGCCAGATGCATCTTAAACAGGCGAGATTTCTGCATCCGTATGTAATTTCAGAAAGTGAAATATAAAGTGGATGGGCGGTAGCGTGGTTATTTGGTTACTGCAAATTATTAAAGATTACTCAGTACTAACGGCGCTATGCTAAAAAACACAAAGATCGAATTACTAGAAGTTTTTAGAAAAAACAGACTAGTAATGAGCTTATCATGGGATAACATAAAAGTCCGTTATGCAAGGTCTGTTATAGGCCCATTCTGGCTTGTTCTTGCTACCGCGATAAGTGCATTAGGGTTGGGTTATGTATGGAGCATATTGTTCAATCAAGATAAAGAGACCTTTATACCAGCATTGTGCATCGGTTTAATCATCTGGCAGTTTCTTTCAAGCTGTATTCAGGAAGCACCTAACTGTTATATTGAAAACGCCCCCATAATTAAGAACACCGTAAACTCTGTATTAATATTTCCATTAATAACAATAATACGAAATCTGATCATTTTAGGTCATAATTTTTCAATCATTATCATTGTCTTTTTAATATACCCGCCAAAAATAAATTACAATTCAATACTGATTATCCCTGGAATTATATTAGTAATTGGAAACCTAATATGGATAGTTGGTATTCTGGGTTTTTTGGGTGCCAGATATAGAGACTTACCACCAGCAATAGCATCGATGATTACTATTTTATTTTTCTTAAGCCCTGTAATATACAAACCGGACCAACTGGGATTAAAGGCATATATAATGTGGCTAAACCCATTTACATACATGATTAGCTTAATTAGAGATCCATTAACTGGCCATTCAAGCCCACTATTTTTCTATGCAGTATCTACAACCGCATTATTAGTTGGTTACTTTGCTATGGCGATAATGATAGAAAAATATAGATACAAACTACCCTATTGGCTCTAGCGGTTAGTAGAAATGTCATATATAAAGCTTAAAAATGTATCACTTGAATACCCAATTTATAACTCCGAAAGCACTTCACTAAAGCGGGATATAATTAAATTTACAACAGGAGGCCTAATAACGAGAAGAAAAAAAAAGATAACTACAGTCAAAGCTCTATCAAATATCAACCTTGAAATAACCAGTGGTACAAGACTCGGGATCGTCGGACATAATGGTTCAGGAAAGTCCACACTATTGAGGTGTATTTCTGGCATATTCAGACCAACAAAAGGGACTGTATCTATATCAGGAACAATATCAACACTGTTGGAAATTGGAGCAGGTATAGAGCCCGAACTTTCTGGTTATGATAATATCAAGCGACTCCTATATCTCAGGAGCATTTCGTATAATGACGTAAAGAAAATCTCGCAACATATAGCTGAGTTTTCAGAGCTAGGCGAATTTCTCTCATTTCCAGTGAGAACTTATTCATCAGGGATGATGATGCGGTTGATGTTTTCTGTATCGACAGCCCAATCCCCCGACATTCTTATAATGGATGAATTTTTTAGCGTAGGCGATGACTCCTTTCAGGAAAAGGCTGAAAAAAAAATAATAAGCCATATCAATAATTCATCGATATTAGTTTTCGCATCACATAGTGAAGAGCTGCTAAAAAAATTTTGCAACAGATTCATTCGATTAAATCATGGAGAGTTGGAAAATATAGACCTATGAAAAAAATCGGAATTATTTCATCCTTTGATGTTTTATGTGGAAATGCAACATACGCAAATGCCATAGTTGAGGGTGTTAGTAAGAAAATAGATGTTATGAAGATACCGATATCAAGATCCATACAGAAAAGAAAAAATGAAAAAGCAATAAAAGAAGTTATCGAATCAGCAAAATCATGTGATGCGATTAATATTCAGCTTGAACTTACACTGTTCGGAGCAACCCCAAGGCTTGCAGTAAAATTTATAAAAAGGATACTAAAATCCAACAAAAAAAAATCAATTACGATTCATAGAATAGAACCACAACCAGAAAATATCATTAAATCGATATATCAAAATATTAAAAGCTACGGAATATCATGCATTTTCAAAACAATCCTTCAAAACCATATAAAAAGCATAATATACAAGAGTTATAAAGAAATAATAATTACAGCAAGCAAAGATAATACAATATTTATTGTACATACCAAAAGAGAATCTAATAGAATAAAAGAAATATGTGAGAAAGCTAAAGTAATAATACATCCTATCTTATGGCCTGAAGATTACGAGCATGATAAAAAGGTATCAATAAAAAATATTTTCAAAAATAAAA
>NZ_LUKQ02000418.1 GCF_001647025.1 Endozoicomonas atrinae
TTTATGATACTAGCGGCTCCTGAACGAAGTTACATTAAGTCTAAAGCTTTGGAATATTACGATCTCGCCTACTCTGACGCTCAGTTATTGTTACCAATTCCTTATAAAAATATCTAGTAGGCTCACTTACATGATTACAGTTTTATTCGGATATTCTTTGTAAAACCTTCTCCAGCTCTTCAAAAATGATCTGACGCACAGAGCCAGGATCATCCTCTGCGGCCAGCACATCCGCCAACCGGTCCGGTATGGCCAACAGTTCATCCCGGATAATCCGACCGGCTTTGAAGGCATCGTTTCTAACCTTGACTGCGTCGGTGAGCTTGCCGCTCTTTTCTTCATACTCCAGTTTCGCCAGCTTGGCCCGGAAGGCCTCCCGCATGGTTCTGGCGGTCACAAAGTCCACGGCTCCGGCAGCATTGCCCCCGGCAGGGATCACCTCTGCCGGACTTTCTTCTCTCAGCGCATTGGCCGGGTCTGCATTTGCTTTCATAGCGGCCAGCGCCTGTTCCGTGTCTACCTTGCCATTGCGGAGCTTGATGATCCCTTTCTTGACCAGCTTGTGAATGTAGGGTTTGGAAACCTCTAACTGACGTGCAAATTCTGCCTGAGTAATTAACGCCATAAGGAACGAACGCTCCTTTGTTTACGGCCTGAAAAAAAGTTTGTTGCTTGCCTTGCACTGCGGGTGTCGTTAGCCAAGCTCAGGGCAGGCGAGAGCCGAAAGGACCCACAAGCGAAGGAGCCGCACGATGAATAAAAAACTCACCCCGAAACTGAAGGCAGTGGTTATGTCGACGACCAAAACCGGCAAGGTTCCGGCCAAGGTTGCTAAGGAAGCGCCGAAGGCTGTGGAAAAATTGAAGGATGAAGGGCTTGCAAAGACCCAAAAGGGCGCTGGCGGCAAGCCGGAAACCGTGCTTACCAAGGCTGGCGAAAAGGCCAAGACCGATGCACAAAAAACCGAAAAGGCAAACCCAAAAAAGGACGCCAAGGCAACCGCTAAAGAGCCAAAAAAGGCAAGCCCCAAGGACGAAAAAAAGGCCAAAAAGCCCACCATCCGGAAGGACACCAAGCAGTACACCATCTTGAAACTATTGTCCCGAAAACAGGGAGCCACCATTCAACAACTGCACGAGGCCACGGGCTGGAAACTAACCACCCTCCGGGGCACGCCGGGCGCACTGAAACTGAAACTCGGCCTTGAGATAGAGTCCGAGAAAAGGGACGGCAAAGACACCGTGTATCGAATTGTCGGCGGGTTGGACGGCCTCCTATAAGGCCGGAAACCGAGCCCCTCAAAGGGGCTTTTTTTGTCTTTCCGCCTTGCCTGACCACCGTCGTCGGCCAAGGTGAAGGTGACAATAGCAAACAGGACGCCAATAAAAAATGAACAAAATAACCCTCTATAACGACCGCTGCAGGCGCTCAATGATCGTCCCCGGTTCCGCCGAAAAGCTCCGGGAGGAAGGGTGCCACTTCCGGATAGTAATGACCCAAGGTTTCAAGGCCTTCATTGAGGAGAACAACGAACTCGAAGTGATTATGGCGATAGCCCTCTTTGATGACTTCACCGAAGATAATGATCCTTACGGAGAGCATGACTTCATTATTCTGAAGTACCAAGGCCAGAGCCTCTATGCCAAGTTCGACTATTACGACCGGAGCCTTGAGTATGGTTCGCCCGATCCTGCCAACCTTGCGGTCACCTGCCGGGTCTTAACCCTGATGCTGGCGGAGGAATATTAGAATGAAACAAGAACAGAAATTTAAGGTCGGCCAACTGGTGGCCTTCCGTAGCGATTTTGAACAGGCCGGTCGAATTGTTGAAATTCACGGTGGCTGGTTAATACTCGAAGCCCTGAGCCCGAATGGTTTTGCTGGTGCCTACATTGGTGGCCAGCGACGGGCTCGGGTCCGATGTGCTGATTGCTGGCTTTAATGGCCAGCTTTTTTCTTTGTAGCACCGCAAAACCGAGCCAAGCTCACAGTAACAATATCCCCCTTTCCCGCTTTCCTTTCTGTAGAAAGTTAACCCCGATTTGGCTCTTGTCACTAGCGAAACCTCGCGCCGCCTCGCCCCCGCAGGGTTTAAAGAATGCTGGGGACCCCCGTTCGATATATGGCGACCTGGTGATATAGCGGTGACGTCTATTACGCCTTGAAAATATAGCCATATCGATAGCTGTATGGAAAATATTAAATTGCTTATTTCTTTGCGGAAACCGTCCGGTCGGCCAAGCTTGAGTCAATACCAAAATATATAAGGAATTTAAAAATGAATTTACAAGAAATCAATCAAAAGCTCGCATTCATAGCCGCCTCTCATTTCGACGGAGTTGATACCCTGGAGAGCCAAGGCCGAGACCGCTTGGATTGGCACGAGGTACACGTCTGCGATATTAAGCAAGCCCTTTTAGCCGCCTACATGGCAGGGAAAAAAGAGGGTGAGAAAAACCAAAACTAAAAGTAGTTTCGGGCTTGCTCACCGGGTTGTGTGAGCCAGTCTGAGTTCAAGCCCAAACGAAAAGGATTTTTAAAAATGAATAGCCAAATAATGAACGAGCAACTTTCAAAAATCGCCCAAGAAACGCTGGCTTCATTTACCTTTGAAAATCCTGAACAGTTCGGTGAGCAAATTGCCAAGGCTTTAGAAAAAGCCTATAAGGCCGGTGCCGAAAATAGCGGCAGAAATAAGAGCAAAATTTCTTTGCACTAAACCGGAACCGAGCCAAGCTCAAGTCAAGCGGAACGGAAAATCAAAATTAAAAACCCAAGGAGAGACGCCATGAAAACTACTAAAAAGCAACCAACCAAAAACGCTACACCTAAAAAGAAAGCCCCAGCTAGAAAACAGGCGGTAAAAAAACAAGAGGCCAAAAAGCCAACGGTTCGCAAAGATACCAAGCAGCATACAATTTTGAAAATGCTGGCAAGAAAAACTGGCGCAACCATACAGCAATTACACGAAGCGACCGGCTGGAAAATTACCACCCTTAGAGGTACACCCGGCGCACTGAAAATTAAACTAGGCCTTGATATAGAATCTGAAAAGCGGGACGGAAAAGATACCGTATACAGAATTAAAGGCGGATTAAAAGGGCTCGATATAGCCTAAGCGCCAAGCCCCGAAAGGGGCTTTTTTT
>NZ_LUKQ02000419.1 GCF_001647025.1 Endozoicomonas atrinae
TACTGTCCAGAGCAGACTTAACTATGATTTCCATGAGAGGAGGTATCAACAGATAGATTATTAGGATTCTCTACTCTGGTTGATTCCTCTCATGGTTGCCTATTTCGGAAAACTGTCCGGACTATTGCTTTATGGACTCCTTTTTTAACCGGTTTCTTTTATAAAAGGGCCGGTTTTTTTATTCTTTGCATTCTTAACTTGTTGATTTTAAACAAATAAAAAGTGGCGAATTTTGCTAATTTTTCTTGGCCGTTTTTTGTCATTGAGCGATTTCAAGCATCCATATACTGTTGTCGAGTAGTCTGCCAAACAAGAAAAAATAACAACAAGGTAGAACATTAACTGTGAATTCCTGCTGATGGATTCATCAGTTTTCATTTTGATAGTGAGAATTGGGTTACAGTTGCTGTTCCTGGGGGTAGAGATGGTAAAAACAATAATAAAAAATCCTGTTTTCTCGCCAAAAGAGCGAACGGCTCTTTTTCAATTACCACGCAAGTCTGTTATGGCTGCAGCCATTGCTGCATCAATGTCCATGCCGGGTGCGTATGCGCTTTCTTTTCAGCCAACTGATGAAGTCTCTATAGATTGGGATACTAATATTGGTTACGCAGCCGCGTGGCGAATGGAAGATCCTGATGCCGTAGCACTTGCGAATGTCAATGGTGATGATGGTAACCGTAATTTTAAAAAAGGGGCTTTGGTTAATAATCGCCTATCAATCATCAGTGAAGCATCATTGTCTTATAAAAATTACGGTGCATTTATTCGAGGAAGTGCATTTTATGATGATGTTTATTTTCATCAGAATGACAATGATTCTCCCGGAACCATAAACCATAGCTCTGCCCCTCATAACGAATTTTCTGAAGCGACCAAAAAACAAAATGGTAAGGATGCGAGACTCCTTGACGCTTTTGTGTTTGGTGATTTTGATATTGCTGGACGAAACCTGAACCTTCGAGTTGGCCGCCAAATGGTAAGCTGGGGTGAGGCATTGTTTATTCCGGGAGTCAGTGGTGCGATGAGCCCAGCTGATGGCACCAAGGCCAATGTACCAGGTGTTGAGGTTAAGGATATTCTGCTTCCTGTTGGTCAGGTTTTTGGTCAGTTTGATTTAACCAATGACTTGAGTATCTCTGCGTATTCTCAGTGGGAGTGGGAAAAGACAGATATCAATGGTGTTGGATCATTTTTTAGTACTACCGATGTTCTGGATGCTGGTGGAGAAAGTGTATTTATTCCAATAACCCCATCATTCAGCCTTCAGCCCACAAGAGGAAACGATATAGCAGCAAGGGATAGTGGACAGTGGGGTGTTGCGCTTAACTATTTTGCTGAAGGATTGGGGAATGGATTCGATCTTGGGCTTTATTACATAAATTACCATGATAAAGAACCATCAATGTTTTTTGACCTCGCTGGTTCAACACCTGTTGGCTATCATCTTGAGTATTTCGAAGATATAAAAATGATTGGCGCTAGTTTTGGTACTTTGCTGGGCAGTACTAATATAGGTGGCGAAGTATCCATGCGAAAGGGAGCTGCAGTAAGAGATCCTCAAGCAACTCCTATGCGCGCTGATATTGT
Source organism: Endozoicomonas atrinae (assembly GCF_001647025.1). Classification (GTDB taxonomy): domain Bacteria; phylum Pseudomonadota; class Gammaproteobacteria; order Pseudomonadales; family Endozoicomonadaceae; genus Endozoicomonas; species Endozoicomonas atrinae. The sequence goes on from NZ_LUKQ02000419.1 coordinate 1,591, forward strand.
ACAGGCTCAGCTTTCAGCGGTTCACGCGTTCGGCGTTACCCCAATTGCAGATGACATTATGTTCAGCGGTGAAATTGGTGTAAACCGTGTACAGGGTTATGAAGAGTCCGAGCTTGATGGGGATAAGATCGGATCAGGTATGGGAGCTGCAGTTACTTTCAAATATACCAATGTCATGGTTGGCACCAACTTTGAAATTCCTGTTAAGTTCAGTGCCAATTTCCGTGGTGATGCTGCTGGCGGGAAATTCACCAGTACCTCAAATTCGGATCGATTCAGTCTGGGCGGTAAATTAATCTACCAGGGAAATCTGGAAACCTCGCTGATTTACACCGCTTACCTTGGTGATTATGAAGATAATGCATTCACCGATCGAGATTATCTGGCCTTCAACGTTAAATACGCGTTCTGATTAAACAATAAAAAAAACAGCAGGTCAGGTATCAACCTGACCGCATTAATCAATAAGGTATAAGCCAAGGAAATAATGATGATAATAAAAAAATCCTTACTGGCTGTGGGAATGACCGCCCTGACTCTGGCTTCAGCCCAGGTAATGGCCAAGGTTTCTCCCGAAGAAGCTGAACGACTGAAAAATGATTTAACCCCCGTTGGCGCTGAAAGAGCAGGGAATGCGGATGGCACTATTCCAGCCTGGAACCCAAACTTCCAGATTCCTGCAGAATACGAAGGAACAGGCAGCTATTACCCTAACCCTTATAAAGATGATGAAGTGTTGTTCACCATCACTGCTGAGAATTTAGATCAGTATAAGGATAAGCTGACTCCAGGCACTCTGGCCATGTTCAAGAGCTATCCTGAGACTTTCAAAATGAAAGTTTACCAGAGTCGTCGTGATGGTCGTTACTCTACACTGGCTGAGCAGGAAGTGTTTAAAAATGCGACCCGCTCTGAGCTGATTGAGGGTGGTAATGGTGTGACCAATGCCTTTGTCGGCTTCCCGTTCCCAATTCCACAATCGGGCATTGAAGCGCTCTGGAATCAGATGATACGTGCAGGCTCTTTCGCTTCGGATGGCAAGTATTCGCAGATGGTTGTGTACAGAAATGGTTCAAGGCTTCATGGCCGTCAGCACACCGTCAGATACAGCCCATTTCAGGATGCAGAAAATCACACGCTGGAATCCTTTGGTGTGAATGGGGATGTTAATCCGCGTATCTATCAGCTGACCCAGACGCTGAAACCGACCCGTGAAAAAGGCAAAGGTGTCCTGGTTCATGAATTTATTAACCCCAAGCTCAAGCCACGTGCTGCCTGGTCCTATATTCCGGGTGTGCGCCGGGTAAGAAGAGCGCCAACCATTAACTACGATAGCCCGCAGGGACTGGGCAATATGCAGACTACGGACGCCTTCCTGGGCTTTAATGGTGCACCGGATAAATATAATACCAATTTCATTTTCAAAATATGTCACGAATTCTGCGATTGCCTTTATACTTTAAATAGCCTGTTGTTCATCCCGTTAATGTCATGCCTAAAACTCCCGATTTTCCTGAAAACTTTCACGATGCA
>NZ_LUKQ02000042.1 GCF_001647025.1 Endozoicomonas atrinae
ACCATTCGCACCGGAGTTAAACAGCTCAGAAAGGCTATGGGAGTGGATGCGGGAGCATGACTTATCAAACAAAGCATTTTCAGGTTATGAAAATATTGTAGATTGTTGCTGTGAAGCTTGGAATAACCTTTGCAGCGAAGCTGGTCGACTGTTCAGTCTGTGCTCCCGTGATTGGGCAGTTATACAGTAGTTAGAAAATTCAATTGGTATTATTCCAATGACTGTTGGAGTTCCAAAACTATTCTTGGGCTCTCTGAGGAGTGGGGTATGGAAGCGTCATCAACATTAAAGACATCGGGTTTACAGGATCAATCACAGCATGCTACCACAGGGGCGGTAGCTCGTTTGCAGAGTGCGAAAGCTTGGATGCGGGATGTATATGTTTCTACAACTGAAAACTTTTTGCCTGCTGTTAAAGAGACTTACAGGGAGAATAAAACCTGGTGTGATCGAATTGGAATAGTGGCAGCCTGTATTGGTGTATACAGCGGTGTACTTAGCCTACCTGTGCTTGGTTTCGGCGGGCTAATGTATGCGGCTGGTAGTGCTTCTGATTCTGATCGTGGCTCAATGAATAAAGAAATCAGTCCTGGCACTGCTGTTAAAAGCCCTTCGCCAGTCGAGCAAAGGGATTTTGGAAACAATACTAATTTGGAGGCCTGCTTGACCGCACTAATGGAAGTGTTCGGTGATGTTCAAATGATCCGTGAGAAATTCAGTGATGATGTTGTGGATCCTATGGCAATGGAAAGAGCATTGGCTGTAGGTAAAAGAATTTATTCAGATATTTGTAATACGAAGGGATCAACACTGCAAGGTCAGTCAGATGAAAAAGTCGTGGATGAATTTATAAAAGAATTCACAAAGGTGGTATTTACTGGAAGACGACACACCGATCTTGTTCTTTTGCATGAGCTGTATAGGCTGATTTTAGCTGGAGAAAATATTGATGATATTCCAAAAGCTATTTTGGGGGAGAGTTTTCAAAAAACATGCGCTGGAGTAAGTCGGAAGCATAGACCTGATTATGAACAATTGGCAGTCTCTTTTCTCCGTTCATGTCAAGGTGGTGTTCAGGGTGTCGGGGGGCTGCATGTGTCTGACAATTTTAAATATGAATTACTTCACGCTTTGACTGCTTCATTGTTTATAGCTGATGGAAAAAGTGAGCATGAGGTGATGCATAAAGTAGATAAATTCTACAGTGAGGTATATCGCGCGTGGAAAAATGGTCGTAGAGGGAGTCTGGAGAATTCTAAAAGTTGATTGTTCCAGTGTGCGAGGCTTTGTCATTACGCGGATACGTTTCAATGTTGTATCCTCCTTTGAAGTAGGTGTGTGGCTAGAGTCGTGCCTAAACTGGCTTGAGAGTTGTGTATAATACCGGGTCAGTAGTGATTTTTATTTGATGTTTTTTATGCGTAGACTCGATCTTATTCTTGTGGATCAGGGTAAAGTTTCTTCTCGAAGTCGAGCCCAGCGATTAATCAGTGAAGGCAGGGTAAAAGTCCGGCAGTCCGGTGACTGGGAAACTCCGGGCAAGGCTGGCCAGAAATACCCTGACTGGATTGAGATTGATATCCAGCAGGATGATGCGGATCAGTTTGTCTCCCGAGGTGGAATGAAACTGGCCGGAGCCCTGGAGGTTTCAGGTATAGCCTTGGCAGGAGCAACAGTGATTGATGTTGGGCAGTCTACCGGTGGGTTTACTGATTGCGCATTAAATGTCGGGGCATCCAGAGTAGTGGGGATAGAGGTTGGTCATGGCCAGCTGGTTGAGTCACTGCGAAATGATCCAAGGGTCGTTTGTCTTGAAGGGATGAATGCCCGTGCATTGCCTTCAACACTGCTGGACTATACCGAACAGCGGCAGGGGTTTGATCTTGCTGTTATGGATGTGTCGTTTATTTCCCAGACCAAAATTTTACCGTCGCTGGTGCCTCTGCTAAAGAAGGGGGGGCAGCTGCTAAGTTTGGTTAAACCTCAGTTTGAGGTCGGGCCTGGTGGTTTGGGGAAAGGCGGTATTGTCAGGGATTCGAGTTTGTATTCAGAGGTTGAGCAATCAATTAAGACCTGTTGTATAGGTCTTGGTTTAAATATACGTGGTTACTTTGACAGCCCGATTACCGGTGGTGATGGAAATCGTGAGTTTTTTATCTGGGCTCAGCGCAATTGACTATGGGCCTAGCTTCCACAGTTTGATGGGAAGCGTGTAGTGTTTAATGATGGTCTGCAGCCGTCGCCAGTGAGCTTGATCTTCTGCGGATTTGAGGACCAGGACTATCCCTGCTTTCTTGCCGGTCAGCATGCTGTAGTTCAATGACTGACCGATTGCCTCCGGCCACTTGCGAGCAAACTCAATTTCAATCGCGTATTGATCGGTGAGGCAGTCAATACGTCGGCCATCTTTAAGCCGGTGCTCTACTTTACCATCCATCCCCTCGCACCAGACTTGCTGATACCACGACTCTGAGGGTTGTGCCCAGGTTGTATCGGCTAATACTGAAATGATCAGTGCGATGGATGAATTGGCAATTATTGTGAGGGTTATTGCCATACAGGTTTCCGATGATTGCCCAGATTGTTTGCATCGGCAGGTTTGGGTCTTAAGAGATGTTTTTTGAATGCCAGAGGGGGCGTGAGAACAAACAGGGTCTCACGCGCAATGCTGGGGGTGCGACTACTTAAAGCCGCGAGCCTTTAGAAGAGCTTCTTTAAAGTCAACCTCAACATCCTTGGCAATACCCGGAATCATGGCATCGGGTGCTTCGCCTTTCATTTTCAGGTGATAGATCAGCAGGTCATCCGTTACTTCGTTAAGGGGCCCTTTGTGGCCAGCTTCTGTGGCCAGGGCTTCAATAATCTGAACCAGGTTCAGGTGACCCTGTTTTTGCCACTCGGGGGAGAGGAGTTCAATGAGTTCGTTAATTCGGTGACAGCTCATACTTCAATGCTCAACAAAATGATATAAGCAGCCAGAGGGTGAGAGGCTGCTTATGGTTGGTATCGGCTTATTTAGACAGTCAGGCCTGTGGATTAAAGGATGATGTTCTTAATATCATCATCCTTTCGATCCAGGTAATGACTGGACTGGATGCGGCGGATTGTACGGGATTTGCCACGAACCACCAGGGTTTCTGTGGTGGCGATATTGCCCTTGCGCATGATGCCCTGGAGCAGGTCGCCTTTGGTGATACCGGTGGCAGAAAAGACAACATTATCGGAGCTGGCCATATCATTCAGGCGCAGTACTTTGCCTGGTTCAACACCCATTTCCCGGCAGCGTTCAGCTTCCAGTCTGCCTGCTTCAATATTTTCCGGTGTTTCCCCCTTGGCTTTGTCACGGGTTACGAGGCGGCCGTGCATATCTCCGCCCAGTGCGCGGATAACAGCAGCTGAAACCACTCCTTCGGGTGCTCCGCCCACGCAGTACATCAGGTCAACCTCGCTGTCTGGCATGCAGGTGAGTATGGAGGCGGCAACGTCACCGTCAGGAATGGCAAATACGCGAACACCCATATTCTGCATCATGGCAATGGCGGCATCATGGCGTGGTTTGGCAAGGGTGATGACGACGAGGCTTTCGATGGGTTTGTGAAGGGCGCGGGCAACGTTCTGGATATTTTCACGCAAACCCAGGTTCAGATCGATGATGCCCTTGGCTCCGGGTCCACAGACCAGTTTCTCCATATACATGTCTGGAGCTTTCAGGAAGGAGCCTTTTTCGCCGGCAGCCAGAACGGCAATGGCGTTATTCTGACCCATGGCCGTCATGCGGGTGCCTTCAATCGGGTCTACAGCGATATCAATGTTTTCCCCGTTGCCGGTTCCGACTTTTTCACCAATATAGAGCATGGGGGCTTCATCGATTTCACCCTCACCGATCACAATCTCACCCTGCATATCGACTTTATTCAGCATGGTGCGCATTGCTTCGACTGCGGCGCCGTCAGCGGCATTTTTATCGCCTCGGCCAAGCCATTTGTAACCTGCCAGGGCGGCGACTTCGGTGACCCGTGAAAATTCGATTGCCAGTTCGCGTTTCATTGAGTTTTAAACTTTGAAGGTGTGTGAGGTGGCGACTTTAGCATATCTCGCAATGCTCTGGCAGAGATACCGTCTCTGTTGTCTGGGTAAGCGATTGCTGAAAATGGCAATCTGTTAAAGAGTACATATAAATCATTGGGTTATCTGTTTTTTTGGGCCTTCTTGTGTTAACTTTTTTGCGCGAAAATCACCTTTCAGGTCTATTGTTAACCTTCCTTAATATAGTAAGAATCCCCTGTTAAACAGGCTTCTTTGCCAGACTATGGGTTATTCCTCGCTTTATATGGCTGAATCCCCTACTTGACGTTGCTATTGTCGATCCGTAAAATTTCTGCGCTTTATTTTGCCCGTGGTTCGCTTCTTGTGAGTTAGTAGTGGACAGGGTCGCATAAGCCGGTTTGTGCCGGCTTTTGCTGTTTAAAGCAGGAGTTTGGACTGCAATTTCCTCTGACGGTTCAGACTCAACACTTAGAAACGGTTCTCGAATAGAGATTGGAGTTTGCTGAATGGCAACAATTAACCAGCTGGTGCGCAAGCCCCGTAAGCGTAAGGTTAGAAAGACGGACGTGCCTGCGCTGCAGGCTTGTCCACAGCGTCGCGGGGTTTGTACCCGTGTTTATACCACTACCCCTAAGAAGCCTAACTCAGCGCTGCGTAAAGTATGTCGTGTGCGTCTGACTAACGGCTTTGAAGTGACTTCCTACATCGGTGGTGAAGGTCACAACCTGCAGGAACACAGTGTTGTTCTGATCCGTGGCGGTCGTGTAAAAGACTTGCCAGGTGTTCGTTACCACACCGTTCGCGGTAGCCTGGATACTCAGGGTGTTAACGACCGTAAGCAGGGCCGTTCCAAGTACGGTACTAAGAAGCCTAAGTCTTAATCGCCTGATTAGCTTAAGTTTCCGTCTGTTCTGCCCCTTTGGGGGGGGAGTCAGGCAAAACGCTCGAAAGAGTCAGAATTTAATATCAGGTTGATGAGAGTAAGGCCAGGTCACTGCTTTTTCAGAACAGAGAAAGTCACTGGTTGATCCTGGATTACCTGAAGACCGACGTAGAGGGCTTATCAATGCCAAGAAGACGCGTAGTCGCTAAGCGCGACGTGCTGCCAGATCCTAAGTTTGGCAACAAAACACTCACTAAATTCATCAACCACGTGATGGTCAGCGGTAAGAAATCTGTCGCTGAAAAGATCGTTTATGGTGCCCTGGACGTAGTTCTGGAGCGTACCAATAAGGAGCCTCTGGAGCTGTTCGAAAAAGCTCTGGAAACCATCGCTCCTATGGTAGAGGTTAAGTCCCGCCGTGTTGGTGGTGCCACTTATCAGGTGCCCGTTGAAGTTCGTCCTGCCCGTCGTACTGCCCTGGCAATGCGCTGGCTGGTAGACGCTGCGCGTAAGCGTGGTGAAAAATCCATGAAGCTCCGCCTGGCTGGAGAATTGATGGACGCTGCCGAAAGCAAGGGCGCAGCTGTTAAGAAGCGTGAAGACGTGCATCGTATGGCTGAAGCCAACAAGGCATTCTCCCACTACCGTTTCTAAGTATCAGAGGATTGAGTCGTGGCCCGTAAAACCCCGATCAACCGCTATCGCAACATTGGTATCTGTGCCCATGTTGACGCGGGTAAGACAACGACCACAGAACGTGTTCTGTTTTACACCGGTCTGAGCCATAAAATCGGTGAAGTTCATGATGGTGCTGCCACCATGGACTGGATGGAGCAGGAGCAGGAGCGTGGTATTACCATTACTTCTGCTGCAACTACCTGTTTCTGGCGTGGTATGGATGCTCAGTTTGAAGAGCATCGTGTTAACATCATCGATACTCCAGGACACGTAGACTTCACCATCGAAGTAGAACGTTCCCTGCGTGTACTCGACGGTGCTGTAGTAGTACTGTGTGGTTCTTCCGGTGTTCAGCCTCAGACTGAAACCGTATGGCGTCAGGCTGACAAGTACGAAGTTCCTCGTATGGTCTTCGTCAACAAGATGGACCGTACCGGTGCTGATTTCGAAATGGTTATCAGCCAGCTGCGTGACCGTCTGAATGCCAATGCTGTTCCAATGCAGATGACCATTGGCGCTGAAGACGAGTTTAAGGGTGTGGTTGACCTCGTTAAGATGAAATCCATCATCTGGAACGAAGAAGACCAGGGAATGAGCTTCACTTACGAAGACATTCCTGCCGACCTTGAAGAACTGTGCGCAGAAATGCGTGAGTACATGGTAGAAGCTGCTGCTGAAGCCACTGAAGAGCTGATGGAAAAATACCTGGAAGAGGGTGATCTGTCAGAAGAAGAGATCAAGGCCGGTATCCGTGCCCGTACTCTGGCGAATGAAATTATCCCTGTGTTCGGCGGCTCTGCCTTTAAGAACAAGGGTGTGCAGGCTGTTCTGGATGCCGTTATCGAGCTGATGCCTTCTCCAAAAGAAGTTAAGGCTATTGAAGGTATTCTGGACGACGCTGAAGGCACTGTTGCTACTCGTGAAGCGGATGACAGCGCTCCTTTTGCTGCTCTGGCGTTCAAGATTGCGACTGACCCATTCGTTGGTACTCTGACCTTCGTTCGTAACTACTCCGGTGTTCTGAACTCTGGTGACACTGTATACAACCCGGTTAAGCACAAAAAAGAACGTGTTGGCCGAATGGTACAGATGCACGCGAACAACCGTGAAGAGCTGAAAGAGTGTGTCGCTGGTGACATCGTAGCTCTGATCGGTATGAAAGATGTAACCACTGGTGACACGCTGTGTGCCATGGACAGTGTTATCACTCTGGAGCGTATGGAGTTCCCAGAGCCGGTAATCTCTGTTGCGGTTGAGCCTAAGACCAAGGCTGACCAGGAAAAAATGGGTATCGCTCTGGGCAAACTGGCTCAGGAAGATCCATCTTTCCGTGTACACACTGATGAAGAAAGTGGCCAGACCATCATCTCCGGTATGGGTGAGCTGCACCTGGACATCATCGTTGACCGTATGCGTCGCGAGTTCAAGGTAGAAGCTAACATTGGTAAGCCACAGGTTGCCTACCGTGAGAAGCTGAAAGGTTCTGTTGACGCTAACCACAAGTTTGCCAAGCAGTCTGGAGGTCGTGGTCAGTACGGTCACGTTGTTGTTGAATTCTCTCCTGCTGCTGATGGCGAAGAAGGTCTGGAATTCATCAACGAAATCGTGGGTGGTGCTATTCCTAAGGAATACATTCCGGCTATCCAGAAAGGTATCGAAGAACAGATGAAGAACGGCGTTATCGCCGGCTACCCACTGCTGGGTCTGAAAGCTCGTCTGTACGATGGCTCCTTCCACGATGTTGACTCTAACGAAATGGCGTTTAAAATCGCTGCTTCGCAGGCTCTGAAGAAATACGCGCCTCAGGCTAAGCCTGTCCTGATGGAACCTATGATGAAGGTTGAGGTGGTAACACCTGAAGACTACATGGGTGACGTAATGGGCGACCTGAACCGTCGTCGCGGTATTGTTCAGGGTATGGAAGATACACCTTCTGGTAAGGTGATTAATGCTCAGGTGCCGCTGGGTGAAATGTTCGGCTACGCTACCGATCTGCGTTCAGCAACTCAGGGGCGTGCTACATACTCCATGGAATTCCATGAGTATGCCGAAGCGCCCGCCAGCATTGCTGAAGCGGTCATCAAAAACCAGGGTTGATATTGAATAAGGGGTTCTAACGGTTCTGGCTCTCGGAAATAATAGAATTTTTTATGTTTTTTTTTCATGAGAAATTCTTTCCGATGAAAATGGCTGTTAGAATGCCCTGCTTGATATTGCTACCCTCGAACTATTTATAGCTAAAGGTTAAGAGACATGGCTAAGGAAAAATTTGAACGCTCGAAGCCGCACGTAAACGTCGGCACCATCGGTCACGTTGACCACGGTAAAACTACCCTGACTGCAGCACTGACTCGCGTATGTGCTGAAATCTGGGGCGGTACTGCTCGTGCATTCGACCAGATCGACAACGCTCCTGAAGAGCGTGAGCGTGGTATCACCATCTCTACTGCACACGTAGAATACGATTCTCCAAATCGTCACTACGCGCACGTAGACTGCCCAGGACACGCTGACTACGTTAAGAACATGATCACCGGTGCTGCTCAGATGGACGGCGCTATCCTGGTATGTTCTGCTGCTGATGGCCCCATGCCACAGACTCGTGAGCACATCCTGCTGTCCCGTCAGGTAGGTGTACCATACATCGTGGTATTCCTGAACAAAGCCGACATGGTTGACGACGAAGAGCTGCTGGAACTGGTAGAAATGGAAGTTCGTGAACTTCTGGATGCCTACGACTTCCCAGGCGACGATACTCCAATCATTATCGGTTCTGCCCTAATGGCTCTGAACGGTGAAGACACTAACGAAATGGGTACTACCGCTGTTAAGAAGCTGGTAGAAACTCTGGATTCCTACATCCCAGAGCCAGAGCGTGCTATCGATCAGCCGTTCCTGATGCCTATCGAAGACGTATTCTCCATCGCTGGCCGTGGTACTGTAGTAACTGGCCGTGTTGAGCGTGGTATCGTTAACGTTGGTAACGAAGTAGAAATCATTGGTATCAAAGAGACTACCAAGACTACCGTTACTGGTGTTGAAATGTTCCGTAAGCTGCTGGACGAAGGTCGTGCAGGTGAGAACATCGGTGCCCTGCTGCGTGGTACCAAGCGTGAAGACGTTGAGCGTGGTCAGTGTCTGATCAAGCCAGGAACTGTTACTCCTCACACCAAGTTCGAAGCTGAAGTGTACATCCTGTCTAAAGAAGAAGGCGGTCGTCACACTCCATTCTTCAAGGGCTACCGTCCACAGTTCTACTTCCGTACTACTGACGTAACTGGTGCTGTAGAACTGAACGAAGGCGTTGAAATGGTAATGCCTGGTGACAACATCAACTTCGTTGCTACTCTGATCAACCCAGTAGCGATGGAAGAAGGTCTGCGCTTCGCGATCCGTGAAGGTGGCCGTACTGTTGGTGCTGGCGTTGTTGCCAAGATCATGGACTAATAAATTTTCTAACGAAAATTTATAATCCAACCCCATAGAAACCCCGGCTTATGCCGGGGTTTCTCGTTTTAAGTTAGAAAAATACAATAAGAGAAGTTTTTTGATAGGGCTGTTGGGTGTTTCCCCGTGCGGGGGGGCTTTATGCTTATTATTCTTAGGGCCTGTTGATGTTTCGTTGTGAGTTCAGCGGGTCAGGGCGCGCCTATGGCAAGGCGCGGCATTGCAGGAAGGCTGGCTGCCTTTCAAAATGCCACAACGAAGTCATAGGGGCGCCCTGGTCCGCCCGAAGGGTGGCCATGAAAAGCGCCATCTGCTTTGTCAGACTTTCTTGATGTAGAATAACTACACGCTGCACGAGTCTTTCGCACATATGACGCTTTTCTTGGCCACTGGGCACGCAATGAAACGTGAACAGGCCCTAACGTTTTATAGCGATAGTAAGTCCATCGGAAACCGGCAGTATCATCATATCAACACGATGATCGTCGTGAATTTTCTGGTTTAAGGCTTTCAAAGCCGCAGTATCTTCATCATTTTCGTCTTTGTCTGCGACTCTGCCACTCCACAGTACGTTATCGATAAGAATCAAACCGCCAGGGCGAATCAGTTGCAGGCATTGTTCGTAATAAATGTCGTACCCTGTTTTATCCGCATCAATAAAGGCCATATCAAACTGATTCAGTTCACCTTTCTGTATCAGTTTATCCAGAGTTTCCGATGCCGGAGCCAGGTGGAGTTTAATCCGCTGGGATACACCGGCTTTTTCCCAGTAGGGTTTGGCAATGTCGGTATATTCGCTGCTGATATCACAGGCAATTAACTCCCCATCTTCCGGCAGTGCGAGGGCAACAGAGAGAGCGCTGTAGCCTGTGAAAACGCCAATTTCAATGGTTCTTCGTGCATTGGATAATCTAGCCAGCATGCCCATGAGCTGCCCTTGTTCAGCAGAGATTTGCATGATTCGGTAGCGATGGTGGCTGGTAATTTCACGCAACTCTTTTAATACCGGGTGCTCACGTAAACCAACGTTATAAATATATTGATAAAGTGTGTCGTTGAGCTGCAGGGTTTCAGTAGACATTGCTTGGGTGAATCCTTTTATTTCATTAGAAAAAATAAACCGGATATATGGAGCTGATTTTTGACTATAAAGTCAGAAATAGAAGCTTGAAAATGAGCGATTATTATTCATTGTTATCACTCTGTTATCGTAATCGATTAACCTTCACAAGCATATAACATTTTATTCGTTGATACCTTTACTGCGCTGTGTGAGAATTTCAAGCTCAGGTCAGCTTAAAAAACGTCAGAATAACTATTTTTAAAAGGCTCTATAGCCAGACAAAACAAGAGAGGCGGTCCCTGATTATGGCAACATTACTGTTCTACAATGAGCCGGCATTTCTGAACCGCGAAGTGCACAAGACCCTTAAGTTCAAGGCATCTGCCGATTACTCTTTCACGGAAGATGTAAATTCTGTGCCACTGACTGGTATCGAATTCTTTGAAGCCAGTCGTGATATGCCAGTGCTATTCAGTAAGGATGATCAAGGAAACTTTTTCCCCCTTGCTCTTCTTTCGTTGATGGATGCAGGTCATAAGCATCTGGGTGAGGCGGGCAGTTGGAGTGACAGCTATATTCCCGCTTTTATCCGCCGCTATCCGTTCGCTCTGACTGATGAGGGTACCGTCTGCTTTGATCAGAACGCCAGTCAGTTTGAAGGTGAAGAAGGTGAAGCTCTCTTCAGTGATGACGGTGAAAATACGGAAACCCTGAATAACATTATTCAATTTCTTAATAACTATGATCAGCAGTATAAGAATACCCTTAATTATTGTCAGGAATTAAAAGAGCTTGATCTGTTATCCCCGTTTAATCTCCAGATTCTTTTGGAGAAAGATAAACCCTTAAGGCTAGAAGGGTTATTTGTTATTGATGAGAAAAAGCTCACTTCAATTCCAGAAGATAAAGTGAAAAGCTGGTTTGATTCCGGTTGGCTGGCGTGGACTTATGCCCACTTGCATTCATTAGGTGCATTAAACCGCCTTGTTAAGCGACAGAAACCAAAACTGTAATATCAATAGTATCTTTGTGGGTTTCACGTTGAAAGGGACTTCAATATTGAAAAAACTCATGCAAATGGCCGTATTGGCACTGTGTCAGTTAATTTTATTATCTGCTGCAAATGCCAATACAAATCCTGAAGAGACGAGGGCTTATTCAGGAATAAGAATTGTTGGTGGTGATGAGCTTTCTCCATTTTCCCGCCCTTATATGGCGTCATTAAGAGTATTTGGAGAGATTCATTTCTGTGGTGGTGCCTACATTGGCGGGAAGTATGTTCTAACGGCAGCCCATTGTGTCGAAGCGGTTGAGGATTATGCCGATTTTGTTTCTGTCTGGCTGGGAGGGCATAAACTCAGTGAGCCAGATGGTGGCAGGTTCTACCAGGTAGCAAGGTTTTATACACACCCTGGTTATGACAATGAAACCATAGATAATGATATTGCCATTATCGAATTGCAGCAGGACGTTGAGGGTATTGAACCAGTCCCTCTGATTTCTGAAGAACAGTTTGATGGCATTCAGAAAGCTTCTGTATTTGAGGCTATGGGCTGGGGATCTCTGGGATACGATAAGGGACAGCCAGACACTTTGCAGGTAGTTCAGGTGCCCTATGTTGACAGAGAGCTTTGTAACTCCAGAAAACATTATAACGGGGCTATTACCAAAAACATGCTGTGCGCTGGCTTTGATGAAGGAGGAAAAGACTCCTGTCAGGGCGATAGTGGTGGCCCCTTGATTTACAACCATCAAGGCACCTGGTACCAGCTGGGTGTCGTGAGTTGGGGGTATGGCTGTGCTGAACCGGGTTATCCGGGAGTCTATACCAACATATTTGAGCTCTTGGACTGGGTGAAACAGACAGTTCCTGAGTTGTGATACCCATGATGGGTATGGTACAGCACTCGTAGTTCCGAACCACAGGAAGTAAGTGGTTTGGCAAAAGAATAATTATTAGACAAGGAAGCAAATTATGGCTGACTTTGATCGCACTCAGCTATCGGTTTCCATCGGTCGGGTTAACTCGGCGAGGGCTTACCAGGAATCCACCGGAGCCTCTTTTTCTTCGGCGCTTCGAACGCCTGCGGCATTAGGCATGCTGTTATCGGGTGCAGCGGTGGCTGTAGATCACGATATTCAGGCTGTCAGTGACTTCACCTCCATTAGCAGCAATGACAATATTCATAACATTACCTCCAAAAAAATGTCGGGTACGTCCGCGATCAACGTATTCAACAAATTTGTGGTGGGTTCATCACATACCGTAAACCTTCAGGTCCCTGACAGTGCCAGCAAACTGGTCAATATTGTTCGAGGCTCTGAAGCTCCGGCTGTTCACGGGATTATGAACAGCTACAAGAGTGGTTCACTGGGTGGCGATGTTGTATTTGCCAGTTCTGCCGGTTTTCTGGTGGGCGAGTCGGGTGTGGTGAATGTTGGTAGTCTGGCGATCAAGACCCCAACAGAAGCTGAAATTACAGGGTTAACCAGTGGTGCTGATGCCGTTGATGCAAAAATTACTGACCTGCTTAACGACAGTTTTAGTGTTTCATCCTCCGGTACCGTTCGAATCAAAGGCAAGATCAATACCGCCAGTGGCCTGAATATCAATGCCAATACTATTCAGGTTGATAGTGGTGGTATTGTGATCTCAGGGCGTGCAGCCCAGGCCAGTGCGGTTGCACTAAGTGCGGTCAATGTTGATGATCTGACCATTCCCACAGAACTCAATGTAGATGGCGGCATTATTACCCTCAAGGCTTCCAGTTCAGCCGCTGGGGCCATTGATCTTTCCGGTGACCTCTATGCCGATGGTGGCTTCACCATCATGGCCGAGAATGTTGATGTTAAGGCCGGGGCAACACTGGACAGCCGGGACTCAATCTCTGCCAGTGCTGCAGGCACCATCGCCTTTAAAGGAAAGACGGATCAAACCACAACAACGCTGAACTTAAGCGCTTCCGGAAAAACGGTGCTTTTTGAATCTGGAACCGCATCCACTCCTGAGCAGTCTGCTGAAGGTATTACCTTGATTGGTAATACGACAGTTGCCGGATCTACTACGGTTTCTTCGGACACCTTAAAAACCAATACAGGCAGCAGCCTGGACATCAGCGGCAGCCTGACCGTTACTGCCGACAGTAAGGCCGATGTGTCTGGCACTTTGGCTGCCGAATCCGGAATTACCATCACTTCCAAAGATATTGATTTGAATTCTGGCAGTAAGCTGGATACCCGTAATAGTGATGACTCTGCCCGGGGTGATGTAACGCTGACGGCATCAGTGACAGAAAATATCGGAATTGGCAAAGCAACGTCGGAAACCAATATCGATCTGGGAGGGCAGGTTTATGCGGCAAATGTAACAGCGACAGCCAAATCCATTGCCAACAGCTCTTTCTATGAAGAGCCCGGTACCTCAATGGGGATTGCGGCAACAGGCGCACTTGCCGGAGCATCATTCTATTTTATGGATGCTGATGCGGATGCCACAGTTAATGTGAACAGTGGAGCCAACATTCAGGCCAGTGGCAATGTAACACTCACATCAGAGTCTCATGCACTGACCGAAGCCTCCTCAATCAGCCTTGGCAGCCAGCTGACAGGCTCTCTGGCTGCGGTGTATGCCACCAGTGATGCCACCAGTACGACTCATGTCAAAAGTGGAGCGACCATTGACGCCGGTGGTGACCTTGAAGTTTCTGCTCATAACGAGTCGTACATCTCAGCATCGGCCATGGACATCATCGCCGAAGATGCCAATAAGGTGGTGATAGCTGCCGCGGTGGGCGAGTCTGATGTTGATGCAACCGCAAAAATTGATTCCGGCGTAACTCTGGCTGCCAACAACCTGGTGCTGGCAGCCGAAAACCAGAACTACTACTACGTCTCAGCCTCTGCCTATGGTCTGAAAAACACTCAGTATGGTGTAGCCGTAGCGATAGGAGATTTTGATACCAATACCACAGCCGAGCTGGGCAGCAGCCTTGGCTCCGATCTGGATAAGACCGGTAATGTGACCATTACGTCGTTAAACCGGACTCTAAACCAGCGGGTTCACTCCGGTGTGACGGTCGGCAGCAGTCTGCTTTTCAGAACCGTTGGTTCAAAAGTTGTGCAGGGAGTGTCTGCTTTACAGACCGGTGTTACCAACTATACCAATCAGTTCCTGACAGGCTCTGGTCAGTCCGTTGAAAAAAATGAATCGGGCAAGGTCAGCTTTAAAGGTGGTCTGGCATTTTCTCTTAACCTCTCCGATCACGATGCTTACAGCTATCTGGGCACCAATACCAGCAACCAGACGGATGCTCCGAAAATCAACGCCACGGGCAATGTGCTGGTGGCCAGTCAGGTCGACATCGGTACTGATAATGAAAAAATGGCGGGCGGTTATGGTACTGGCTCTCTTGGTGGTGACCAGGGTGGGTACCGGACCTCTGCAGAGACAGCAGTAACTGCGCCTGCGGAAGGTTCTGCCGGTGCAGGTCAGACATCAGCGGCAGATACCAGTCTGGCTCTGGCGCTGAACTTCGCTATTAACGACAGTGATGTTGTATCTGAAGTTGGCAAGTTTGTGCAGATTAATGCCGCCAACCTGGGCGTTATAGCTGGCCAGTATATGCCGATCGTCAGCACTTACGATAAGTGGGACACGATTGGGGATGTCCTCGGTAAGTTCAATGGCATTGGCGGGCTGCAGAATAATCTGTTGACGACCTTCGCTAACGCTGGCGCTTCTGCTGATAAAGAAGCCTATGGTGGATCACTTAATGTGGTCTGGAACGACATGGACACCAAGGCCTGGATTGGTGATAGCGCCAAGGTGACCACCACGGGGACTGGCAGCTGGAATGCCAGCCGTGAGGTGAAAGCCAACAGCCAGGTTACCAGCATTCTGGGTAACTACAGCGTCTTTAAAGACATCAATTATAGCTTCAGCTTTGATAACTCCGTAGAAGTCAGCGCTTATAACCTGATGGAAACGGCTAACCTGGCAGGGAATATCGGTTCATTGGGTATTCTGCCCAATGGCAATGGAACCAACAAACAGGGTAAATCGGTTGGTGCTTCCATTACTTACGTTCAGCAAAGTGGCCAGGCGGTTGCCGGTATCGGTAAAGCGACGGTAACTGCTGCGGGTGATGTTGATATCTATTCTGAAACCGATGAACGGCACATTCTGGTAACGCCTTCATCCGGCATGGGAAAAGGGCTTGGCTTTAACGGCGTTCTGGGGTTTCTGAACTCGGAAGTGCTGACTCATGCATCGCTTCATAAAGGCGCCCAGCTGAGCGCTGGTGATCTGGTGATCGTTGCTGACCATGAGTTTGGCAACTGGGCCGCTGCGGGTGCGGTTAACTGGTCAACAGAGTCTGCGGTGGGGATAGCCATCGCGGCTAATGTATCCCAGGGTGACACCAAAGCCTTTATCGGCGATAACAGCAGCGAATATGACAAGGTTAAATTTCAGGACAGCAGCAACAGTAACACCACGAAACCGGACCCTACATCGCCTACCGCACCAACCCCTACCAAAGGGATTGTTGCCAATAGTGTATCTGTCCGTGGTCGTTCAAGTGGTACCAATGGCTCCATTGCCGTTGCGGGTGCGTTAACGACAGAACCAACCAATGAGCCGGGAGTCGGGCAGAAGTTTGAGAACTGGTATAACGGTTTGTCTTCTAAGGTGGCGGCGAACTATACCGGTGCAAACAGCAGCAATGGAGATTCTTCCGTCGGGCAGGCATCCAGTGATGGAGCGAATGACAATAGTAACTCCAATGGCAATGGCCAGAGCAGTGCGGAAGTCTCCTCCGCTCAAACGGGATTAGCCGGTGCAGGTAGCTTCACGGTATCCGTCAACAATATGGATGCCAAAGCCATCATTGACGGGGCATCCATCAGCGGCCATTCAAATGGTAATGGTTACAACGATGTTGATGTAGAAGTACAGGCACTGGAAAAAGTCATCTCTGCCAGTGCCTCCGGTTCAGCCGCCCTTTCTATGCTGGGAACGCAGTCGCCCAGTAATCAAAACACCATTGCCGGTGCCATTGCGTATCAGATCAGCTTTAACGATGCTTTGGCCTGGATAAAAGATACGACCATCAGCTATGCCGATGATGTGGCGGTTCAGGCACTTCACGGCGGTGAATTAACCTCTGTTGCCCTGGCACTTTCTGTCACCCGTCCGGCGGGCAATTCCCAGATGACCCAGAATGGTGCTCTGTCCATCTCCGGAGCCCAGATATACGACGGTACCTCGGCCAGAATCGAAGGGTCGTCAATCAGCTCGAATAATGGGGTGAATAACGATCTGGAAGTATCGGCCTACAATAACAGTTATGTGGGTGTCGGTGGTGGTACGCTCTATGCCGGAGGAAAGCAGGGCGCCGGTCTGGCCATTACCTTTGCCGAAATCAATGACCCATCGGCCATTGTTGGCGATGCCAACCCTGATGGAAATAATGTCCTCAGCTCAGCCTACGATGAGGATGTCTATGATGGTAAAGCCACAGAAGCGATCATCGATTTCAGTGGCAGTACCCGTTCTACTATTTCCAATTTTGACCAGATTGATGTCAGTGCCCGCAGCCTGAACCGTATTGGTATTGGTGCCGCAGGTATTGGCTATAACGATAACCTTGAGGATTCCCTCGGCTTCCAGGGCAGCTTTGCCATTGGGTCGATTGGTGCGGACACGAAAGCACTGGTTAAAGGCTCGGATATTTCCGGTGCAACCACGGTGAATGTCAACGCCACCGGTGAGAAAGATGGTGATCTTGATACCATCATCAGTAACCTGGGCAGCAGTGATACCAATAAAGACTTTGACTTCAGCGGTGCTGAAGCGATGGACAATACCAATGTCCATACTGCGGAAGACGGCAGTGGTTCAACCTACAGTTACAACAGCGAAGGCAAACGGATTATTGCGGTTGCTGGTGTTGTGCAGGTGGGCAAAAAGAACCTGGGGATTTCTTACGCCCATGCTGACGTAAAAAGCGAAACCAAAGCCCGTATTGTAGACACCAATATCAACAAGGATGACAACACCGGGGCAACGGTCAATGTTAATGCCCGTGAAAACTCTCTGCTCTACAGTGTAGCCATTGGTGTCGGTGTGGGGACCGGTGGGTTCTCTGGCGTTGGCTCGGTGGCCGTGAACCGACTGAATAACCAGATTCTGGCAGAGATCGGTGATTGGGATGGCAGCGATAAAGGCACTATCAATGCGTCTAATGTCGCTGTGACTGCCCAGAACGATATGGACATGATCAACGTCGCTGGTTCCGTAGCCGTTGCCAGTGGGCAGGGTGGTGCCAGTGCTGGTGGGCTGGCCGTGGCGCTCAACCTTGTGGGTACCGATGAACACTCCACCAGGGCAAGAGTCAGCAATACCACCCTTAAAGTTGATGAAGACCTGACAGTCAAAGCACTCAGTGGTGCTTCAAACGATAAGAACCTGCTGGTGGGCAATGCCATTGCCATTGGCGCTTCACTTGGGCAGAGCGGCATTGGCTTTGCCGGTGCGATTTCCACGAATAACGTGGACCAGACCATTCAAGCCGCTATCAAGGATACGGCGACCAATCGCTCTGGCGATGCTTCTTCAAATAGTGGTGGCGATGTCATCGTTAAGGGACATGATTACACCGACAGTGTTGCTACTGCCTGGATGGGGGCAGGGTCCGGTAACGGTTCTGCCGGTGGTGTGGCCATTGCCACCAACAGGGTGGATTCTGATGTTACGGCAGAGGTGCTGGGTAATGGCAGCACGGCGGGAAGCACCACATTAAAAGCACAGAACGTGGTGGTTGATGCCTTCCGGAGAAACTGGCTGTTAACCATTGATGCCGGGGTCGCCGCTTCAAAACAGGTATCTCTCGCCGGGTCGGTAGGTACGGGTGTAATAGACGGCGATGTTACGGCAAGAATCGCTGAGGATGCCCGGGTAGAGGCCTGGAATAATGTACTGGTCAACGCGGATGCGCTGAGTGTCAATCTGGTGGGCAGCGGTGCTGTGGGTATTGGTCTCGACAGTGGTGCAGGTGCTGTCGCTATCTCTACTGCCATGGAGTATGGCAAAACAGAAGCTTACATTGATGATGCGGTTGTCATCGCCAAAGGTAAGGGCAGTACCATGCAGGTTGATACCGGTGACCTGCAGGGCTATGGTGATCTGCCCGACTTATCCACAGCAGGGGATGACTCTGACCCCGATTCAGTTTCAATGGGTGATCTGACCAGTGGCTTTGATCTGCTCTCAGTGAACCGAACCAAAGAGTCCGTTAATGGTTTGGTGGTTAACGCGACATCACGAACCAAGCAGCGTGCCATTACGGTAGGTGGTGCCGGTGGGAAGACCGTGGCAATCAATGCCAACGTTGCCACCAATGGCACCTACAATGCGACAAAAGCCTACATCAAAGATTCAACCATCAACTCTGGCGTTACCAATGAAAGCGGTGCCGATGTCTATGTGCGGGCCAACGCTCATGAAGCAGGGCTGGCGGTTTCTGCCGGTATCGCTGTCTCCGGTGGTGGTGAAGCTGCTGGAGCTGGCGTAGGTGGTTTTGCAACCAATGCTCAGAAACGCTCCAGTGAAGCAACCGTTGTTAACAGCACCGTCAATGCCGACAAGCTGACGATCGATGCCAACAGCTCCAAGCTGGCTCAAGCCGTATCTGCCGGTGTTGCTGCCGGACTTGGAACCACTGGAGGTTTAGGCGGAGCCGCTTCGGTTGTTATTACGGAACAGATGGGAGATACCCGTGCATGGCTCCGTGGTGGAACTACTAATGCCAATGAAGTGGTTGTGGTAGCTGACCGCAGGCAGGAGTCCAATGTCGCTGCCGGTGCCGCAGGTATCGGTACCACTGTCGGTGTCGGGATCGGCCTGGCGGTCAATATCGTTGGTGGTGACTCGCAGGCAATCATTGGCAACGACCTTGATGACAATGGTGATACTTATACGACCACTGTCAATTCAGACACGGTGACCGTTGATGCCGATCGTGTCTCAAGTGTTAACAGCTATACCTTTGGTGCCGGTATTGGTGGCAGTTATGGCGTTGCCGCCATGATCAATACCACGGAGTTCCGCGGCGAAACCCGGGCAGCTGTTCATGGATATCTCAAATCCAGCGATCTGACCACCGATTTACGAGGCAGTGATGGCACTTCTGCTGCGACGAATGTGACGGTCAATGCCCAGGAAATTCAATACGCCAATCAGATGGCAGCTGGAATTGGTGCCGGTGCCAGTGTGGGGGTTGGTGCTGTCGCCAACGTGGTTCTTGGGCGCTCTCAGGTTTACAGCGAAGTGGTGGGTTCTGATGTTAAGGCTGGTACGCTGGATGTGGATGCAACGGCACAGCGCGAATCTGACCTGATCAGTGTGGCCGGTGCGGCCTCCACCAATGTGGCAGCTGCTGTCAGTATCGGTGTTGCCCTGTATGGCCAGGGTGATACCACTGCGGAAGATGGCACGAACGCTGAAGATGAATTTGATCCCAGCCGTAACGAAGCCAATACAGTTCTGGCTACCGATACCGCCAGTTATAACCGACATCTGTCAGATGATGATATTGCGACCCTGGAAGCGGATTCCGGCCTGACCATCACCCGGGGCAGTACACCTGCAACGTCAACTACAACCGAATCCGGTAAGTCCCTCAAACTCAGTGGTGAAAGTGTCACAGCTGCCCGTATCAGTGGTGGTCTGGTGGATGTGGATACCCTGAATGTTAACAGCCGGACGCTGCAGCACAGTTACCAGGGGCTGGGGGCTGCGCAGGCAAGCTCCGTCGGCATTGCCGGGGTTGTGGGTATCAGCCGCTCTTATGAAATGAACATTGCCACGGTGGACAGCAGTGTCAAAGCCAACAATGCAGTGATTGGTGCCAGTCTGGAAAATGTCAGCGATGACGATGGCGCTCTGGAGATGAAGAGCTTTATTGTTGGCCTTGGTGGTACCAGCGTCGTTATCAACTATACCGATGCCCGAAGTGAGAACCGGGTAGTTGCTGGCATTAATTCAGCGGTTGGTGATGACACCGGTGACCTGCAGGTCACCGCCAAAGACAGTACTGAAATCCGCCTGGGAGATGTCAGCAGTGGTAAGCCGTCTTCTGTGACCGATGGTTCTCTGAATATCAATATTGGTGCTGCCGCTATCGGGGTCAGTGTCGGGTATGCAGAAAAAGATGGTGATATTGATGCCTGGATTGGTGAGCAGGGCAAGCTGATTGATGGGTATAGCAACATTACGCTATCGGCTGTTAATGAGGGTATGGTCAAGAGTACCGGCTTTGCATTGGCCGGTGGGTTGCTGGCAGGCGTACAGGGTGTTATCACTTCTGCGCATGATGATTCTGATGTTAATGCCACGGTTTATGGAACGATCGGTACGGGTTCTGGGGTTGTTAATGTTAATGCCCAGTCAGCTCCGAGTCTCTACTCCAGTGCTTATGGGGTGACAGTGGCCGCCGGCGGTGCCATGGGTGGTTCGTTTGCTTATGCAACCACCGAAACTAAAGCCCAGGCCGAAATTGCGGACGGTGCCATTTTCAATGGCAGTGGCAATGTGGTTGTTCGCTCTGAGACGGGCAGTGGTAATGATGGTTATGAAACCGCTTATGCCGCCGCCTTTGCTGCTTCAGGTGGCTTGCTGGCAGGTATTGCCGGTAGTGAGGCAAGAGCAACCAACCGTTCACAGTCCATTGCCAAAGTGGGCGATGGGGTATCTATTCCTTATTCTGACTTTTCTGTTTATGCCCGTCATACCGGTGTGCAGATTGCCGATGCTGATGGCTATTTTGTGGGGCTGGTGGCTGGTGGTTATCAGACAGGTGTTGCTCAATCATTTACCTCTACCCGAGTTGAGTTTGGTAAAGACCCTATTGCTGCGCTGGAGCGGACAGGTGACCTGACACTTGATGCCAACAGTTTCAACCAGAACCAGAGCTTTACCACTGCAGGTGGAGGTGGTTATTACGCTGGCAGTGCAGCGGAATCGGTAATGGACGCCGGTGACTATGGCAGTGGCAAGTACTCTGCAGCCGTGCTGGTGGATGACTGGTCCAGTGGTTACCGGGTGCTGCCAGTGGATGCGGGTGGCGTTTATATTTCGGCCGCCAGCGAGACCGAATTCTTTGCAGGTACTGACTCCACAACGGTCTCTGTCGTTGGTGGTTCCGGTGCAACGTCAAAAACAGAAGTGGATACCAATGTTCGCGTAGACCTGGGCAAGAACGTCAGCTTCTCTGCCATGCAGGTGGATATTGATGCGTTCAACAGTGCTTATCAGATTCAAAATCCGTACTTCAGTGGCTTCAGCTCTTCAGTGTATGGCGCGGGTGGTGGTGCGGCGAATGGCTCTGCTGGCCTCTCCTATCAAAACCTGAAAAACCTGACGGCTGAGGTGATCCTTGGTAAGAACGGTGTGCTGAAAATATCGGATCTGGCCTGGCTGGACAGCACTTACGATCACAATATTACCATCGATGCTAACACTGACTTCTATGTCTACGACGAGTCCAAGCTGGAAATTGGTGGGGCGCTTCAGGGAGCAGGCGCTGAGTCAGACGTTGATGTTAAAACCCGAAATAAGATCACCGTTGGTGAAGGCTACAACATTTATAACCCGGTGGGTGAAATCGGTATTGGCACCTACTCCAGGGGATCCGCTGTTGCCCAGGCAAACGTCAGTGTGTGGGCGGCAGCAGGTGTGGCCGGTGGTGTCAGTGATGTTTACCTGGACGTTCTTAACCAGGTGAATATTGGTAAGAATGCCGTTATCAACAGCTATGGTGATGTGGGTATTTACAGTGGTCGTGCCAGTAACTACTTCCAGGAAAACCAGCTGACCAGTAATGCGCTGGCCAATGTGTATAACTGGACTGCCATTCCGATCCCTGCAGGTAATAAAGCCAAGTCCAACATCTCGCTGACCAATAAGGTGGAGTTTGCTGACGGTTTTGCGGTGGGCTCCGATAGCCACGTCTTTATTGAGGCTAATGAGGGGGCGTTAAGCTCCACACACCGCGGCATTGAGAAAAACCCCTACCTGGAACTGTTCAGTTCTGAAACCACATTCGGCAGCAGTGATTCCAGTACCAGCAATGTGCTGACCTTTAATGGCAGTGGTTCCGTGGTGGCAGGGCAGTATGCTTATCAGTGGGTTGAGGTGGCTACCAATGGCAGTATCACTTCTCAGCTTTACCGTTACGGTACTGCCGCCCAAATGGACGATAAGTATTCCAGCCGTGCAGAACTGGAAGCCTATATTCAGGATCTGCAAGACCGTATTGCCGAACTGGAAGCCTGGACACCAGACTCCGGTGCGGAGGGTATTGATGTAGCAGATGGCGCAGATGACGATGCCGTCGGTGATCCCGGTACCGATGACCCTGCCGCACCAACCGGTGGCGGTGATGACCTGGTGGTGGATAACAGCAACCCCTACCAGACAGAGATTGATGAATTGAAGGCGGAAGTCGTATTACTTTCCGCCATTGTGGACGATCTGTCAGAGAACCCCAACTTTGCCATTGAGGTTGCCAATGTTCAGGCAACAGCCGGTAACGTCAATCTGGTGGCAGACACCATCACGCTTGCAGGTTCCAGCAAGCCAACCTTTACTGCAAAGGGTGATGCTTATATCCGGGTTGAAAACAAAACAGACGAACATCTGGTACTCAGTAACCTGAGCATTACCAATCAGACCGGTGGTAACGTCTTTGTAACCGGTGGAGCATCACTGTCAGATACTTACATTGATGAACAGTCCGGTAGCGATTATACCGATACCACCGGTATTACCATTGATCATGCTCCATCAGGTGCTAACTATCTGGACTCTGATGTCATCATTAACGGTGATATTTCCAATCTTCTGTCCAGTGTCAACATCAGTGTGGCTGAAGGTGACCTGATTCAACAGGCTGTCATCGAAGCCAATGCCATTAACCTGGATGTTAAAAATGGCAGTCTCTTGCTGAACAGTAATAAGCCCCAGACCTATGGCCGTGATCCGGATGCTCTGGTGAACTATACATCCGCAGCCGGGTGGAAGCCGGCCTCTGCTGATGATTTTGTTAATTTTTACATTAACGACAAATACAGTACGGCCATTAACGCCACAGGGATCAATAATTTCAACAACTGGTTCTCCGGACGAGCCATTCGTCATACTGGCGACCAGATCAGCTATTACCAGAACAGCAGTAGCTGCAAGTCCTGTGACTACGGCTACGATGAGATGAACATCTACTTCAACTGGGGATTCAGTGATGCCGCTGAATACCACGGTTCTGATGCCATCGTTTTTGAGATGAAAACTGACAGTGACAGTCGTGGCGGCAGCAAGTGGAAGTTCAAACCGGTCTCAAATAAACAGTCCAGCCTTACCCAAAGTGCCAGCTACAGCGATGTGAAAAGTATGCTGGGAGGAACAGGCACCTCCATCATCGGGGAAAAGGTTGTAATCAATGCTCAGCGTCTGGATATCAACGGCAAGATCATTGTTGGTACCGATAACAGCTGGTCGGTTGATGTTGGCAATGGCTTTGATGCGACAATAGCGACTTACATTAAAGATGCGGGCCTTTCATCTGGAGATACGGTATCCATTGTTCCGGGTCAGACTAAGTGGTTGAGAGTAGAGAACCCGAGTTATCAGCCTGACTTCTTAAAACCCGGTTACGATCCGAACCGTTTTACCTGGAAAGAGTACAACTTTGACGTATCTGCAAATGCGGGCTCATCCGGGATTGGGCTGACGTATGATGTGGCTACCGGAAATATCACTGCCGATGACATTCCTGTCAGCGGTGGAGGCTATGTAGCGATTCGAGCCAGAATCTCGTCGACTGGAGAAGATGGTAATATCACTGTCAAGGATGGTCTTGGCCAGATTGATATCAATAACGACTCGAACAGTCAGCTGGTACTTGGCACCATTAGTGCTGGTGATGATGCCACTGGTATTATCCGTATTACTGACCTGAATAAGAAAAAGAACATTCCCGGTGATGGCCGTGGGTACAAGGTTGAATACAGTGAGTGGTTTGTCCACTCACCGGGCAGTCAGATTCGTCAGTATGAAACCAGTGCCTGGGCTGTCAGTTATGATGAGTCTAACTACGTAGCCAGTCACGGAGGTACAGGTACTACGTCGTCCATGACCTATAACCCGGTTGCTGGCCAGCTCTATTACATTCGTGAAGGTGCAACGATTGTCCGGAGCTTTGATCCACCCGGAGACAGTTCTGCGCCTTATGATGGCAAGTCCATTGATGGCTACTTTGCCAAATACCCGAATACGCTGGGTGACTGGGAGTACGAAACCAACTGGAATACAGAAACCAGCTACTACACAACCTGTACCTACAAGCCTGAAGCCTGTAGTGGTGGCACTGCCTCAAACTATCTGACTCAAACCTACGACTATGGAAGTGCGTCTGTCTGGCGTGTGAACTGGGGGCTGAGTTATGACAAGTATTACGGCAGCAACATGACCAATGTGGACCCACTGGTCGAAGTAGCCTACCGGCTCAGTATGGACACCCATACTTATGTTAAGGCCGATAATGCCATTAAGTTCCAGTTCACCGGATCCTCTACAGGGTCTATCGACTTAACTTCAAAAGGGAATATTGAGCTTACTGGTAATGTTTATAACCCCAGTGGCAATACGAACATCAGCACTCAGAACAATCTGATTACCGCTGGCTCCACTGCGATTACTTCCGATGTCACGACCATCTCTGCCAAAGGCACTATCGGCAGTCTGGAAAATCCGCTGTCCGTTATCACTGATGAGCTTGGCATGTCTTCCAGTCATGGCTCCCTTTATTTCAATGTAACGGGTACCGATGGTGATGTTGAGCTTCAGCATCTGAAAGCTAAGTACGACATTGTTGGTGTGATTGATAAGGGAATTGTTGCCAAAAACAGCAGCACCATTATTCAGGCTGATCAACTGGATCTGACCAGTTCAACCGGTGGTATTGGTAAGGTTGGTACTATTGGGAATGCCAGCAGCTACCAGTTTATCAATATCTCGACCACTGGCGCGGTGAAGCTGAATGCAGCGACGGACATAGCAGTTAATCAGGCCAGTGGTGATCTGGAACTCTACAGCGCCAGCGCCAGCGAAGAGGTGGTGATTAAACTGGGCAATGGTCGTCTGAAGAATGCCATTGGCCGTCTGGATAAGACCGACGAGGAGCTGGCGTACGATGCTGCTGTTTGGGACAGCCTGCACCTTCTGGATGATGATGCCGGTGCGGTCACTGTATCGTCTTATGAAAACCAGTTTACCCACAAATATCACACCTACTGGATGCTGAAGCAGCGTCTGACCGATACCAGTGATCAAGGGTTTGCCATTGACCCAGCATATCTTGAAGCCCTGAAACTTCGTTATAACGAAACGGATGAAGCCGCGCTGACCAGCCTGGTTAAATCAGATTACCAGGGGCTTGAGCAATGGTTTGCTGATCAGGTTGCCACACCGGAGAACTTCGCTAACCCTGAAGATGCCAAGGGTGTAGAACAGAAAGGTGTCCTTTATGGTTACGACTATGCGGATCTGTTCTCCGGTGATTATGATCAGGATTATAAACTGAGTCTGGCACAGGACTCCTCCTGGTACACCGATATGGTGGATGGCGCCCAGTGGAAGCAGAGTCAGCTGGATATCAGTATCTCTTCTACGGCCTTGAACGGTGATGCGTCCAGCCAGTTATCCAATCGTGATGCCAACGTTACGGCTTCTGACGTTCACTTTATCGTGAACAGTGGTGGTGTTGGTGAAAACCTTGATGATCTGGTGTTTACCGTCAATACCACGGGTAGCGGCACTGTTTCTGATGCTCAGAAAGCCGCACTGCTGGCCGCAGGTGCCGGTGATGTTTCCACAGAGGTTTCCGACAGTTCGGTTACATTTCGGGTTAAGCAGGTTGACCCCATCAAAGTCGACGTTCCCGGCGAGCTTTATGCCTCGGCCAGTGATGAGATTTATATTGAGTCCACATCCGGGCTGACGGTAGGGCAACTGATCTCAAGCAGTGATGATGTTCGTTTGATTGTCGATGGTGCGATAGGGTCAAAGTCAGGCCTGACCAATATCCTTGGCCGTGATCTCTATATTTCCAATACCCGCGGCAATATTGGTGCTTCCGGCAATGCACTGAAGCTTGATCTCAGCGGTGCATTGCGCCAGGCAGGTGCTGCTTCCGATATGTACCTCCACCATGTGAATGGTGACCTGTACCTGGGCTCTGTCAGCGCAGGTGGTCTGCTGTCGATCTACAACAATAATGATCTGCTGGCCTATAACGATGAGAGCTTTATCTCTGCGGATACCTTTGATCTTGATGTAGACAGCCACAATATTGGCGCTTCCAGCGATGCTCTTGATGTCATTATGACCGGTACCGGTGGACTGCAGATGGACGCTGGTAATGCCTGGTTGAATGTCCGCGATACCAGCCTTTTCACCCTTGATAACACCGAGGTGGATAACCAGTTCACCCTGACCAGCGCAGGGGCTCTGGATCTTCAGGGTAATATCAAGGCCAAGGGATTGAAACTGGATGTTTCCGGCGACATTACCTCTGGTGCTGGTCTGGCCATCAATGTCACAAATCATACTGATCTGGATGCTGCCGGCATTAACCTGGAAGGGGTAACTGTTCAGACTGGAACTGCCAGCCTTTATGCCCAGAGTGGTAGCCTGACATTGTCAGATATCACCACAACCAGTGGATTGATGTCTCTGCTGGCCAATGGTCAGATGAACCTGAATGGAGGCGTTCTTACTCAGACCGGTAACCTGGTGATGGATGCCAACCGTCTGGTTATGGACAGTCTGGCAACCATCAATAGTGCCGGTGATATTACTGCCACGGCATCAGACTCCATGGCACTGTTTAACCTGACGGCCAATAGCGGCAAGGTTAAGCTCACAACTGCCAATAATCAGAATGCTTCCCTGGGAGCGATTGTGCTGACTGGATTGGCAGCCAGAGAGGCTGAAATTACCAGTCAGGCGAGTATCACTGCTGGTCAGATGGATATTGAGAATACTGCGGTTCTGAACAGTGGAACCTTTACCAGGGTTAATGCAGTGGCTACCTCTGGTGATAACTTCAGCATTACCGCCAGTGATAATATTTCCATCAATGGCCCGCTGACCAGCGAGCAGGGTTCTATCATCCTCCGTGGCCAGAAAGATCTGTTTGTCAATCGTCGTCTTGATGCCAGTCGTGAAGTGGATGTGGATGTTGTGGGGACGTTAACCCTGGATACTGCACAAACCATTGCATCGGGTCAGAAGACAACGCTGAAAGCTGCAAGCCTGCAAATGAACCAAGGCAGTCAGCTGGATATCGAAGGTGATCTGATACTGGCAACCTCCGGTGATCAGGTGTTGGCCCAGTTGGATATAGAGGGCAGCCTTGATGCAGACAGTTCCACAGGTTCCATCCGCTTCAATGAGCGTGCGGATGTGGCCATGGCTGTGGATATTTTTGCGGCAGGAAATGTGACCATCGCTGAGCAGCAGACGTTATCCACAGGTAGTAGCCTGAAGGTTCAATCCACTGCACTGGAGATGCTTGCAGGCAGTACTCTGGATGCTGGTACAGCACTCAACCTGATAAATAACACCATGAGTATGGGTGACGGTTCTCTGCTGGAAGCCGCACAGAGTATTCAGACACAGACTTCAGGAAGTGCAACTTTCCATCAAATTGAGTCTCTGCAGGCGGTTGACCTGTCAGCCGGTGACGCTCTGACGGTGAACAGTACGATTGATGCGGGTACTACGCTTTCGATCGACGCCGATGGAACGCTGACACTCCATAAAGCGGTTGCTGCAAAAGACAATATTGCTATAGACGCTGTTGGTGTGGCCACCATGAACGGACTGGTAACCTCAGCAGAAGGCTCCTTCCTGTTCCGTGGCGACAGTCACCTGACGATTAATAACACGGTCTCTACCAAGGGCAGCTTTACGGTTACTGATGCTCAAACGGTATCTGTGGCAGCGGGCAAAGACATTATTTCTGAACGTGCTGTTGCCATTAATGCCGCTTCTATTCAGATGGGGGCAGGCAGCAAGCTGGACGCACTGTCGGCTCTTACGCTCACCACAACCGGTAATCAAAAGCTGGCAACGCTGGATGCGGGTGGAGATCTGAAAGTCGAAAGCTCTACCGGGTGGGTCGCTTTTGATGAAACGGTCACTACCCAGGGAGCAGGGGATATCGATGCCAGTGGTTCCCTGACATTGGCCGACAACCAGAGCTTCAATTCAACACTTGGCACAGACATTAATGCCAGCTCGGTTAACTTTGGTGATAACTCCATTCTGAATGTTGATGGCTCACTGAACTTATCCACAGTTGGGCAGGCAGAACTTTATACGGTTGATGTTGAAGGCGGTGCAGCATTGACTAATGGTGGCAACCTGGTCATCAACGATCGGTTGGATGTGGTTGATAACCTGACTCTGGATGTGGGTGGGGATGCTACGTTCAATGGCGCAGTACTGATTGAGAATGCCCTGCTGGCAGATGATATTGATGGCAAACTGACGGTAAATGATATGCTGACCGTAGAAAACGATATCAATATTACCGCAGGCAAGGGGGCGGAGTTTAATGGTGTACTGACCAGCAATGCCGGGCTGCTCGATCTTCAGGGCAGTGGCGCTCTGACCTTTAATGACAGTGTTGATGTCAAAAAAGGCTCAATCAACCTGGTGATCACCGATGGTGTCAGCCTGGCTGGTGATAAAACCATCACCTCCGGTGGCAACACCGCCATCCAGTCTGCCAGCGTAACCATGGGTGATACTGCCCGCTTTGATACGGATTCTGATCTGATTATCAACACGGTTGGTGATCAGGAGCTGGCAACCCTGGAGGTTGATGGCAATCTCGATATCGACAGTGCGAATGGCCGTGTTGAGCTGAAAGAGCACGTTACGGTGATGAATGCAGTAACCATCGATGCTCTTAATGGTGCCGTGACGCTGGCAGAGAACCAGCAGCTTAAATCTGGCAGTGATACCACCATTAAGGCTGAATCACTGACGTTTGCTAACGGTTCGGTTCTGGATGTTGATGGTGCTCTTGATGTGAGCACGAAAGCGGATGCCGAACTGTTTAAGGTGGATGTGGCAAATGGTGCTGAATTCACTAATGGTGGAAACTTGACCACCAATAGCGATGTTCTGATCGACGATAGCCTGATTCTGGATGTGGTGGGTGATGCCACCTTTAACAAGGCAGTGAATGTAGGCAATGCGCTGCTGGCAGATGATATTGATGGCAAGCTGACGGTTAATGACACCCTGACCGTAGAAAACGATATCAATATTACTGCAGGGAAGGATGCGCAGTTTAATGGTGTCCTGACCAGCAAGGCCGGGCTGCTCAATATTCAGGGTGGTGGTGCTCTTACCTGTAATGATGATGTGTCCGTCAACGACTCAATCAACCTTGTGATCACCAATGGTGTCAGCCTGGCTGGTGATAAAACCATCACCTCCGGTGGCAACACCTCCATCCAGTCTGCCAGCGTAACCATGGGGGATACCGCTCGCTTTGATATCGGTGTTGACCTGACAATTGATACTTCAGGTAACCAGGAATTGGCTACCTTGGAGGTCGGTGGAAGTCTGGATGTTGATAGCTCTGCTGGCACTGTGGACTTTAAAGAGCATGTATTCGTGCTCGGTAATACTGATCTTCTGGCTGAGAATGCAATCACGCTTGCTGATGACCAGAAAATAGAAAGCACGGGCTGGATCCGGGCTGAGTCAGATACTTTCACAATGGGTGATCGCTCGATTATCAAGTCAGGTGGAAGTACCTCATTGTTTACCGATGGCGATCAGGAACTGGCGACTCTGGATATTGGCGATGACTTTACAGCAACCAGCCAGCAGGGAGCCATTCACTTTAATGAGTCGGTCACTGTCGCCAATGATATGAATCTGCTGGCTGCCCGGGAGATTACCCTTGCAGCTCAACAGGCTATCAATGCTGGTTCAATGGCCATTGGTTCTGAAATATTACTGGGTGCAGACAGTTTCTCCATGGGTGAAGACTCAGTTATCCACACCCGTGAATTGACGCTTGTCCATACCCGTGGTGACCAGCTGATTGGTCAGCTGTTATCCGATGCTGCGGATTCTGCGTTCTATCTCAAGACAACCGAAGGAAGCATTAATGGTCGTGCCGACCTGGATATTGCTGGTGGTGAGCGTCACCTGAAAGCAACCCAGCGTGTCGGTTGTGATGCAGAAGGTAAAAACTGCACCGGTGCTCAGGGGCTGTTGATGGCAGCGACCGGTATTGGTGATCCACTGGTGATTGATCTGCCCTGGCTGTCTGCAGAAACCGACAATGGTGATATCAATATTCTGGCCAGTTCAGACCTGCATGCCCGTCTGCTGAAAGCCACCAATGGCAACATTTATATGACAGCACTGGGTTACCTTGAGATCGAAGAGTTGATTGGTACTCCATGGCTGCTGGTGAATGACTTCCTGTTTGCTGACCGGATGACCCTGGATCGAGGCGGTCTGGCTTCCAGGGAAAGTGTGGTGGTTAATCAGATCAATATGAACGACGGTGGACCTCTGGCAGTGTATGCCCCGGCAATTGATCTGACCATTGATGGTGGTGACGCAACGGAGACATTGATGGCCATGGGGGGCTTCAACGAAACCCTGTCACTGACCTCCGATGCCAGAAGCTACTATCAGAACCTTGAAGCCGCCGCGTTTAAGCCTGGCAGTTTTGCCAATGATGTCCGGGTAGATATCAACAATACCGCCCAGCTGCATGTCACTGACTTGCTGACACAGGGTGGTGATCTGAGAATGACCGGTGACCTACTGATTGATGCGGCTACGGTCAACACTGGAGCGGGTTACAATATGCGGATGGTAACCGGTTATCAGACAGTGGATGAATTATCTCTGAACCTGAATAACTCAGATGGTTCAGCTCTACCGGTAGATGGCCAGTTTATGACGCCCTATGGTGAATTCTGGATGTCGGTCGACGATGTGAATGTCACCACTAATGCACAGTTCACCCGTTATAATCTGCCTCTGCTGCTGACTTATAAGGGGAGTCAGGATGACCTCACTACTATTGGTTTACCAGAGTCATTCTACCGTTTGAGTCTGGAATACCAGAATGAGATAACGAATCAGACACTGGAGCAGATTACCCAGGGTAATCCAGTGGCAGAGCAGTTGAGTGGTGATGCCGATCCTGTATCCTTATCGGACAGCTGGGTAGCTGCTAACTTGCCAGCTTCCCAGGGAAGTCAGAATGATACTGGAAACTTTGATGGAGACCTTGAGTACGAGGCTGAACAGTCGGAAGAAGAGGAAGAGTACTGGTTGATTTCTGAACCGGGCGTTGAAAAGGAGTCGTAAATGAACACCTGGACTAAGAAAAATAAAAATGCAAATCAGGAAGATCATACAGGGCAGGGAATGATGTCAGGATCTCGATGGAAGAGTGAACTACACGCTTTGTCCTTTGGGGCCTTTCTGGTGTGTACACCTCTGGCCGCTCAGACTCCACAGCTGCAGGATTATGCAGGGCAGGCCAGTAAAGACCTGATTGAGCAGGAGATCCGCCTGCGGGAGAAGGAGCAGAAGCCCAACTTACCTGCTATTACGGAGCAGACTGAACCGACTGAAGAAGTCACCGGAGGACCAACATTTATCCTCCGGGGTATCCGGTTCACCAAGTCGGCCCACCTGACTCAGGAAGAGCTTCAGAAAATTGTTCAGCCAGCTCTGGGCGAAGAGATTGATTACAACGGACTCCAGAAAATTCTGGGAACTATCAATCAGCTCTATCGGCAGAAAAATATATACACGGCGGTTGCCGTTTTTCCAGAGCAACAGGTCTCCGATGGTGTTGTCATTATCCGTCTGGTTGAAGGCTCTATTGGGGAAATTGTCTTTGAAGGTAATAAGTACACAGAAGATGGTTATTTCCGCGAGTGGATAGATTACGACAACCAGCTGGCTTCCATTGATATTGACGCTCTGGAAAAGGACATTCTGTTTTATAACCGGATACACAATCAGCGTCTGCAGGCCGAGCTCCGTGCGGGAAAGGCCTTTGGTCTGACCGATATTGTTATTAATGTACCTGAGCCTGGCAGGGATAGCCTGGAGCTTTATCTGGATAATTACGGCTATGAAAGTTCTGGTGAAGCACAGCTCAGTGCACTCTATCAGCGCAATCAACTGTTCCGTCCCTCAGACAAGGCCATGGCTTATGGATTGGTATCCAGTGGTTTGAAATCCTTTGTTTCCAGTTACAGTACCGTGGTAGGAACGGATGGGCTTCGGTTGGGGGGCAGCCTGCAATTTACCAATGCCACCGTTACCTCTGGTGACTTCAAGGATCTGGGCTATACCGGTGACACCCTTCGGCTTGGTCTGGAGGGCAGTTATCTGGTGTATTCTGATGCTGACCTCTGGGTAAATCTGGTGGCGGCCATCAGCAACTCAAGTTCGAAAAACAGTGTTACCGGTGGTGATCTTTCGGACTATCAGACAGGGCGCTATCAATTGGGCGCCGAACTGAGCTGGTTGGGGAGTCAGTGGCAGTTCAGTGGACGGCAGCTCTACAGCTCTGTGAACAGCAAGGAGAAACTGCAGGGTATTACCCGAAAGTTTAACCTGTTCAACACCCGACTGACATTTATCTATAACTTTGATAATCCTTTTTATGCACTGTCTACCGTAGAAGCGCAGTTTACTTCGGAGCAGGCACTGCCGGGGGCTGTGTCATTTACCCTTGGTGGCCCATCAACCCTGCGGGGGTATCAACAGGGTGTTGCCAGTGGTGACCAGGGCTGGTATCAGCAGATTGAAGTGCACTACAACGGTTTCTCATTTAATGAGTACCTGTTTGACCTGTATGGGTTCTACGACCATGGTGAGGTTGAATCCCTGAATCCAAAACAGACGCTGTCTTCCGCTGGAGTAGGGATCAATGTTTCTGGGAACGAGTGGTTCAGTTTTGACCTGACTGTTGCCAATGCAATGGAAGAGGTGGCGCCGGATCAGGACAATACCAGCCTCTATGCACGGATTACCTGTCACTGTATCGACTGATGTGGTTTGAAGATTTATTTGGCCAGAAAAAGATTTATTGATGAAACGTACTGCATTGACGAGCTGATAGAGGTCAATGCAGTTATGTTTCGCAGAGTATCATTTATTGGTTGGATTATTTTTCAAGTCACAGTCCAGTCTGTTAGCGCATAAAAAATTCTCAAATTAGGCCGATTCACTTGCGAGCCGGCTCAGGCTTTAGCCGTTTTATTGCTGATTATTATGTTTTTTGATACATGTATAAGATGCAGCGGTTAACGTTGGTACAGGGAGTTTAATCTGACATGGACGTAAATAAATTAAATCCTGATTACAGTAGTCGGGACCTGGAACAAAAATCTGCATTCAGCCCTGATCTACATTTAGATGAAGAGCAAGAGGCTGCAACTCCCTCCTCTTTCAATCGCTATAAACTCATGGCGATGGGCGCAGCCTGCTTGCTTGGTTTGCAGGTATTGGCAGGCTTAGCGTTGTACGTGTTTTATGAGGCTCCTCAGTTAAGCATTAAGCCAGATGATGCCAATGGTTTGGCGATAAGCGCTGATAACACTACACAGGAAATACCAGCGGTAAAAGACAGTTTCACTGAGTTAGCCGAAACAGAACAAACGCTTTTTCCAGAAAATGATGTTTCATATCTCAGTTCAAGGAATAATTTCGATACAGAAGATCTTAAACATCAGGCCAAGCAGAATATTGCAGAAGTCAACACGGGTAAGCAATCGGAACCTGTAGAAGTTGAGGCTGAACTGACTGAATTATTGCCTGAATCGGATCAGGATAGGATAGTTAGTCTGGTTACTGAAGCGTTTTCTTATGAGCGTGAACTCTCTGGGATGACCATTGAGCAGCAGGAATCACCCATGCATGAAGGTCGTGACCACAATGAGTTGATGGAGAGCGACGCTGTTTTAACGTCATGGGTTGAACCGGAGGAGGGAATAGAGGAGTTATACCAATTGAATTTTCTAACTACTGTATAACTGCCCAATCACGGGAGCACAGACTGAACAGTCGACCAGCTTCGCTGCAAAGGTTATTCCAAGCTTCACAGCAACAATCTACAATATTTTCATAACCTGAAAATGCTTTGTTTGATAAGTCATGCTCCCGCATCCACTCCCATAGCCTTTCTGAGCTGTTTAACTCCGGTGCGAATGGT
>NZ_LUKQ02000420.1 GCF_001647025.1 Endozoicomonas atrinae
CCGGTGCCGCCATCCACAATCTCGGTCACCGCGCCGGTGACATCGGTGGCCGCAGTAATGGTCGGTACATCATTGGTGCCGGTGATGGTCACGGTGACCTGCTGGTCCACGGTGCCGCCGTTGCCATCGTTAACCGTGACGGTATAGGTCTGGGTCCGCACCTGACCCGCCGCCAGATCATCAATGTCGGCATCGGGCACCGTGAAGGTCCAGTCCACCTGGCCGGTGCCGTCACTGGTGGTGCTGTTGCTGACCGTCGGGGTAAAGGTGCCGAGATAGCCGCTGGTGTCGGAAGTGACACTGACGGTCTGGACATCGGTGAGGTCCACATCAGCGATGGTAAAGGAACCACTGTCGGATAATGTGGTGGTGTTTTCACCGGTGCCGCCATCCACAATCTCGGTCACCGCGCCGGTGACATCGGTGGCCGCAGTAATGGTCGGTACATCATTGGTGCCGGTGATGGTCACCGTCACCTGCTGATCCACGGTGCCGCCGTTGCCATCGTTGACCGTGACGGTATAGGTCTGGGTCCGCACCTGACCCTCCGCCAGGTCATCAATATCGGCATCAGGCACCGTGAAGGTCCAGTCCACCTGTCCGGTGCCGTCATTGGTGGTGTTGTTGCTGACCGTCGGGGTAAAGGAGCCCAGGTACCCGGTGGTGTCGGAGGTGACGCTGACGGTCTGGACATCGGTCAGGTTCACATCGGCGATGGTGAAGGAACCACTGTCGGATAATGTGCTGGTGTTTTCACCGGTACCACCATCCACAATCTCGGTCACCGCACCAGTGACATCGGTGGCCGCAGTAATGGTAGGGGCATCATTGGTGCCGGTGATGGTCACCGTCACCTGCTGGTCCACGGTGCCGCCGTTGCCATCGTTGACCATGATGGTGTAGGTCTGGGTCAGTACCTGACCCGCGGCCAGGTAATCAATATCGGCATCGGGCACCGTGAAGGTCCAGTCCACCTGGCCGGTGCCGTCACCGGTGGTGTTGTTGCTGACCGTCGGGGTAAAGGAGCCCAGGTACCCGCTGGTGTCGGAGGTGACACTGACGGTCTGCACATCGGTGAGGTCCACATCAGCAATGGTGAAGGAGCCACTGTCGGATAAGATATCGGTACTACCGCTGATTCCGGTCACTGTCCCAGTGACATCGGTGGCCGCAGTAATGGTCGGTACATCATTGGTGCCGGTGATGGTCACCGTCACCTGCTGATCCACGGTGCCACCATTGCCATCGTTGACCGTGACCGTGTAGGTCTGGGTCCGCACCTGACCTGCGGCCAGGTCATCAATATCGGCATCGGGTACCGTGAAGGTCCAGTCTACCTGGCCGGTGCCGTCGTCGGTGGTGTTGTTGCTGACCGTCGGGGTAAAGGAGCCCAGGTACCCGGTGGTGTCGGAGGTGACGCTGACGGTCTGGACATCGGTGAGGTCCACATCCGCAATGGCAAAGGAACCACTGTCGGATAATGTGCTGGTGTTTTCACCGGTGCCGCCATCCACAATCTCGGTCACCGCGCCGGTGACATCGGTGGCCGCAGTAATGGTCGGTACATCATTGGTGCCGGTGATGGTCACGGTGACCTGCTGATCCACGGTGCCGCCGTTGCCATCGTTAACCGTGACGGTATAGGTCTGGGTCCGCACCTGACCCGCGGCCAGGTCATCAATATCGGCATCGGGCACCGTGAAGGTCCAGTCTACCTGGCCAGTGCCGTCACCGGTGGTGTTGTTGCTGACCGTCGGGGTAAAGGAGCCCAGGTACCCGGTGGTGTCGGAGGTGACACTGACGGTCTGGACATCGGTGAGGTCCACATCAGCAATGGCAAAAGAACCACTGTCGGATAATGTGGTGGTGTTTTCACCGGTGCCGCCATCCACAATCTCGGTCACCGCGCCGGTGACATCGGTGGCTGCAGTAATGGTCGGTACATCATTGGTGCCGGTGATGGTCACCGTCACCTGCTGATCCACGGTACCGCCGTTACCATCGTTGACCGTGATGGTATAGGTCTGGGTCAGCACCTGACCCGCCGCCAGATCATCAATATCGGCATCGGGCACCGTGAAGGTCCAGTCCACCTGGCCGGTGCCGTCGTCGGTGGTGTTGTTGCTGACCGTCGGGGTAAAGGAGCCCAGGTACCCGGTGGTGTCGGAGGTGACACTGACGGTCTGCACATCGGTGAGGTCCACATCGGCGATGGTGAAGCTGCCACTGTCGGATAATGTGCTGGTGTTTTCACCGGTACCGCCATCCACAATCTCGGTCACCGCGCCGGTGACATCGGTGGCTGCAGTGATGGTCGGTACATCATTGGTGCCGGTGATGGTCACCGTCACCTGCTGGTCCACGGTACCGCCGTTACCATCGTTGACCGTGACGGTATAGGTCTGGGTCCGCACCTGACCCGCGGCCAGGTCATCAATATCGGCATCGGGCACCGTGAAGGTCCAGTCCACCTGGCCAGTGCCGTCACCGGTGGTGTTGTTGCTGACCGTCGGGGTAAAGGAGCCGAGATAGCCGCTGGTGTCGGAGGTGACACTGACGGTCTGGACATCGGTGAGGTCCACATCAGCAATGGCAAAGGAACCACTGTCGGATAATGTGGTGGTGTTTTCACCGGTGCCGCCATCCACAATCTCGGTCACCGCGCCAGTGACATCGGTGGCCGCAGTAATGATCGGTACATCATTGGTGCCGGTGATGGTCACCGTCACCTGTTGATCCACGGTGCCACCATTGCCATCGTTGACCGTGACCGTGTAGGTCTGGGTCCGCACCTGACCTGCGGCCAGGTCATCAATATCGGCATCGGGCACCGTGAAGGTCCAGTCCACCTGTCCGGTACCGTCACTGGTGGTGTTGTTGCTGATCGTCGGGGTAAAGGTGCCAAGATAACCGCTGGTGTCGGAGGTGACGCTGACGGTCTGCACATCGGTGAGATCCACATCAGCAATGGCAAAGGAACCACTGTCGGATAATGTGGTGGTGTTTTCACCGGTGCCGCCATCCACAATCTCGGTCACCGCGCCGGTGACATCGGTGGCCGCAGTAATGGTCGGTACATCATTGGTGCCGG
>NZ_LUKQ02000421.1 GCF_001647025.1 Endozoicomonas atrinae
GGAAGTGCTTTTGACAACAAGAGCACTGATCCAGAGTAAGGGGCGCTGGGAACAACTTTGGTCTGAGTTCATGACTGGAAAGGTTGAAGCTAACCTATGAGTCAGTTATCAAATTGAGAGAGCACCCACATTGACTACATCATAATTCCAAGAGAGGCAGATGATGATAAATGTTCTTTGTCAGTTACGACTGGTAAGGGAGAATATAATGGAAAGATGGCTATGATGTGGTCACAGTTTCAGATCTATCTCTTGAGAAACAGTGAAAGCGAAATATCATATGTTTTAAATCGTAGAGGTGGTGGACAAAGTCATAGTGAGACTTATGAACCTGCAAACTTAAAAGAACTATCAGACGCTGACCTAAAAAAATATGAAGAGCTATTCAATGCAGGAATGGCTGAAGATGTAGTCCAGCTATTAAATGGTGAATTGCACTATTGACATGTAACAAAGCGTCACACCCTAAGGAAGAGTTATGAGTTCACGACACAAAGAGTTCATACGAGTAAAACGTGGGAATAAGAAACTAGTTTTGCAGGTAAGTAAAATTGAATGGATGGGTCCACATGAGGCAATGTCGAAATGGGTTACAGCCAAAACATTAGACTCATTCATTGAATTGAGCGACTTAGATAGAGAGATTAAACAACTATTACTTGATCCCAAATATTTTGGTTTTTGTAGTCAGTGCAAAAATTACTGTGTGAACGGCACCATGCATTCAAAGACGCACTGCCATAGTTGTGCTGAACGTTATTTAGGTGTGGTACATTAGTCGGATTTTTTTCATAATAAAACCGGGCCAGGTCTTGACACTTAAATCATGAGACCTGAAAGCCCTATCACCAAAGCCCGAAGAAGCTTTTGCCCTGTGCCTCCGTGTCTTTGTGGTTACCCCCCCCCCAGACCTCAGCCCAAGTATTCTTCAGATACAAAGTCAGCCCTTCCCAAGTTTAACCAATAGTAAAAGCAAACTGCTTAATGATGTTCAGGAGTAATCAACGCAGCCAATGAAAGGTACTATCAGTCAATGGAATGATGAGAAAGGATTCGGTTTTATTTCTGTTCCCAATAGAAAAGGTCGACTCTTTTTTCATGTTTCGTCAATCAAAACCCGCAGCAGAAGACCCGAGGTTGGTGACAGCGTCAGCTTCGAGATCGGTAACGACAGAAATGGTAAGACCCGGGCAGTTTCAGTAGTTATTGACGGCCTTAACCAGCCCTCCACCAGGATAAAAGTAGAGCCACCAGAGAAGGGTATTATTGACTATCTATTAATCGCCATCATTCTTACCTCACTGGGTTATGCCGGATATCAGTTCTACCGGCTGAATAGCATTGAAGCCGTCTGGCCCTATGCGGTTCCTGCGCTCATCGCTCTCTTGCTCACTGGCCACAGAAAAAAACCTAAGCAAGAGCACTATTCCTGTGCCAGATGCAGAGCCGTTGAGCGCTTCAATCCAAGAACCATTGAAGCATGGAATCGAGGTATTACCCGCCTGTTCTGCAAGCAGTGCCATCAGGAATGGATCAGGAATAACCCAAAGACAGATATGAAACATTACTCTCGAGCAAGATCATCCAGTGGCTGCCTGGGAATGGTGTTAATCCTCCTCGGACTACCCGTTGCAGGTAGTGTTGCTATTTTTCAATGGCTGGTATGATCCAGTGAAAAGAAAAACCGGAAACTTTGAAAACCGGTGTCTTGCGAAACTCGCTGTAAGGTCATGCATGTTATATCAGTCAATGATGAAAGGCCTGACCTAATAACAATCGTGCTTTCTAACTACCGTAATGAGTATGGAGATATGGACGTCAGAACAAGGCAGAATGACGAGTAATAGCAGGGCTACTTGTGCCCTCGGGTATTGCGAGGAGTTCTAACGCTGGTTTGGTGTTCATATCTCCAGCGCAATAGCGTAGTTAGAAAGTTCAATTGGTATAACTACTCCATCACTAGAGTTTGATCTTTCACCAACCCATATGGAAAGGAAGTAAATGTTTAAAAAGGTGCTGAAAATTCTGGGCTCTTTTTTCCTGGTTTCTTTTATTTTGTTTGCAGGCTTAGGTGTATATACATACGTCACATCAGGTAATGAAACGGCAGATGCAACCCCTTATCTTGATGAGGCTATGCCTGTGTTTACAACATGGGATTATGAACAGTTTTCTCCCTATTTGTCAGAAGGTGCAAAAGAAGCGTTTAACAACGAAAACGGCAAAAAGCTGCTCAAGGCACTCTCAAGGCTGGGGGAACCAGAGTCCTTTGAAAGCCCTCAGTTTTTAGGCTCAAAGGTCGGTGGCACCGTTGAACATGGGAGTTTTGACCTGGTCGCATTTTCGATACTGGGACACTTTTCGAATGGTGATGCGCAATTTACCATCACGTTAAACAGAGAAAACGAGGGTTATTCAATCAATCACATCAATATCAACTCAGATGTTTTTATCAACTAAAAAAAACGGGGTCAAAAAAACCGGGGTCAGGTCTTGAAACTTGAATCAAAAAAACCGGGGTCAGGTCTTGAAACTTGAATCATGTGACCTGAAAACCTGATCACAAAACCACCAAAGCACTGAAAATCATTCCTCTTTGCCTCTGTGATTAGAAAATGAAAAAAACCGGAGTCATCTCTTTTATTTTTTCTCCATGCACGATGAAAGAGATGACCAGATCTACTCACTTCTCCCGTTCCCGGGTTTGGGGCAACGAAGCCACATAATGGCCTCCAGACGATACCAGGGCATCCGTTCAACCCTACAGAAATAACTGGCTCTGCTTTCGCTGATAGTGGTAGGCTCATGTTTAGCCCGTTTCCGGGGTATTACACCTACTCCGTTATGTCAGTAGCAGGCATTTTTCGTGTATTTTTTTCATCTGCCCTCTACTCACCGAAACAGAGCCGAAATGACTAATCATTAACTCAGTCACTTAAGCCATATACAACATAACTAATAACACGCCATGTGCGACTTTTAGGTT
Organism: Endozoicomonas atrinae; assembly: GCF_001647025.1. Taxonomy (GTDB): domain Bacteria; phylum Pseudomonadota; class Gammaproteobacteria; order Pseudomonadales; family Endozoicomonadaceae; genus Endozoicomonas; species Endozoicomonas atrinae. Next base: position 2,987 of record NZ_LUKQ02000421.1, read on the forward strand.
TGCATAAGGAGACATGACTGAACCTGCTTTCTGCTATTAAAAGCAGTAAAAAGCAAAAAAGAAGGTTTCAGTCATGCCCGTTGAAGAGTTTATCACTACAGTCT
>NZ_LUKQ02000422.1 GCF_001647025.1 Endozoicomonas atrinae
TGATAGCAGCCGTGATGTTTTTCTGTTGGCCAGCGAGGTTCTTTGTGGATAAACCGGCTTGCTTGAGACTTTGCCGGAGCTCATCGAGCTTTTCCCGCTGATCCTGATAAGCTTTGCTCGCACGAGTAACCGCTGTCCGGGCAGTAAGGAGGCTACTCGACAGTGACAGAGTGTTTTTCTGTGCCTTGTTATAATTTCGGGTCAGCTGATCCAACTCTTTTTGCTGGCGCTGGTATTCCCGGTTGGACTCTTTGACCGCTTTCTTTGCCGCTGATACGGCCTGTATTAGCGTCTGCGTTGGTTTTTTCGTCTTGGCTAGTTGACTACTTAGACGCTCTAAATCCTTCTCTTGCCGTTGATAAGCCCGGCTCGCTTCGGCTACAGACTTTTTGGCGGACGTGACCGCCTCTTTCAATTCTCTGGTCGGCTTGGAGGCCTGTTTGTACTCTTTTGCCAGCCGGTCAACTTTCTCCTCGGCCTCCCGGAAGGCATTGCCAGCATTACGGACAGCTTTCGTCTGCTTCTGAAAAGCAGTCAGCAGTGCACTCTGGTTTTCCAGCGTCGAGAGCTTGTCCTTGAGCTCTTTGGCTTCCGCTTTCAGAACATCAAGGGAGTCAGCGGATTTTTTAACGTCCTTGGAGAGCAAATCCTTTGCTTTCAGGACTAAGCGAATAGCTGATTCTTTGATATTGGCCATAGCCCGAATATTTCATAAACACTGTGACAGTTTGACTGATTGATGTTTTTTTGAGCAAGCACAGTCTGTCAGATCGTTGCAGTGTATTTTTCTGCGGTGATATTTCCTCTCGCCATGGCTTTTTCTCTATAAATATGTCGATTTACCTGACTCCAGGCGCACCGAACCCTCAACCTCTTTCAGCTGACTCAATAAAACGTTTGTGAACCGAAGCCTTGCGTCTGTTATCCTGGCTTGGGAACAGGCAGGGCAGAAAAAGCTTCTGTCACTCGTTTCAGTAACGCTTTCATTGGGTTACTGCTGGGCAGATGTAACTTCACACGATCTTTATACTCCACCACCTTGACAGCAATTTTGAACAGCTTGGCGATCACTGTTGAAGGTTGAGCCTTTTGCAGCTCTGTATCCTTCAAAACGGTGGTTCTCATTTCGTAATGCAGAACATAAGCAGCACAAGCGTAATACATACGTAGCGCATTCGCCCGGAAGCTCATATCCGAGGTGCGATCGCAGGACAGGTCATTTTTCAGGAACTTGATGAAGTTTTCATCCTGCCCTCTTGGACAGTAGAACTGCTCATAAATGCACCGGGCCGAGGCATTCTTGATAGATGTCACCACAAAACGGGGGTTGTCTCCCATCTGGTTTACTTCAGCCTTATAGATAACCCGTGTATTCAGACCTTTCCAGCTCTTTGCCTGATACTGTGCTTCGCCATATAGACGTACCCGGTGAGGTATCGGCAATTTGTTGGATCGGGCGTGAGCTGTACGTTCTTTCAGACACCGACGAGCTTCAGCCATGTCCTTATCCGACATTGGACGTAAAGCTGTCGGATGACCAGCACCTTTGCCCAGCACATAATCAGCGGCCTTATCCTGTTCAACAACCCGCATCAGTTCTGGCTGGGCAAAGTGGCTGTCACCCCGGATGATGAGATGTGTTTTCGGCCAGGACTGCCGGATCAGCTCCATAAGACGCTTGACGATGGCCGCATTTTCTTGTCCTGAAGGTGTTTTGCCTGGTCGCAGAATGGCGGTAATAAGCTTCCCGCTCAAGCCTTCAAAAATCATCAGTGGCAGGTAACAGGTATTGCCGTATTTCGTATTGAAAAGGCTGTACTGTTGAGCACCGTGGGTCAGGGTAGCGGTATGGTCCAGATCAACGACGATCAGTTTGGGCGGCTTTTTATAGCTACCGAGAAAATGCTCTGCAAAAGCATAAGCCAGATTGTAGATATCCCTCCGGGACAATCCCTTCCCGAGTCGTGTAAAAGTCGATGCTGATGCCAGATGCGCCTTGGCATTAATTGGGCTGCGACCAACAGCCAATTTGAACATGGGGTCCTTACGCAAATGGTTGCTGTCATTGGCATCCTGGTAACCACAAGCCATTTGCAGCACTCTCTGCATCAGGAGATCCTGCATGGGATGATCGACATAGGATTGATGGCGTTTATCAAGTATTGCCTTGACGAGCCGTGAAATCAGGCCGCTGCGAAGCGCTGTTTCACGTAGCAGTAAAGCACCAAAATCGGAGGATAGCTCACCTCCGTTAAAATCAGCCCTGACAGTTTTACCATTAACAGGGAGGAAACGAAGGCTTTCTTGTGTATGTTGCGCCATAGCAGGTTCCGGTTTGCTTCTTACGGAGTGTCCTTTTATTAGGCCCAATTATATCAAGGGCTTGGGCGGAACCTGCTGTTGTTTATGAAATATTCGGGATAGTGCTTTAATTCAAAAAAAAGCCCCTCGGAAGGGGCAAAGTTGCAGGAAGCAAACGGTGGATTACTGCGCCAGGTCAATCTGCATAAAGGTGCTGAGGCCGGAACCCTCAATGGTACTGTCTGCGAGTACATCGAGTTCGAGCGCAATAGCGGCAAAGTCGTCCGAGATAAAATCAAGGTTCTGGACAGGCGAGAACTTCACCCGATGAACCCGGATATTAAACGGCTTGCCATCCTGTGCATCGTTGAGGCCTTCCATGAACAGGACGAACTCTTTACCCGATTCAATCAAGGCCTGAACCATATTGGTCGCCAGTGGTGTATAGCTCACACTCACGCCGAGGTTATCAATGCCGCCACCATCAATCACCTTGATCCCGGATTTGGTCAGTTCGTAGTCAGTACCTTCAACAAGAGCAGCATCAAGGCTGTCTTTGACCGTGACTGACTTCGACAGATCGGGAAGCTTGTCAAAAGGGATAAGCTCATCAGCAACGCCGAAGCTGGTATGAGGCTCATCAGTGACCGTAGTAGTTGAACCGGCAGTGGTTGAACCACGGAGCGCCATCGACAAGTTGTTAGCGGTAAAGTCATGTGCCGTGAGGCTCGCCGAGATAGAGGAAATCCGGCTGATGGTGTTGCGATTACCACCGCCACCGA
>NZ_LUKQ02000423.1 GCF_001647025.1 Endozoicomonas atrinae
TGAAAATGGGCACCTTGCCATCCGGTGGTAAACGCACCGGGTCTAGCCCGATCAGTTCGGCGTCCAGCGGCAGGCTGGTTTCCACAATGCAGTTATATCGTATGCTCTGCGGTATGACGAAAATTGGCTTCTTTTCAGGAGAGCCGCCGTCGGTAAATTGAATCTCACACCAGCCGGTGGTGGTGTCGATCTTCCCCTGCACTTCGCTGGTGTTAATCTCGCCGTTGAAGTCGGCGCTGGCGGTGATGATGTCGCCGTTATCCACTCGCACTGCAGTAAGCTGCAAACTGCCCAATCTGACCGGTGATCCCGGTGTACGAAATGCCACAGCGTCTACTTTGAAACCCGGGCCTATGGTGGCGGCTGCTTCGATGGTGGCGCTGGTAAATCCACCCTGTGGATAAGTGGCTAACGTGACCACGCCACCGCTGTAGTCAATGCTGCCTACCTGCAGGCCTGCGTTGGTTTCGGTGCTGATGTTGGTGAACACCTGGCCGTCCCGGTCATAGTAGGTCTGGCCGTTCCAGGTAAACACCACGCTCCCCGGCAGTAGGGTATCGCTGATTAAGGGCAATAAATCCAGGGTCAGCTCGGGCGATGGCAGGGTTTCGCTGTAGGGGGCATGGCTCAGGTTGCTGGCCTGGGCGATGGCGGTGATGCTGCTGCCGTTAAAGGTCTGGGTTCTGGTGGTGTTGGTGGTTTCTACTCGGTAATAAGTGCGACCAGCAACAGAGCGAGAGACATTGCTGTATTCTGTATAGTTGTAATCCTGTAAGGCCAGAACCGTAAAATCCCCGGTCTGGTAATCGATAACGCCGGTTACGCCACGCCAGCCGCCGGTGGTGTCGTCATCCAGCTGTTTTGCCACGGTGGTGGTGGTTTCATAAGTCTCGAAATTTTCCCCCCGGGCATCGCTTGGCACGTTGGATAGCTGCTCCACCAGAAACTGCAGCTGTATGGAACCGGGCAATAACGGCGCACCGGGAATTGTGCCACTCATTACGCCCTGGCCATCGATGGCAACGTTCACCTGACCACCGGCGCTGGTGCCTTCCTGATAATCCACTTGTATCTCGGTACCAGTGTCAGGCAGGTTGTCTAGCTGAAAGCTCAATTCTCCCGGGGCATAGTGGATAGCGCCATTGCCGTCGCCGGTCAGCAGGCCGTTGCCCTGGTCGGTCAGGGTTTTATCCTGGCTGTTGGATATATAAGTCACGGTCAGACTGCCGGGCTTGATGCCGGGTTTCTCCACCGTGTGCCTGAAGGTCATATCCTCCACCGGTACACTGCCGGTGCGAATGGTCACCTCGTCATCGTTCTGCGCCACATAGCTGTAAACGATGGCGCTGTCCGGGTCGGGCATGGCATCCATGGGTAATGGCCGCGGATCCGGTTGCAAAAATTATGGTTCCTGAACCGGAGCCGGAAAGCTGGCCTGCTCCTGTGTCCCGGATATCCTGCCACTTGCCCAGGGCGATATAACTCACTACCAGAGTACCCGGTCTTGGTTTCGCCTCGGCCATGTTCAGGGTGTAGTTAAAGCCCCGGTTCTGGTTGGTGATGGGAATGGCACCGCTGACGGCGGCTCCGGTAATCGCCACGGCAGGCTGGTAGCTGGCTGAAGCACTGGCGGTGGTGTAACTGCTGGCTCGCCATACGTTGATCTCGCCCAGCTCATAGTCGACGGTCAGTTGGCTGTAGTTGTTGCTGCCGCTTTTGTGGATCAGCAGGCCTGCGCCGTCGTCCTCAAAGGTGCCGCCCTCCAGTGAAAGGCTCAGTGTTTTCGGCAGGACGCCTCGCTGTAGATAGGTTCGACTCTGGTTGCCGCTGATATGGACAAAGCGACAGGCGACGTTCCGGGTGCTGGCTGAAGTCGCCACCATCGTTTTGCCGGTGTAGCCGCCATACTGATCCAATAGCGGGCTTTCCACTTTGGCGCTGGGCACCAGTGCGTTGTAAACACTCGCCGCCTTGATGGTCAGGTCACCGGCGGTGATGTTAGCACTTACTGACTGAATGCCGTAATAGCGGGAGGTGTCGGCGATCTGGGTGGTGTGGACGGTGCTGGTTTCTTCTTCGGGGATACCAGGGAAAGGCTGCGCTCCGATAAACGTGGTGATCAATGCGGCGCTGATGTCCATCTCCAGCTTTCGCCGGGTAAAGTCCACAAACTTGCCACCCTGGTTATAGGTAAAGGTGGCCACCTGGTGAGTAAGGCCGGTAATCCGGACAAACTGGCTGACCTGCTCATCCGGTGTGGTGAGCTTGTACACTTCACCGATCTCGGGAATGGCCAGCTCCTCCCGCTGATAGCCGACGATGGTTCGCTGTCCCTGCAGCTGGTCACCAATGGGGAGCCAGCTGGCTTCAATGCCCGGCACCACATAGCTCTCGATCCGGTTGCGGGCGTCGGCTCGCTCGTCGGTCTGGTCGTCGGTATTGAATAAGAGGACGCTGACGTTGGGGTCTTTCGGTGGCTCTGTCAGGATCAGGTGGCTGCCTAAATAGGCATCGCTGTTGTCGGTACTGATCCCAATAAACGCTTTACGCAGTGCCACGTCACCGATGGTACGGTCTAATCGGGAAATGTCCCGGAACAAATTATTCACGTTGCCGTCGATCACTTCGCTGCCGGTCACCCGTCCGCCACCGTCCTCCTCATCGGTCAGGCGCTGGCTTTCAAAGAGTTTCACGTCGCTGTTATTGATGGCCATCCATGTCACCTTTTTTTTCTGAACGGGTTTTATGCTGCAGGCGTTTCGACTGTCAGCAGCCGCAGGGTCAAACTGTATTGGTAGTTGTCATCGGGAAACGCAAAGGGCAGTATCTGTTGCGCTTCCACTGGGCTGCCCGATGTTCGGTCAAAAATTACGGAAAACAGCCGCAGGTCAGGCAGGGTCAGTGTCATGACTTTATTGGCGGTTTCGCTCAAGGTGAGCAGGCTGGCCACGGTGCTGCGGGTCACCCATCCGGCGTCCTGTCCACCGGAGAGCTCTATGGATCGACCATACTGTTTGCTCTGTTCCTGAATCAGCAAAGCACCGGTTAAGGTGCGTTCCTGGCTCTGCTCCAC
>NZ_LUKQ02000424.1 GCF_001647025.1 Endozoicomonas atrinae
GCGTTATTGAGTCACTGGTAGAAGCCAGTCGCATTTTGCAGGACAGCCGCAACCGAAACCAGTCGGTGGATGAGATTCTGGATCAACGCTCCCTGCTGGACAGCTTCAGCCCGGAAACGGAAATGTTCGCCCGTTGGCTCGATGCCAACCTGAACAAGTCGCGGCAGGTGGGTCAGGCATTGAGCGAGCTGGCCAGCCAGATTGAACAGTACCTTCAGAAGCAGGGGCAGGCCGATGGGGATATGTTCGGTACTGACGATGCTACCCTGAATGATCTGATTGACCAGACAAACAACACGCTGGAGAGAAACTATGGCGACAAGAGCACACCGATCAAAGACCCGAAGCAGACCCAACAAGCCCAGCCTGTTCACACTGCTGAAAGAAGCAACGGAAAAAGTGAACCGGGAGAACCCGGAGAGCGAGCCACTGAGCCTGCCAGAGAAGCCAAAAGGGACGAAGTAGACGACCTGCTGGATGCGGTGGACGATGGCACGCTCGATAGCGATGAGTGGACGGAAGACGACTTTGCCGGGATTGAGGAAGGCAAGACTGAATACAATAGCCGCAATGCGCCTCACTACTCGGTGCCTGGGATCAAGAGTCTGGGTGGTGCGGAACGGGCAGCGATCAAGCGGTATCTGGATGGACGGGCTGACAAGCAGGGCATTGTCCAGCGGCTGAAGAAGCTGGCGGATACACCCTGGGCAAGGAAGACCGTGCAGTCCATGCTGATTCGCCAGACCATTGATGATCTGGTGGCTGGACGGGAGGTGGATTACCAGTCGCTGCTGGCGAACAAGGATAATGCGTCACTGCTGAAAGCACTGAAACAGGAAGGGGAAGCCGGACTCTGGCGTTATCTGCATTCCGAGGATGTCATGGGTCATGCAGGAAAACCCCAGAACAGCATTAATGGCAGCTTTGTGGATTGCCTGCCCAGTAAAGCCTGTGCCACGTTCTGCTACGCCACAAAGGGTAATTACCGGTTTAGCAATCCGATGATTAAATCTGAAGTGGTGAGCTGGGCGGTAGAACACAATCCGGTTCGTGCCGCCAAGCTGGCAGCCGTCAACTATAAAGGCACCGCCGAGTATTATCAGGATAAAGCCCTGCGATTGTTTGATATGGGCGATGGCTCGCTGGCGTGGCTGCCGTTCATTAAGCAGATGAACAAGGACGGTATTCGCTTACAGATATTCAGCAAGAATCCTGAGTTTTTACGCCAGATTCCAGAACAAAACTGGACAGCTCTTTCCGTGGATAACACGAATTTCGATATGGCAGCGGCTCACCCCAACCTACCGTTGGCGATGGTGTTTGATGGCAGTCCGAACGATATTGAGTTTGTAAGGTCGAACTTAGACAGGATTATGGTGATCCTGCCCATTAAACACGGACAGAAGGTGTTGGGTGATAAGGCCACCCTGCGTCGGATGCTGGGCAAGGATGCCATGAAGCGGGTCTGCCCGATTGACGGCGGCTGGAAGAAGATCGAACACCCTACTGATCCGAAGAAGAATTTCAACTGCACCTCCTGTGACCGTTATGGGGGTATGGGTTGCTTTGCCGGGAATGTGACTAAAAAAGTGATGCAGGCTTATACGGATGCACCTTTTGAAAAGAATCTGAAAGAACTGAAACAGGAGATAGAGAATGAACCTGAAAAGTATGGAGGCAAAAAGGCATCTTCAAAGCTCCTTGGAGACTTGGACAAAATCCTATCTGCGGTTCGGGCATCTTCTGACGCCAGAGCAGAAAAAGGAAATGAAGAAGTATCAGAAGATGAAGCTGGAAGCCATATCGGACTTCGACAAATTGATGAGCGAAACGGGAAGTACAAAGCAGGAGAAGTAGATGAGCGAGACTCCGGCCAGGTACAAAGTAAACGGGGACCCGGAAAAGGTGATCCGGTGGCCGCTGGTCAGCGGGACCTATTCGCCTCCCCCGATCTATCGGGTGAAGAAAGAAAACAGCAAACCATCGAGAACCAACGTGTTCTGGTTAAGCATGATGAAACCGGCACCATAAGAGCCGGCACCGACACCATTCACACCTACGATGACCTTGCCCACTTTATCGCCCCGATCCGAAAGCTGGCGCAGGAGGAAATGGTCGCCATTGTGCTCGATGGCAATGACAAGGTGATCAATGTCATTAAGCACAGCAAGGGGCAGAAAGCCTCTGCTTCCGTATCCCCATGGACACTGGCCGGTGCGGTGGTGGCGACACCCAATGCAAAATCCGTCTGGTTTGCTCATAACCATCCCTCCGGTGATCCAGCCCCCAGTAACTCCGATGTGCATATAACCCACAGCCTGAATGAAGTGCTGGACGGCAGTGGGGTGGTCAATATGGGGCATGCCGTGGTGGGGACCACTGGCCATGCGAAAATCATGGATGCAGAAGGCACAGTACTGATGGGCACCGTGGCTCCCAAGCGCATGGCTCGCAATAAGGCATTCCCCATTACCGAACGGCGGCTGCGCTATAACCGGCCCCACATCAATTTCGGGTCACCGGAAGCGGTTCGCCCTTTTCTGGACACCATCAGCCCCAATGCCGTGGTGCTGCTGGATAGCAAATACAATGTCACTGGCGTCCTGCCGTTGTCGGACAGCGATCTGAAGACCCTGCGTCACCCCACGGACAACCCGGCCGCTGCCCGGATTATGACGGCACTGGACAGCACCAACAGTTCGTCGGTCATCCTGAAAAGCAGTGGTTCACCACTGGCCACGAAAGGCACCCGGAACCTGATCAACTTTTTCAACCGGGGCGACCGTATCCAGGTGTTGGATCACTTTACCGGCAAGGATGGCAGCTACCAGTCAGCCGCTGAAAAAGGGTTCCCCGACCTGAATGAACGGGGTTCTTTCTACGCCCTGCGCAAAGACAGCAACACCAAAGATAGTAAGGCCAAAGGCATCCAGTCCGGTCCCCTGCGTCTGAAGCTGAAGCCGCTGGAGCAGAAACTGGGGCAGGCCATCCACGTCCTGCAATCGGAAACTGAACTGCCCTCCAGCCTCTACCAGAAGGTAATCAGCGACAAGGCACAAGGCC
>NZ_LUKQ02000425.1 GCF_001647025.1 Endozoicomonas atrinae
TGTTCAGCTTCGATCAGAAGCGTTTTTGATTCTGGATTATCAACACAGCTTTCGTCTTCGGGGGGTATACAGTCTGTTCCCATGGTTGAACCAGAGTAATAGTTCATCCGGCAGAAACTTTTGTCAGATGGTCACAGTGCAGGGCGAGGATTACTTCACCATCAAGCGAGCCAGAAACATCAATGACAACATCAACTGCTTTGTGAAACTGACGGGGGAGTGGTGATGCAGGAGTGCCGAATTGAGCAGCTGAGCATACCGAAGCCCTTCGACAACAGTATTGCTGTAACGCTTACCGTGGATGGCCTGCCCTATAACGGTGTTGTGGAACTCTATCAGCCCTTGAATACCCGTTATCTGGTAGCCACCAAAGCGGACAATGGACAGATCGTGATGAAGAACCTGCCAGCGTTGCTGGCGGATAAAAACCTTTGCCTGCTGATTACCCACGAAGGGCGACCGTTCAGTAGTGAGTTGATTACCCCGGATAACGTGGTGGTCTATGAACTGGCGATCAACACCAGTGGAGGCGGTGGTACACCAACCGGTGATCCTGCCACCATCAGCGGCAAAGTAGAACGGGTACTGGACAATCAGGCCGAACCCGCAGCAAGGCAACTGGTGGCTATTGAGCATAAGCCCGATGGTTCATGGTCAGTAACTGGGGATACCACCAGCGACAGCGAAACCGGCAGCTATACGCTGGACGTGCTGACCGAAGGCGGCGACACCTTTGTGCTGGCGATGGACGAATACGGTGTGCCTTTCACCGTAACGGCATCTGTGGTTCAAGGTGATCTGATTCATCCAACTGTTCCTAATGGTCATGCTTACCGGGTGGAAGCAGGCGGCACCTTACCCGCCACCGAACCGGTGTGGTGGATTGATACCGGCACGACTCACACCCGCACCATTGAAGGGGATATCACCCTGCGAGCCATTCCTTTCTATCGGCCTCTGGCACACGGTCCTATCAAAGCAGAACCCACACTATGAGTTATGAGGTTCCCACCGACAGCGCAGAGTTTCGGCTAACCGGCGCACCCTATGCAGTGTCATCGGCGGCTATTGCTGACTTTTCTTTTGACGGAAAGGGGCTGATTTATTTTGCTCCGCCTCCCGGATTGGTTCGCCATTACGAAGGCCAATGGCAAGGGGCGGTCAGTCGGCAGCAGGGCTTTTCTGCAAGCTATTCAATGAGTCGGCCTATTAGCACCTCCCGGAAGCAAAGTAGTCAGCAGGCGAAGCCTCTGGAAGCCTCACCGCTTGGCCTGTTTTGGGGAGCAGTGGCTAAAAAGGAAATTCAGATCAGTTTTAGTCATGGGGAGAGCCAGAAGAAAGAAGCGGCAACCGGCGACCGTTGGCAGCAGCCTGAGCGAAAGGAAAGGGGCAAACAAAGTGCGTGGGATAAAAGCATTCAGCCACAGGATCAGGAACAGGCCTCCCCTTGGAATCATCCTCCGGAGCGGGATAGCAACGTATCCGAAGGCATGCAGTCGGTTGATCTGTACGGTGCAAAAAAATGGAAAAGCCCTGCTTACATTCATCCACAGCAACCGCTGAACTTTACCTTTCAGGATCGGGAATACCTGCCACAGGCTAACGGCTCGGTATTTTTCCAGATTGGTGCCTTTGACAAAGAAACTGCTGCTGTCCCCATTGATAGCAAACGCCCCTTTACCTTCCGTAGCAACCGGGCCGAAGATCAGCCGGTTATTCTGCCATGGGGTTTAGGTCAGAAGGCCAAGGATGAAACGGTAACGGGAAACTATGGTGGTGAGACTGACCCGAACGTGGTGGAAAAACCGGAGCCGGAACAGCCAGAGACCAGGGAGAGTTATCTGCTAATGAATATTATCACCACCGTCGTATTGCCTGCCCGAACACCGATTGAATTACCCTCAATGGAGATCAGTCTCGATATTGATAGCTTCTCATGGAGCTTTACCGGAGAGCTTTGGGGCGGTTCCAATATCGCATTGGTCGAACCGGACGAGAACGGTCCAAAGCAGATCGAGGTGGATATCAACGGCTGGAAGTGGATCTTCATTATTGAGCGTTACAGCACAAACCGACGGTTCGGGGATGAACGTTATACACTCTATGGCAGCAGTCGAACCCAGCTATTAGCAGCGCCTTATGCGCCACAACGAAGCAAGAGCAACAGCGCCAACCTCAATGCAAAGCAGGCGATCAGCGAAGAACTGGCTAACACTGGCTTTACGGCAATCTATCCCGATCTGAACGACTACAGCACACCCGATTGGATCATGCCCGGAGGTTCATTCAGCTATCAGAACCAGACCGCTATGCAGGTCGTGGCCAAGATCGCTAACACAGCTGGATCGGTGGTTATCCCAAGCCGTGATAATGACCAGGTGAGCATACAGCCCCGTTACCCTGCCAGCCCTTGGTACTGGAATACTGCCACGATGGACAAGATTGTGCCTGCGAGCATGGTCATTAGCTTAAGTGCCAACTGGCGACCGGAGCAGGCTTACAATGCGGTTTATGTTTCCGGCACCAATGCAGGCGTTGCTGTCAACGTCAAACGAACCGGAAGCAGTGGCAATAATCCGGCTCCCGATATTCTCGAAGACTGGCTAACAGAAACACAGGTGAACACCGAGCGTGGCCGCAATGAGCTGGCCAAGGGTGGCAACCAGAGTATTACGACCATCGAGCTATCATTGACCGATACCAACACTGCACCCGGGTTAATTGAGCCGGGTATGCTGGTGGAAGTTCAGGATACGCTATTAGGAGAGAGCGGAAACTGGCAAGCCCTCTGCCTGGCTACAAATATCACGGCTGAACGAAGCAGAGTCATCCAAAGTGTCCAGCTGGAAAGGCACTATTAGGCACCTACACACCAATGGCTGAGTATCTTGCGTTGACGATTGAATACAAGTGCCCATAGCGATTAGGATACTACTCTGTATAATGGCGGAACGTTAAAAGTGTGATTTATTTTTTATGCAAAGATTTGATGTTCCGGGTGTAATAGCTCGCCATATCCTTCATAAGTGATAACAAGCTTCT
>NZ_LUKQ02000426.1 GCF_001647025.1 Endozoicomonas atrinae
GACTGTAGTGATAAACTCTTCAACGGGCATGACTGAAACCTTCTTTTTTGCTTTTTACTGCTTTTAATAGCAGAAAGCAGGTTCAGTCATGTCTCCTTATGCAAACCTAAAAGTCGCACATGGCGTATGCTTAGTAACCGGGTACGAATCCAGTGCAAGTGAGATATTGCCGCATACCCGGGGACATCCTGCATCAGGGCATTATTCAAAAATGGCAACAGATTCAGCATCGGCTTGCCATCAACCGTGTTACCTTTCAGGGTATTTAGTAACTTCCAGGTTGAGAATGGACCATTACCATCCGAAACGCTGTCTCCGAATACCAGTACATTTTCGATCTGTATCTTTACTTTAGAATCAGCGGTGTATGCTACCTCTGAAATTAGAACTGAAGCGCATAAAAAGAGGAAGAGAAAGAACGAACTACTGAAGAATGGTTTCATAGTAGCAAACCCGAATAACCTGATACTGGATTAAAGTAGCTATAGATCAGGAGTGCTACCAATGAAACTTAGATTTATATGTGTCGTTCAATATAAACGACAACAATAATTTATATGACTGACATTAAGAATTCATTAAATCACCTGACTTAAGAAAACCCTCAAACGTTCATTGTCCGGTGCTTCAAAAAACACGTCAGGCTCACTATCAACCAGTAACTCACCTCTATCCATAAACAGGACACGATCAGCCACTTCCCGCGCAAACCCCATTTCGTGGGTAACCACCACCATGGTCATCCCCTCTCTGGCAAGCTGTTTCATAACATCCAGAACTTCACCAACCATTTCCGGATCAAGCGCACTGGTGGGTTCATCAAACAACATAATTCGCGGCTGCATTGCCAATGCCCTGGCGATAGCAACCCGCTGCTGCTGTCCACCCGACAGTTGTGGAGGAAAACTGACGGCCTTATCCGACAACCCTACTTTCAGCAGAAGGGCTTTTGCCCGCTCTTCTGCGTCAGTACGGCTGAGCCCACGAACTTTCATGGGAGCCAGACAGATATTGTCCATTACTGACAGGTGAGGGAACAGATTAAACGACTGGAAAACCATCCCCACCTCTTCCCGGAGCTTATTCACATCCCCGGGAGTGGTCAGAGAGATGCCATCAACAACAATCTCACCATCATTAATGGTTTCCAGTTGGTTCAGGGTTCTCAGAAATGTCGACTTACCGGAACCGCTGGGGCCAATGACCACAACGACCTCACCTTCCTGAATATTCTGATGAATATTCTTTAGAGCATGTACACCGTTGGGATAGACCTTCTCAACCCCGGTCACCTGAATAATGGTTTCAGTCTCTGACGGCATATCTCACCTCCAAACGACGAACCAGCCAGGAAAGCGTGGCCGTCAGAACCAGGTACAGCAAGGCAACACTGAACCACACTTCAAATGGACTGAAGGTCACACTCACCACCTCCCTTCCAGCCTTGGTAAGATCTGTAAGTGAGATAACGGAAACCAGTGAAGAGTCCTTGATCAAGTTGATAAACTGGCCTGCCAGTGGCGGAAGCACTCTCTTAAAAGCCTGCGGCAGAATGATATACCGCATGGTCATACTACGGCTCATTCCCAGGCTTCGCCCTGCCTCCATCTGTCCCCGGCTGATCGACTCGATACCTGCACGGATAATTTCTGCGACATAGGCGCCTGTGAATACTGACAACGCCACCACCCCTGCGGTGAATCGCTCCAGATCCATCACGGTCCCAATAAAGAAATAGACAATGAAGATTTGCACCAGCAGAGGTGTTCCCCTCACCAGCTCGACGTAGACGGTCGCAAGGTGCCGCAATGCCGGATTGGGTGATATTCGAGCCAGACCCGCAAGAGCCCCAAGCAGAATGGCAAAAACAATCGACACCAGTGAGAGCTTGATGGTCATCCAGAGCCCAGTAGCTATCGGTCCTGGCTGCCAGTGATAGTTAACCGCCAGCAAGTCTCCTTCGAAGATCAGATCACCGTCCCCGATAGCAATTTCCTGATATCCGGCAACAGTAACACGCTCACTGTCGTCACTATCATTAACGAGAGTCAGCTCTCCCCTTTCATTACTTTCTATGGTGCCATCAAACTCTGCACGAAGCTCATCGTGGGCCTGATAAACAATATACTGAGGAATTCGATCCCAGCGCCAGATGTAGTCAATCGCTTGACTGGACTTGTAGATACCCAGACCCAACAGCAGCAATATGGCAGCAAAGACCAGATTCCATAGAACCTGGTTTGGCTGCTTTTCCATTTGCAAAGGCTGGCCTTTCACGGGTTTACCCTGCAGCATCAGCTTTACTTCAGGGTCTTTTGCCATGCGGAACTTTCGAACCACTTGGCGTAAATTTTATCGTAAGTACCATCGCCCTGAATCTGGGTCAGGAAGTTATTCAACCAGTTAACAAAGTCCGGATCGCCCTTACGAACACCCCACGCCAGCGGCTCATAGGTAAAGGGTGTATCCAGGTGAACCAGTTTTCCCGGATTCTGGCTGGAATAGACCGCATTAAACGGCAGGTCATAGATAAATGCATCTGCCTTGCCATTCACAACTTCGATGGCACCTTCAGATTCTGTTTCAAACAGTCTCAGTTTGGCTTTGCTCAGGTAACGTTTAGCCGCCAGATCGCCAGTAGTACCCAGCTTTGAAACAACGGTATATTTTGGATTATTCAGATCTTTGTAAGACTTGATTTCACCTTCCAGGCCATTGCGCAGCAATACACTCTGGCCAATGACAATATAGGGATTGGCAAAGTTAATCTGAAGGTTACGCTGGGAAGTCAGGGTCATACCGGACATGATAATGTCGAACTTATACCAATTGAATTTTCTAACTACTGTATAACTGCCCAATCACGGGAGCACAGACTGAACAGTCGACCAGCTTCGCTGCAAAGGTTATTCCAAGCTTCACAGCAACAATCTACAATATTTTCATAACCTGAAAATGCTTTGTTTGATAAGTCATGCTCCCGCATCCACTCCCATAGCCTTTCTGAGCTGTTTAACTCCGGTGCGAATGGT
>NZ_LUKQ02000427.1 GCF_001647025.1 Endozoicomonas atrinae
GCCTCCGGTCAGTCACTCATCCAAGAACTGCGTCGTACCTCTGGCATGGCGATCATCCCGAGAAACCCAGGCAACAAAGACAAAGTATCAAGGGTCAACGCCATTACCGACCTCATTGCAGGCGGCATGGTCTTCCTGCCCAGAAACGCCCACTGGCTCGACGACTTTATTGCCGAAGCCACCGCCTTCCCCTCCGTCGAACACGACGACCAGGTGGACGCTTTCGAAATCCTCATCGACGCCCTCTCAAGAGTCCACGTCACCCCCGCCTCCTTCGACACGCCGATCTTCGTCAAGCACTCCCTGGCGAATCAATACCAGCAGCAACAAAAGAAAACGGCACCCGATGTCGACGATGGCTGGGGTCAGTCCTTCTCAGGCAAATCACTATCGGTAGAGTTAAGCGGCAAACAATGGAAGGGGGTGGGGTTTTTAGCAGGCAAAAAAAAGGAGGGACAAAAGCCCTCCAAAAATTCCATAAGTCATTGAAACTATGCGAGCAGTTTAATGACCTAATACACTGATCACTATCCGCATTTACCATTGCGGCAAACTTTTCCATCATGACACCGATGTGGATGACATCAGGGGAAGGCGTATGCGAAAAGAGGATGATCTATTCGATACTCTTGAAGCGGGCATTGGCGGTGCCTCCTATGTCGCTTTGATTGCTGTTGCACTGACATGGTTTGTGGCGACCGAATATAATCACCTTGCGGTTATGATTGCCTGGTTGATCAGCAATCTTGAGATTATTGTGTTGCGAAAACAATTACGACGATGAACCACTTGATTCAGACAATGGCACATGACCAGGAAGATCAATCAAAATGGAATTTACTGCAATGAAACTGACCATTATCGAAAGCCCCTATGCAGGGGACGTAGACGCCAATATCGGCTACGCCCGCCGTTGCGTCAAAGACAGTCTGAGCCGTGGTGAATCACCTGTGGCCAGCCACCTGCTTTACACCCAACCAGGCATACTCGACGACGACATTCCAGAAGAACGCCAGCTTGGTATTGACGCCGGACTGGCATGGCGCAGGGTAGCTGAACAAACTGTCGTCTATACAGATCGGGGCATCAGCAATGGCATGGAGTACGGCATCCGTCTGGCCATGCAATCTGGCATACCGGTCATCTACCGATCGCTGCCAGCAGGGAGCCGTTAACATGACCCCCACCGACATCAACCAGAAGATCGCCAGTATCGTGGGCCTCAACATCAAGACCACCGACACTGGCATCACCTTCATCAAAACCCCGAACAAACCCGACCGGCACTACAATCCTGCTCAGGACTGGGCAGACGGCGGCCCGCTCATCGACCGCTACTCCATCTGCCTGATCCCCACCGTCACCGACGAGTGGATAGCCATCATCGGCAACGAGCACGGTCTCTCTGCCGCCTTCGGTTCCCACTACTCGCCATTAACCGCCGCCTGTCTGGCGATCATTCAACACCATGAACTTATTGGCCATATTGGGATGACTCCTGCTCATTAAGGTTCACCGGCTCTGTGCCAGGACGTTTTTGACAGAATTTCATTCAATGGTACTTTTATATCTGAGATTCCTCCTTTACATGGACGTTCACTACTTCACCGGCCTTCGGGTCGGTTTTTGTCCGATCATTAATGCTTGAAATCCTGTTGAGCGCAATTATTATGCCTGCCTTTTTAAAGAGGGTTTTCAATGGAAGCAGGCAATTTAGCTGCATCAGCATCTGTTGTTACTGCAATTCTGTCTTTACTTGTTGCGTGTGTGTCTGCTTACGTAGCCTACTCAACAGCGGAAGACTCAAAAGCCCTGCAAAGGATGATCCACAATAATTCCCTTAAAGGTCAGAAACAGCAGACAATTATTAATCATTTCAACGTGCTCATTACCAATGTTGCACGGTTGTCTGCCTACCTTGATACACCGGCGATGGACAACAAAGACAAGCTACCTCAAATTTTTATCGAGCTGGAAAGGGATAGTAAAACCCTCAGTTCTTTAATGAGCGGTCATCAACTCATTGCTTGGTATCGTGACCCTGGTCACCAGGGGCAGACTTTTTCTCGATTTAACATGGTAGTGTGCAATGCACACTATAATCCTACAGCCGGGGGAGAAATACGTTTTTCAGAAACAACGGATACCGTTTTTTTGCAAGCCAAGCTGGATGAACTGCATAAAATCTACCATTCCTTTTTAGAAAAGCAGTGCTACATCTGATGTATAGCCTCTTGTTTTGACCCGACAGTCAAACCCTGTTACGTTAAAAGAGCCATATTTACTCCTTATATGGCGACTGTTGAGGTCAACCCCTGTCAGGTTTTCCATTTTTCCTGGCAGGGGTTTCTCCTTACAGGTTTGGTTTTTATCACTTCTGTAGCTTTTTTCTTGCAATTCACCATTACCATCTAAACTTTACCTGCTGACTGGCAGACATGCTGTTTGATGAACTTGTTAATATTGGAACGGCTTGTCTATTACGAAGGCGCCAGTCAGCACTTCCAAAGGACGACCCACCCATCCATCGCCGCAACAATACCGGTAATCACAACCGGACACCTTTCGCGGCATGGAAAACATCAACCTTCACATGGAAGAAGCCCTCATCGACGGCGCAGTCTCCGACGAGGAGCCCGATCACTCCGTCGAAGGGGTCATCGTCGACCTGAAAAACCTGATCCACCCGCTCACCAACTACGAAGACATCTCAACGCTCCTGTCGCAAGAACAGGAACAACGACTGGTCAGCATGGTAAAAACCATGTCCGACATGAGCTTCGATCGAATCTCCAGACGATACGCCCACTGGCAGGAAGCCGACCGCGCCCACGACATCTACGTCCCCGCCGACACCACCGACTTCAGAGAAAAGGCTGTCATCCCTGACACCCGCGCCATCTCCGACACCGTACTCACCTACATGATGAGCGCCCTCGGCGGGCGAAACCCGATGTTCCAGCTTGAAGGACTGAACCGCGATTCCCGCAAGTCCTCCATGCTCCTTGAGCGCG
>NZ_LUKQ02000428.1 GCF_001647025.1 Endozoicomonas atrinae
TGTAGAGTTTGAGCCAGGTACACTATATTCCCAAGCAACTACATAATTACCATTTTCCAGAACAATGATGTCTGGAGCGGACATGTTGTGGTTGCTTGTTGGATCATTTGTGTTTATTTTAAATTCATTTCCTGAAGCGGTTAGACCATCACGACTAGTAGTTAACTTTTGCCCCATAATGGCATAGGTACTGCCACTCTGATCCAGCCAGACTGAAATAGCGCCGCCATCTGCTGTGGCGGCAATCGCAGATTGATGCTGGTCGCTGTCGGTCGTAGTGTTGACCCGGTCTTCAAATGCTTGTGCGGACTGTGCATAAGTATCGGCATCCAGCATAACTTTGAGCACATCATCGCTGGATAGCGCTTCATCATAAATATTAAATCCAGCAATGTCTCCTTCAAGGTGGCCGCCCACATAGTTTGAATGCCCCAGCTGAATATTGGTCTGACTGGTAAATCCTGAAAAGCTATACTCTCCCGAAGCCACTTGCCGGCCGTCAACATAAAGGGTTTGTCCACCCGCTTCACCACCCAGCGTATAGGTTACATGGTGCCACTCACCATCATTATAAGTGTCGGTGCTTGAAATAATTTCAGAGGGCCCTCCTTGCCATAAATACCCTTTCAGCTGGCCATTTTCCAGGTAGATTGACCGATCATGCCCAGAAGTACCTGAATGGACTTCGAATAGTCCACCTGTAGCATCTGTAGTTCTAAACCAGAAAGAAGTAGAGAAGGCCGTTTCAGAGGCATTAAAAGTAGCTGATACTTTGTCGTCCACACCATCAAAATGAATAGCATTGCTGTGCTGACTATTGGGCCCGGCAACAAAAGTCGGTGTAGATGACGGTGTGAATACAGCACCATTAGCACCGGTATAACTGCTATCTGCAAAGTCCCAGGATTCCTGGGGTAAAGGCGCATCAGGGATACTGACGTTGACAAACTGTGGCGCATCATTAACCGCCGTTACATCAAATGTCAGGGTATGGGGGGAGCTTTCCAGTGTGCCATCACTGACGGTGTATTGCAGGTTTGAGTAGTCTGTACCGTTGGCATTGGCATCAGGGACAAAGACAAGGTCGATGATATCTTCTTCTGCAATCACATCATTAATTGCAACTTCCGTTAATCCTAAAGACAGTGGCGGTATTTCAGGAACCAGCGCTTCATTATAAACACGGAAGTCATCAATAAACTGAGCGAAGACATAAGGGGTAGCAGAATCAACTGCATTGCCTATTGAGCTGATAGAACCCAGGGATTGATAGTCACTGGTTCCTACGTGCTGGTTATTAATATAAAAAAGAGTTTTACCATCTTTACCCACAGCCGTTAATGTATGCCAGTCACTACTGCTCAGGCTGCTCATATTATAACCCGATGAATAAAATGTATTTGTCGTTCTATCGCGGGTACCCAATTCGCCAGAGTCTGAGACCTCTATGTGGATATCATGGTTACCTTCTTCGCGGGTCAAAGCGCCAACAGCTCCATTGCCTAGCTGGAGGTCTTTAAACCGAGCACTGATGGTCCACTCACTTTCCAAAGCAATGGGCTGATCCAATAGGAGTCTATCCGTAGTAGCATCAAACTGGAGTGCAGCCCCTTGTTGGGCATCATTAACCCAGCTTGCCCCGGTTAACGTTCCAGTAAAGCCATGATCCGGATCGTAGGCAGGGTTTGTGGAATCACTGAAATCAAAATGGATCGAAGGCGTGGACTCCATAGAATCCAGATCGAATTCAGGCAACAACGCTGTATTTTTAATCTGGAAATCATCCAGAAATTCGGCAAAAGGTTGTGTTCCATCGTGATTACCAATCGTCGAAACATCGCTGGTTGACTGAGCATCAGCAACGCCAACAAATTGGTCATCAAGATAAAAGTAGGTTTTACCCCCTTTACCAACAGCGGTTATTTCATGCCAGCCGCTACCAATATCAGAGGCAAAAAAACCGGTTCCGTTGAAGCCAGAAGTATAGGTACCTAACTCACCTGTGGTTTCATGGAAAATAATCTGATGGTCTGTTGTGCTACCCCGGGTCAGGGTATTCCAGGCATTGTTATTTAAATAAAGATCTTTAAATTTAGCGCTGATCGTCCACTCATTGCCTAAATTGAATGTCTGATCCAGCTGAATCTGGTCAGTTGAGGTGCTGAAATTGACGACATCGCCTTGTTCGGGGTCAGAAGCATGGGTGGCACCTGTTAATGTGCCATGAATACTATTGCGAGAGTCATTAGCGGGATCACTGGAATCACTGAATGAAAATTCCAGATCAGGACGGGCTTTCTTATACAGTGTCCCTGCTGTGGGTAATTGGGTGATTTTAACGGAATGGAACGCATCGCCATCGGCATCGCTGAAGTTAAAGTCGGCAGCCGTGAAGCTGTGTGTTCCATCCTCTGTCACAGTAATCGTACTGTCTGTAGAGGTGGGCGCGTCATTTACCGCATTGACTGTTACACTGGCTGACGCGGTATCTGCACTGTATGCCGTGGTGCCGCCGTTGATGCTGGTATCCTGATATTGTCCTGCTGTACCTTCTGATCTATCCCATGCCCTGAAGCTGAAGGTGGCATCACCGTTATAATCGGCGTTTGGCACAAAGCGGACTTTGTTGTAACTGTCGAGCAACAGGGCATGGTTATCTGCCAGACTGCCGTCGTCAATATTGGTCCATGGATCATTCCAGCCAATCTTGTATTGCCAGGTACCGTTAGTGTTATCGACACTGGTAATAGCCATGGCTTCGATGGAATCATCACCAAAATAGCCATCCGGGTCAGTGATACTGCCCTGAGCGACTTGGTAGACATAGCTGCCATCGCTGTTGGTATCGTCTTCGTTGATTGCCGTCAGGTTCAGGCTGGCACTGGTGTTGACCACCGGCGCATCATTGACCGCATTAACCAGAATGCCAACAGGGGCCGTTTCAGTACTGAATGCTGTAGTGCCGCCATTGGTAGTGGTATCGGCATAGTCGCCAACGG
>NZ_LUKQ02000429.1 GCF_001647025.1 Endozoicomonas atrinae
GGGTCCGCACCGGCGGTTCACTCAGCTGCTTTGCCTGCTGCATTTTCTGTACTGGATCAGGTGCCGGTTTCGGTGCAGGCTTGTTTACACCTGCGGCCTCTTTATAGAGACTCATGACCTGCGCTGCGCCCAGTGGGCTGACACGACTCAACTCCTGAACATCCGCTGTTTGTCGTGCAAACCAGCCTTTAAAATCCTCACTGGCAGAGATCTGCTCTACATCCGGATGCAGACTGCGCAACTTGTTCCAGAATGCCTGTTGTGCCCGCTCCGCCTCCTGCTCCTGCCGAGCCTTCTCAATGGCGGCCAGCCGCTGTTCCAGTTTGCGGTTGAGCTGTTCCGACTCATCCAGCTTGTTGAACACCGGGTCCAGCTCCTGGTAGTCCTTACGGAGCTCCTGGAACTGGTCGGACGGCTCTGGCTCACTGTTTGGCTGAGCAGTACCCTGCTGACTGAGCAGATCCACCTTGGCCTTCAGCAACGCCATCTGCTGCTGAAGTTCGGTATTGCTCCGCTCCAGGTCAGCGGCTTTCTGGGTGGCCTGGGTCATCAGGGCATGGGCGTTCTTGCGGGACTCTTCCGCCTTGGTGTACTTGTCCTGCCAGTCTTCACCGTTATCGTCATTGGATGCTGGAGCAGGCGGCTCTGACGGTTCGTCATCAGCGTCCGACTCCGGTTCGGGTGGCATTTCTTGTAGTAACGGCAACTCATCAGCGGGCGGGTTCTGATCGGTTTGCTTGTCCTGCTCGTCCTCTTGCTCTGCAAAAGCGGCAGGGGCGTCCGTAGTCAGACCCATAAGGGCTGCCAGTTCGGCATCGGTTTCCTGATCCAGTTTTTCGGCATCAATGGCCATCTTCACTCTCCCTGTGGGGCACTCTGAACCGCTGAGGGCTCTGGCTTGTCCACGTTGGTTACGCCTATGAAAGTCCGAGGGGCTCGAGGCTTGTCCATGTTCTTTCAGGCATTGTTCGCCGCCCGCTTTCTGCTGCCCGCCACGCGTAAAAGACGATACTGGTTTGGCTTTTACGGGAAGCGGGGAGCGGACAGCGGGGAGCGACGAAAATTATTCGTCGTAAATAGGTTCGCGATCGCTGCGCCAGTTGCATCAAATCACTGAGTTCCTGAGTTTTACCCTGCAGGATGCGCAATTCGGTTGAATCCCGGGCGTGGGACATTTTCTCCAGCAGTTCCGCCCGGCGACGTTGCAGATGCTCGACCAGCGTCTGGTAATCCGGGCTGCCTTCCAGCCGCAGGATCGACTCCGCCTCCAGGCTGGTCAGGTGCATTGGGTTGTGCATAGAGTTCTTCCTCAGGGCGCAGGGCTTTATCGGGATCAATATCCAGGGCTTTCAGGTATTCGTTCAGCAGGTATCGGTGGTCAGTCATCGGCCCCAGTACCTCGTTCATGGTCACGTTCAGGGCGTTCATCATCCGTTCGCTCTGGATCTCCTTCGCCACCAGGGCGGCACTGCCCATGGGTACTACGTCCAGATCGCCCCGTTTGTCGTCCATCTCCGCCCAGCGCATGGCAAAGTTGAACAGGCTCTCGATCAGGGGCACCGTGGCGTAGTCGTCGATATTTTTCACCACGCTTTTCAGGGCCACATTGGCGGCGGTCATCAACATGCTCATGCCGCTGGCGGTCTTGTTCAGGCTCTGGGTCTGTTCGCCGTGGGTGTAGCTGGGAAGCGACGTTTCTTCATCCGCAAAGCGCCGGAACAGTTCAAAGATGCCGGACAGGTCTTTCTGGTTGCTCTGGATATTGATGGCCTGAATCATTGGCCCTTCGCCATCAGAGCCGTCATACCACCACATCCGGTAGGGGTAGACCTTTTTGGCATCTTCCAGGCTGGTGCCTTCCGGCAGTTTGGAAACATCCATCTGGAACATGGGACCGGCAGTGAGGGCGGCATTGTCCAGCAGCGCCCGGCCAGTGGAGTTCATCACATCCTGGCTGTCGTTCATCATGTAGGGGATGCCAATGCCCCAGAAGCGATGGAGTACCGTCTCGTAAGGCACAAACTTATAGGGGATCGCCTCCGGTTTCAGCGGGTTCAGCCGTGCCATGATCATCCGGCCATCGCATATCCAGATATTGCCCTGGTATTCCGTGTGCTCATCGATGTCGGTAACGCCATACTCCATCAGTTGATGGCCGTCCACCGGTCCCCAGTACTCCAGCACGTCATAACGGTTGGAGGTAATGTGCGGGTCATCCGACTCATTGAGGTTGTTGAGCTCTTTTTCATAATCCAGCGGGACATGGTTACCCGCTGGCGAGTTGGCCAGAATCTCCAGTATGGTGTCGGTTTCAACGCCATGGCTGTCCGCCAGTTCCCGCAGTTCATGTTTGGTCAGCACATGGCGGCGGAACAGATCGTTGGGCTTGCCACAGTCGTGGGAGTAAGGGTCAGGGAACATATCGAAGATACTGGCCCACTCAACGTCCGGCTCGATGCTCTGCTGCTCATTCAGCTGCCACTCCTCCCCTTCCGCCTCCCACTTCTCATGCTTGCGGATATTGAGGGTGGCCACTTTGATACAGCCCGTGCCCAGGGTCACCTGCTCCCGGGTGACCTTCTTCAGCTCGGTCAGGGCGTCAGCATTGACCAGGTAGTCCTTGATCTTGCGCTTCATCGCCATGGCCGCTTTATTGGCCCGTTCCAGCGCCTCCGCCATCAGCGCCCGTTCCATCTCATCGTACCGTTCCTGGATAAGCTGGTTGCGGGTCTGGGGATCAATGGGATAGGGCAGCAGCTCCTGAATAGCGGTCATGCGGAGGTGCCGTTTAATGCTGGCGGGTATCTCCGCCAGGGGGCTGGGCACGATATCCCAGAAGCTGTCGATATTCTGGAACAGGAGGTCGATCAACCGGGAGTAGGCGGTGTTCACCTTGGTGGTGGTGATCTTGATAAACACCCGGCTCAGTGCCTGCTGCTCATCCATGATCCGGATCTGTTCAGGGCCATACTCCCCTTTCACGGCTC
>NZ_LUKQ02000043.1 GCF_001647025.1 Endozoicomonas atrinae
GCGTCATTCGTAAGGCGATCAAGAACCGGAAGATTTTTCGGACTGATGAGTCAGTCATGAAGGTAATCTATCTGGCCATGGAAAAAGCTTCCGAGAAATGGACCATGCCGATCAGGAACTGGAAAGCAGCCATGAACCGGTTTGAAATTATGTTTCCTGACCGGTTCAAGGAGTAATAGTTTTGGTGGCGTTTACACAGAATTATTTACAGGCTCCCATGCACCACCCGTTCTCTGGGCATCAGGCACTGGCTGCAGTCCATACTGTTCGCAAAACCTGGGCTGAGCAATAGAAATGGACTCTGGTAACGCCGCCATTGGGATTCTTCAAAACCGTTAAGATTAATGAAGAATAGACAACAAACAATGATATGCGTTCCAGATCTTGCTGACGTTTCGCTGTGGACTCAGCAAACCAGAAAAAACGCTCTACATGAGAAAGAATCGCACAAACCAGTTTTTTCGACGTCAAACAAGCCAAGCAAGGCAGATGTCTTTTTCTGAACAATACGTGTAACGAATGAGGGGTCACTTACGTAATATAACAATCGCATTCTTCATGACTTTATCACCATGAAAAAGCGCAGGAAAGACAACTGTCTCAACTACTGATCCAGCACCTTTCAGGGGTTTTGGAGATTCATACCATAATTCATGGACGTCCTTATTAAAATCGCAACCTTTTTGGTGTACAGCAAAGGTCATTGGAGGTGCTTGAAGCGACATTTTCCATGCTATCCGAGCGGCATCCTGAATATATTTTTGCGCCTCATCTAATTTCAAATATTTTTTCCAGTATTTAGAGTATGGATTAGAGGCTGAGCAAAGGTTACTTTGGATATCATTAATAAAGGGTTTCATTGAAACTTCATCTGCTCGCCACCTCATAAAGTCTCTGGCAATTTTTTCCGATACTGGATCACCACCAGTTATTTCTTTTATTTTAGAGTCTGCAAATCTCTTTTCACGCATTGCACCTTCCAGGCACACTTCAAGGCAGTTAGAAAGCATCTTTGATTTTTCGGGCTGATCTAAGCCTGTTATTTTTTCATTCAAAAGACCCCATGATCCTTGGAACAAGTGATACTCATCTGTTATAGTGGACGGCCGATTTGGAATATTCATATTTTCAAGAGCTGTTTCATCCCCGGCCAGTTTTCGATCCCTTTCTGCTACCGACCTAGAAACCTTGTCCCTGTTTTCATTGATTTCATCGAGTAACTTATCTACCCCCATTACCCCTTTACCATCTACATAACCTAACATCTGAGCAATCAATGGTTTTCGAGGTTCAGCAGCGCTAGCTCCACCGGTCAATACAGCTTTATCACTTGTCTTTTTTCGAGCCATTTCACCCAATGGCTTAGAAGCTTTTGGTCTGGCTTTTTCAATTTCTTTCTCTATCTCTGCTTTTCTCCGATCAACCAGTCCCCTTCCGGGGTTAACCTTCTTTGATACCTCTTTAACCCTAGCCCCCATTTCAGAAGCAACGGTACTGCCAGGAAGGTATTGTGAAATAACAGCATTCAGTGTATCACTCACGTTTTTTTTCAGAGCTGGGATGTGAGGGGAGTCGTTATCGACCCCAGTCATAGGGTCATTAACAAGAGTTTCTATTCGACAAGGGTCTCCACCTGGTATCACATTAGCAGTTAAGACCCAATGCATCTTTCTCCCAAGACCAGGATATCTATCTTCATATTCCGCATTGAGTATCTCTTTCAATCTAGCTGAAAACTGACTCATAGCTTGAGGAGATAGGACAACCACCTCTCTACCTTTATATTTTCCTAATGAAACTGCTCTCTCATTATTATCAGAGCATCCAATAACTGTGTTGAAGATATTACCCGGATTGATTTTCAAAATTTACCTCCATGTGTTTGAATTTCTATAATATGGCCTATAGCATCAAAAGAGGTCTTAGTTGCCATGCAAGCTCACCTGAGCCAGATCCATTAGCTCACGATTAGCCACGGAAAACATGGCCAGATCGGCCTGCGGTGCACTGCGTATATCTGCCAGCATACTCTGCCAGCGGGCAACCAGTGCATGATTATCCATGATCCATTTATCAATGGTTTGCTCAATGGGCACTCCATCCTGTGCCATATTAATCAGGCCTTTGGACAATTTGCGCTGTTGCCAGTTCAGTTCATCCCTGGCGCTGTCACGTGCCAGAGACTGCCAGTGATTTGTAACCTCCAGTTGCGACAGGGCATTGCCATACCAGTTCAACTCCAGGCGGGAGCCTATGGCAAAGAAAGTCCTGATGGCTACCTCCAGAGGAACCCCGGTTTCATCGGCTGCCCTGATCACCGGCAGAGCGCTTAACAGATAACGCTGCCCGGCAACCACCAGCGCCAGTTCCTGTGGAACCCCTTCCGCAACCATGCTGTCAACAGCCTTGTCCAGTTCCGCTTTTTCTTCTTCACCGAGAGACTCCATGAAACAGGCCAGGAATTTCTCAACCCTGGGCCCATAATGTTCAACACACTCGGCAGGTATCAGATCCTGACGCTTCAGACGAATAAACCAGCGGGTAGTCCGCCTCACCAGTTTGATCAATGCGCCCATCATCCTGTACTGCAAGGCACTGGACACTTTATGATCCAGTTGTTCAATCATCATCCAGTAACGGGAAACATCAAAAACATCACGACTGGCACTGAAAGCACGGGCTATCTCGGCAGGCGAAGCCCCTGTCGTCATTTGCAGCCGATAAACAAACGTGATCCCCATCATGTCAATCAAATGGTTAGCTATCTGGGTAGAGATAATCTCTTTGCGCAGACGATGCCTGCGAATATCATCCGGGAACCTGTCCACCAGAATCTTAGGGAAAGCACTGTATAGTTCCTGAGTAAGGTATCTATCATCAATCACCTCCGAGTTCAGCAACGCTTCTTTCAGATCTGCCTTACTGTATGAAACCAGCAGAGACAATTCAGGCCGGGTTAACCCCTGCCCATTAGCGGCCCGTTCTGCAATAGCTTCATTATCTGGTAGAAACTCGATGGTTCTATCCAGCTTGCCCTGTCCCTCAAGGTGTTCCATAAAACGACGGTACTCACCCATTCTTGAGGCAACATCCGACTCAACAACAGAAATAGCCTGTGTCTGTCGATAGTTATTGGTCAATACCAGGGCTGCGACTTCATCCGTCATGCTTTCAAGCAGCTGATTTCGCTGCTTAAGCGTCATATCACCATTGGCGACCATATCATTCAGAAGAATCTTGATATTGACCTCGTGATCCGAACAGTCAACACCGCCGGAATTATCAATAAAGTCGGTATTCAGCCCGCCTCCCTTAAGCGCATACTCCATACGCCCCAGTTGACTCAGCCCAAGATTTCCGCCTTCTCCGACCACACTGGCCTGCACTTCACAACCATTAATTCTCAGTGGGTCATTGGCCTTATCCCCAACGTCGCTATGGGTTTCGTTCATGGACTTAATGTAGGTTCCGATACCACCATTCCACAGAAGATCAACCGGTGCTCGCAGCATGCTGCGAATCAACTCATTGGGTGGCAACTGATTGGCCGTAATGCCAAAGCGTTGCTTCATTTCCGGACTGATGGCAATTGACTTTGCCTGGCGTGAAAAAATCCCCCCGCCTTCAGAAATCAGACTGGTGTCATAGTCTGTCCAGCTGGAACGGGGCAACTCAAAGAGTCGACGCCGCTCTGCAAAACTCTGGTAAACATCAGGGTTGGGATCCACAAAAATATGCAGGTGATTGAACGCACCAACCAAAGCAATCGTTTCGGAGCACAGCATACCATTGCCAAAAACATCACCAGACATATCGCCAATACCAATGGCTGAGATCACATCCTGCTGGACATGAATACCTTTTTCGCGGAAGTGCCTCTGGACCGAAACCCACGCACCTCTTGCGGTAATTCCCATTTTCTTGTGGTCATAGCCAACACTGCCTCCAGAAGCAAAGGCATCCCCCAGCCAGAAGTTGTAATCCGCCGCAATCCCATTGGCGATGTCTGAGAATGTTGCTGTTCCTTTATCAGCCGCCACGACCAGATAACTGTCACTGTCGTCATACATCACGACGCCATCCGGATGAACCACGTCTCCTTCCACCAGATTATCCGTAATATCCAGCAGCCCTCTGATAAAGGTTTTATAACAGCGTATTCCCTCTTCCAGAATCTCTTCCCGGGTACCATCAACAGGTAACTGTTTGGGTACAAAACCACCTTTGGCACCAACAGGTACAATAAGGGCATTTTTGACCTGCTGGGCTTTTACCAACCCAAGAATTTCAGTTCTGAAATCTTCAACACGGTCAGACCAGCGCAAACCGCCACGGGCCACCTTTCCACCTCTCAGGTGAACACCTTCAACAATGGGCGAGTAGACAAAAATCTCATACAGTGGCACCGGCTTGGGAATGTCCGGTATCTCCCTCGCCGCCATTTTCAGTGAGATATAAGACTTGGCACTGCCTTCCTCATCCTGCTGATAAAAGTTGGTTCTCTGTGTTGCCTTGATAATATCCTGATAACACCGGATGAGTTTGTCTTCACTCAATACTTCAACCTGGTCAAGTTTATGGAGAATCTGCTGCTGAATTTGCTGCTGCCGTGCCAGCCGCTGTGTTATGGACAGCTCCAGCATTGGGTTGAAACGAACCTCAAACAGCTCCACCAGTAACCGGGCAATCTCAATGTTATTGCACAGCGTTTCAGCAATATAAGACTGACTGAAACCAACACGAATCTGCTTCATATAACGTGCATACGCCCGAAGCATGGCAACCTGACGCCAACTCAGGCCTGCGGATAACACCAGTCGGTTAAACCGGTCATTTTCCGCTTCACCAAACCAGATTTTCTCAAACGCTTCCCGAAACGTCGGACCCACTTTCTGTAGATCAATGTTAATTCGTGAATCGATGCTTAATTGAAAGTCATGAATCCAGATGGTCTCACCGGATGTGGTGTGAATCAGATAGGGGTACTCACCGAGAACACGCAGGCCAAGGTTTTCAATAATGGGAATCTGGTCAGCTAATGGCAGAGGCTCGATAAAATGGAACAGTTTCAGGTGAACCAGATCAGCTGCATCATCCAGTGACTGATAAAACCCCATGGAAATCGGCCGATCATTGTCCATTTCTGCAAAATGGCGAATATCCGTGACCGCCGACTGGGGCTTGAATGCTTCCTGGTAAGCAGCACTGAATCCATCAGAGAACCTTGAAAGCAGTTTATTCCCCCGTACTTCCCCAAAGGTTTCCAGTACAGCATCTCTAAGATCATCATTCCATGATGATGCGGCGAGAATAACCTCTCGGGTAATCACATCCTGATTGTAATCAATCCGCCCTTTCAACTTGAACACGAAGTGGACTCTGGCCAGGATCGACTCAGAAAAATACGTCGTAAACTCGCTGTCTTCTGCTTCCAGCCGGTGACAGAGGATTTTCTCAACCTGCTGGCGGAAACGGGTACTGTATATATCCCTTGGAACATAAACCAGCGCCGAACAGAAAGGCCCATAAGGGTCCTGTCGGATAAAGACTTTTATCTGTTTACGCTCCTGCATTCGCAGGATTGACATGGCTGTCTGAAAAAGCTCGTCCTGACTGGTCTGAAAGAGCTCATCCCTGGGAAAAATCTCCAGTATCTGCACCAGGTCTTTCCCGTGATGGCTTTTGGGATCAAGACCGGAGCGTTGAATGATTGCCGACACCTTGTTACGGATATAGGGAATGGCATACGGCGTCTTTCGATACACTGGTGAGGTGTAGAGGCCAACTATACGCGCTTCACCAACAATGTGACCCTGATCATCAAAGCGTCGTACGGTGATAAAGTCAGGATAGGCTGGACGGTGAACACTGGAACGGACAGAGGCTTTGGAGAAAGAAAGGCGCTCAGTCAGCTCAAACAGGTCATGTTCAATAAAGGGTTCCAGTGACAGCTGGCCGGGCTGACCTTCATTCGCAGGTTTCAATAGCCCAAACAGTGACTCCGACGGTCTTCTCAGCCGGCGACTGCCTTCATGCTCTGTGACAATCAGCTCTTCATAACCCAGGAAAGTGAAATTGTCATCCAGTAGCCATTCCAGAAACTCCTGGACCTCATCATCCTTTTTCAGCAAGCCTCCCGGCAAAGCTCCCAGCTGCCCTGCCATGGCTGCCAGCCTTTTAACCCGCCCGGTCATTTCATCAAAGTCATCAACAACGCGGCTAACATCTCTCAGAACCGCATTCAGCTGAACCTTCAGCTGATCAAGTTCACTCTGATCCTCACAACGATCAATTTCAAGATAAACAAAGGCCTCCTGACTGATAAACTCACCCTCACCCCGTTCATCTCCAAACTGTATGGTCATGTCTCCAGCACGTCGCGAGTACAGTACGCCATTTCGCAATAGATGAATGGTGGAGCCATAATCGTTCAGTTTCATCCTGACCGAGTCCACAACAAAAGGCATGTCCCGATGCAGAATGCGGATGACGGTATGGGTTGAGTGCCAGCCATGCATATTGAATTCCGGATTGATAACCTCAATACGCGGCTGGTCTGGATTATGGTATTGAATAAACTTCCAGAATGAGTGGGTAGCTCCCAGCAGTTCCTGCCAGTTTCCTGATACCAGATCCTCATGGGTATCCAGCGAGTAATATCGATAGACAAACTCATGAAAGCTATCCAGCTGATCTACCGGAATATGGGCAGCTAAATCACTAATCAGTTTATCCAGAGTTTCTTCACGTTCCTGACTGTTTAACTGCCCCATCCCTGGCATCTCCACTGTGAATAGATATCGGTTTTAAAATCCTTGTAGTAGACCATCGGCCTTGACGAACCTATATTGAACGGTGCTGTCGAAAATAAAGCTTATAACTTTAGGGGGTGTTTACATGGGGTACCGGCTCAGCTTAAACCAGAGTGTTCCTGGGCTGAGCAAACCGCTGAGGCTGTGGCTCTATGTCAACAGAACCTAAAGCATTCGCCAAGACTCAGAACTGGGGCTTATCAATAAGCCAAATGGCTTGTAGAATTTCCAGATCGTAAAGTGGGGTGTGCCTGTCACACACAGCTAAGAGGGGTACTTCTAACCCTTTTAAGTAGCTGGCTCATGCAGGGTCGAATATTTCTGGCGACTTATGCACTCCCTTGAAAGACGCAGACAGATTTCCAGGTTGAAAAAAATGTCATCAAGCCACTGTTTTACCCAATTCAGTCAGCTGAAAAACTACCTCTCCAGCACCATTATTGGTCAGGAACATCTGGTTAACCGCCTGTTAATCTCCCTGCTGGCTGATGGACATCTGCTGGTTGAAGGAGCGCCAGGCCTGGCCAAAACAAGAGCTGTAAAAGCACTGTCGGATGGTCTGGATGCCGATTTCCACAGAATCCAGTTTACCCCTGACCTGCTGCCTGCTGATGTCACCGGCACCGACATCTATCTACCGGAAGATGGCAGCTTCCGCTTTCAGCCCGGCCCCATTTTTCACAACTTGATTCTTGCTGATGAAATCAACCGCGCACCGGCCAAAGTTCAGTCTTCACTACTGGAAGCCATGGCAGAACGCCAGGTCAGTGTTGGCCAGAAAACCTACCCATTACCTGATGTCTTTATGGTCATGGCCACCCAGAACCCCATTGAACAGGAAGGCACTTACCCATTGCCGGAAGCCCAGCTTGATCGCTTTATCATGCACGTCCGGGTCGGCTACCCCGATGTTGAATCAGAGCGGGCGATTCTTAAACTGGCCAGGGGAGAAGCCATGCAGGCACCTGTTGAGCGCCCACAATCCCCGCTGAAGCAGGAAGAAATTCTGCAGGCCCGCCAGGAAGTCCTGGCCGTCCATATGGAGCCATCGGTTGAGGAATACATTGTTCAGCTGATTAATGCCAGTCGTCATCCTGAACGCTACAGTGACCAACTATCAGGATGGCTTGATTACGGTGCAAGCCCCAGGGGAACCATTGCCCTTGACCGCTGTGCTCGTGCTTATGCCTGGCTGCATGGCCGTGATTATGTCAGCCCTGATGATGTTCAGGCGATCGCTCACGACGTGCTGCGCCACCGTCTTTTGCTGACATTTGAAGCAGAGGCCGAGGGCAAGGATGCTGACCAGATCATCAATCAGCTATTACAAATCGTTCCCATTGCCTGATTGGATTCA
Organism: Endozoicomonas atrinae; assembly: GCF_001647025.1. Taxonomy (GTDB): domain Bacteria; phylum Pseudomonadota; class Gammaproteobacteria; order Pseudomonadales; family Endozoicomonadaceae; genus Endozoicomonas; species Endozoicomonas atrinae. Next base: position 8,170 of record NZ_LUKQ02000043.1, read on the forward strand.
AAGAGTGCATTGCAAAAAGGCTATTAGAGAAGCGCCATGAGTGGAGCCTACTGTACATTACAGAGCCTGGTAAATCTGCGGTTGCAGGCAAAGGACCTACCCCTGTTTCGCCAGGGACGCAGCCTGCGGCAGATGCTGGGTAACTCCCGTTCCCCCTTCAAGGGCCGTGGTATCGACTTTGAAGAAGTCAGGGCTTATCAGTTCGGGGATGATATTCGTTCCATCGACTGGCGGGTCACTGCCCGGAGAATGAAACCGCACACCAAAGTGTTTCAGGAGGAGCGGGAGCGGCCGGTCATGATTTTACTCGACCAGAGCCATGCCATGTTTTTTGGCAGTCAACTGAACTTCAAATCCGTTACTGCGGCAGAGATCTCCGCTCTTATTGCCTGGGCAACCCTTGAACATGGTGACAGAATCGGCGGTGTTATTTTCAATGAACATGAGTTACAGGAAACACGGCCAAAGCGTTCAAGAAAAACGCTGATGCACTGGCTTAACCAGACTGAACGGATGAACCGAAAACTCCACCTGGCTTCCATATCCAGTATGGATGCGGAAAATGGCCTGGCAAGAACCCTCCGTCACACCCGACGAGTAGCTCACCCCGGCACTCAGATATTCCTGATCAGTGATTTTAATCATGTGAATGAAGAGTCCGAGCAGCACCTGGCTCAGCTTGCCCGCCATAATGAATTGATGGCCATCAAGGTGAATGATCCTCTGGAGCAGGATCTACCAAGTCCGGATCAATACCGGATAACCGATGGTATGCACAACCTGTCAGTGAATACCGGCCGCCCTCAACTTCGCCAGCAGTTCCATCAGCAATATCTGAAACATCATGAACAACTGAAGCAGATGCTTTCACAATATCGTATCCCTCTACTGGAGATTAATTGCGCCTCACCTTCCGCACAGCAGTTGTTGGGACTTTATGGTGTCAGGACGAACAATAGGGAGCTGACTCAGTGAAGACATATCAGCACTTGAAAGCATTGGTGGTAAAAGCCTGTTTTGAGTTTACGGCTCCACAGAGGACTTAGTCATGGATATGCAAAATCCTCTGGATCAGCTCCGCCCAAACCACCTCCCGGATCCTGTTGGATTATGGCCACCAGCGATTGGCTGGTGGATTCTGACGATTATCGTTATCGCAGTGCTGCTTCTGGTCACCATCTATATCTGGCGTCGATGGCAAAAAAACCGTTACCGCTCAGAGGCTCTTCATCAGGCCAGACAAATTAAGGCTGACTATCAGGTTCATCAATCGCTGCACAGACTGGCTAATGAATCCAATGAACTGTTAAAACGGGTAGCTCTGCATGCATTTCCCAGAAATAAGGTTGCCGGGTTGACCGGGGCTTCCTGGAGCCAGTTTCTCGCGGATACCGGAGGCATCCCCGAATTCCTCAGCCACAGCGCATTCAATAACGACCGTTATAATCCGGAGATACCGCTGACGCCCTCCCACGGCTCTCCCGACGAGATGCCAAAGACAGTGTACGAACTAACCCGGCGATGGATTAAGAAACACCATGCTTGAGCTTGAATGGCCCTGGATACTGATTGCCCTGCCCTTACCTCTGCTGGTTTATCGGTTCGTCAAACCAGCCAGTAGCGGTAATGATGCCGCGCTGTATACGCCGTTTTACGGAAAACTTTCGTCCATGATGGGTGAGCAGAGCGCAGAAAAGGAGATACCTTCTGGCAAACGAATCATTCTGCCCAGTCTGATCTGGCTGCTGCTGCTCTTTGCTGCCAGCAAGCCAGTCTGGCTTGGCAATCCCGTTGAGGTCCAGGACAGTGGCCGGGACCTGATGATGGCCGTTGACCTCTCAGGCAGTATGGAGATTAATGATATGGTTCTCAATGGCCGCCAGGTTGATCGACTGAGAGCCACCAAAGCGGTGATGAATAATTTTATCGAGCGACGTCGTGGGGACCGGCTTGGACTTATCCTGTTTGGCACCCAGGCCTACCTGCAAACACCACTGACCTTTGATCGTGAAACGGTCAGGACACTGATGAATGAGTCCGGTATCGGGATGGCGGGTAACAAGACCGCTATCGGGGATGCCCTGGGTCTTGCCGTCAAGCATCTTCGTAAACGCCCCGAAGATAGCCGGGTGCTTATATTACTGACTGATGGGGCGAATACCGCTGGAGAAATCTCGCCGTTGCAGGCAGCACAGATTGCCAAAGAAGAAGGTATCAGGATCTACGCGATTGGCCTCGGGGCTGAAGAGATGGTTGAGCGCAGTTTCTTTGGCTCACGTCGGGTTAACCCATCGGCCGACCTGGACGAGCAAACATTACAGGAAATGGCAGGACTGACGGGAGGCCAGTATTTCCGGGCCCGCAATATTGAGGAGTTGAATAAGATCTATACGCTGCTGGATCAGCTTGAACCTGTTGTTCAGGAAGAAGAGTTGTTTCGCCCCAGCAAAAACCTGTTTTTCTGGCCACTGGGTCTGGCGCTGCTACTGAGTCTGCTCCTGGCGCTGCAAAAGATCAATCTAAGCAGGGCGCTTACCGAATGGAAAGCTGGCAAAGGGAGGGCTCAGCATGATTGAATTTTTCTCTTTGTTCATACATCAATTTCATTTTCTAAGACCTCTCTGGCTGCTAATGCTATTACCCTGCATCCTACTGGTGATCCTGCTCTGGCGACAACATAAGGATCGTGGCAGCTGGTCAAAAGTCATTGCGCCAGGACTCCTTCCCTGGTTACTGGAAGGAGAGCTGCAAAAACGTGCTCGATGGCCTCTTATACTGGTACTGGCTGGCTGGGTAATAGCCACTTTTGCGCTTGCTGGCCCAACATGGCAAAAGCAACCGGTACCGATCAGTAAGAATCAACAGCCGTTGGTGGTTGCCGCTGACCTGTCATACCACATGTTCGCTGCGGATCTTTCTCCCAATCGCCTGACCCGGGTGCGGTTCAAGCTTCAGGATCTGTTCAACCAGCGCAGCGAAGGACTCTCAGCCCTTGTTGCTTATGCTGGATCTGCCCACACCGTTGCACCTCTGACAGACGATAGTCGTACGTTAAATAATCTGACCAAAGCACTTAGCCCTGAAATTATGCCAGTACAGGGTAATAACCCCGTAGAAGCAATACGCCTGGCAAAACAGCTTCTGAATCAGGGCAGCAGTGAGTCCGGCGATATTTTGCTGGTCACGGGCTCAATGACCGAAGCACAGGCAGAGCAGATTTCGAGCCTGCTGCAGGGCAGCGGTATCCGTTTATCCATTCTTGGCATTGGAACTGAACAAGGAGCACCAATTCCGTTGCCTGACGGCGGTTACCTGAAAAATCAGCAGGGAACCATTGTCGTACCGCAGCTGGAACAATCCCGTCTGCAGTCACTGGCTCGGGCCAATAGCGGTCGATACCAGATAATGTCTGTTGCGGATACCGACCTTCAGGCCCTCCTTCCAACCGGTAACATCAATCAGCTCTTTAACGAACAGGCAGCAACTGATCGTGAATTTGATCAGTGGTATGACGCCGGTTACTGGCTGGTATGGCTGCTATTACCAGCCGCCCTGTTGGGATTTCGCCGTGGGTGGCTGGTACTGATCATGATCTCCCTGCTGCCGGTCACGCAGGATGCCATGGCATTCAGCTGGAATGACCTGTGGCAAACCCGTGACCAGCAGGGGCAGAAAGCACTGCAGGAGGGTAATCCGGAGCTCGCAGCCAGTCTGTTCAATGACTCTGCCTGGAAAGCGGAAGCATTGTTCCAGAACCAGCAGTTTGATGAGTCTGCATCAACACTGAATAATCCAAATGATCAAGTTGCAGATCCAAAAATGGATTATAACAGAGGTAATGCACTGGCCAAGGCAGGCAAACTTCAGGAAGCCATTGACGCTTATGACCAGGCATTATCCCGGCAGCCGGATATGGAAGATGCACGATTCAATCATAATCTGGTTGAACAGTTGCTACAGCAGCAGTCTCAACAAGACCAATCCCAACAAAACTCGCCGCAGCAAAATCAGGGCAACAACAGGGAGCAGAATGACGACCAGGGGGAAAGCAACCAAGGGGAAGATAACCCGCAACAGTCTCAGGGTGATAATAACCAATCCAGCAAAAACAGGGATAAAGCATCACCAGAAAATGGGCAAGCCGGTGAAAACACCAGAGACCAGGAACCCTCATCTCAACAACACCCCCAAAATAATTCATCAGTTGATCAGAGCCAGCAGCAAGATCAGCAACAGGCCCAACCTGAGCAGTCTGAAGAGAAGGACAGTGCCAGCTCATCGCAACAGTCCGCTCAGGCAGAAGAAAAAAGAGCAGATGATGACGCTTCGGAAGCAACGGCCAGCACACCGGATGAAGGAATGGATGAACAGCCCCTGTCTCCCGAACAACAGGCCATTGAGAGCTGGCTGAGAACGATTCCAGATGATCCGGGTGGTTTATTACGCAGGAAATTTCTTCATCAGCAACGCTCTCAGCAACAGCAGAACAGAACGGAGGAGGCATCATGGTAAACCGAAAGTCATTCCATTTGATGTTGACAGCATTGATCAGTCTTTCGGTTTCAATGATTGCCAATGCTGGCTTTACCGCCAGTGTTAACAGAACATCATTAGCCAGCCATGAAACCGTAGAACTGACGCTGCGCACGGATGAAAGTTCCAGTGACGCTCCAGACCTGAAACCCCTGGAATGGAGTTTTGACATACTGGGCACCAGACAACAGAGCCAGACCAGTATTATTAATGGTAAAAAGGAATTTACCCGTGACTGGGTAATTACCCTTGCTCCCAAACAGCAGGGAACACTGGTTATTCCACCAATCAAACTGGGTGCTTTGCAATCCGAACCGGTTACTATCACCGTCAGTGATAAAAAACCGGATGACCCAACCGGTGATAGCAGCCCACTGTTGATGACAGCCGACGTCAGCAGTGAAAGCATTTATGTGCAGCAGGAGCTGATATTTACTCTGAAAATTCTGTTTAGCGTTCAACTGTATGATGATAACCGGCTGAGTGCCATGGATATCAGCGATGCCCTTATTCAACAACTGGGAGAAACCCGAAAACTGGATACCATCATTAATGGTATTCGCTACCGGGGCTTTGAGTTGAAGTACTCTATTCATCCCCAGTCTGTGGGTGAAATGATCATACCGTCACTGACGTTTACCGGTGTGGCGGCTGAACCCCGGGATCCATTTGGCAGTATCTTTTCCAGTGGCGGGAAACCCGTGCTTGCCCGCTCCCCGGAACTTAACATTGAGGTAAAACCCAGACCTGAAAACTACCCTGCCAGTGAAACCTGGTTACCAGCAAGAAATGTATCGATTCAGGAGAAATGGAGCCAGCCACTGGACAGTTTAACAGTGGGTGATGCCATTACCCGAACCATTACCGTCGATGCCGACGGTCTGAGTGCAGCACAACTCCCCCCTATTCTGATGTCTCAGCCAAAGGGAGTGAACAGCTACCCTGATAAATCCGGTACGGAAGACCGCGAAATGGCAGATGGTGTTCAAGGACAGCGTACTGACTCCATAGCAATGATTCCAACACGTCCCGGAAAAATCACGCTGCCAGCTATTGAATACACCTGGTTTGATACTGAAAGTGGCGAGATTAAAACGTCCAGGCTTCCTGCAACAGAAATTGATGTCGCCGTAGATCCAAACGCTAATACCTTAACACCACCGACTGTGAACTCCCCGACACCATTGCCAGCCGACAAGCCAGCTGAATGTCCGGAACCAGCCGGGGTTACCGATGCAACACCTCTCGAGTCAACCAATCCATGGCAGAGAGCTGTCTTCTGGCAGTATTTAACAGCTATGTTTGCTCTGCTGTGGCTGGTGACCCTGGGACTCTGGCGATTCAAATCAAGTTCTGTAACAAAGGCTGATCAACAAACCACTAACACTGGCAGCCATGATCGATTTGGGAAGCAACCCTCTGAAGCCGAAGCATTTAGACAGTTGGAAGCAGCCTGCCTGCAGAAAGATGTTCCGTTGACGCTGAGCGAACTGAAAAACTGGTGTCGAATCTATCTCGGTAACAATCTCAAGAACCAGACTTCATTGACTGAGTGTCTCAATCAGCTTGGCTCTGAGGAATTGAACTCAATCTGCAACCAACTGTCAGCCAGCCTTTATAGTGCTCAAGCAGGAGGGGCCGCTACAGAAGTGCAGTTGACCACATTGCTGGAGATGTGTCGAAAAGTCAGAGACACCAGGTCCGGTCGAAAAAAAGATCAAAAGCTTGGCAGGCTATACCCAGAATAGGTCAACTAATTTTGATGGGAGCATCCTCTTAAACAACGAGGGAGTCATCACGGTGAAAGCACTGTTTATCCATGGTAATGGCGGCTGTACCGCCTCTCATCATTGGTACAAGTCCGCAGCCGGAGAGCTTTCCGGGCTTGGTCTTGACGTTATTCTTGAAACTTTTCCGGACAATATCATTGCCCATCAGGACATCTGGCTGGATTTTATGGAAGAACAGCTCAATGGAAACAGTGACGTTATTTTGATAGGTCACTCCTCCGGTGCGCTTGCCGCCATGCGCTATGCCGAAAGCCATTCTCTGGTTGGCAGTGTTCTGGTTTCTGCCTGTCACACGGATCTTGGTGATCCCAATGAGAAAGCCAGTGGCTTCTATGATGCACCCTGGCAGTGGGGTGCTATTAAAGCAAACCAGCAGTGGATCATTCAGTTTCACTCAGAAGATGATCATTTGATCACGGTGGACGAAGCCCGATATGTCCGTGATCAGCTGACCCCGGACTATCACGAATTCAAAGACCGGGGTCACTTTATGGCTAGCGACTCAGGAGGAAAGTATTTTCCAGAGTTGGTTGAGGCAATAAAACAGAAGCTCTAGCAAGTACACTAGGTTCGATAAAGCACCTTGATAACATGCCAGCCGAACTTCGTTTTCACCAGGTGAGGGGTCAGTAACTCACCGGTAAAACATACTTTATCAAAGGCAGGCACCATCTGCCCTTTCCTGAATTCTCCCAGATGCCCACCTTTTTTACCCGATGGACAAGTGGAGTGCTTCTTCGCCAGAACATCAAATTTGGCACCTTTTTTAAGCTGTTTGATAATCTCTTCAGCCTGCTCTTTATGCTTAACCAGAATGTGTAATGCGGCTGCCGTATACGCCATGAGTAAGCCTATTCATAAGGAATCTATTGATTCGTATTATATCGTTCATCATTGAATTCTGAATACTCGCCAGCACCAAGTCAGATTTCGTGAACTCCGTAATCCATATGTGGTATGTGACATGTGCAGGGATTGACAAAAATGGCTCAGAAGCCATCAGTTGGAAGTGAGCACTCCTTAAACCAGTAACCGATAGGGGTTCCCTCATTTGCATCATCAACAATAATAATGACAGCAGTGTACTTCTCTTATGACAACCGAAAATAAACGTCTCGAAGCTGTGGAGCTTGGTAAAACTCTGGTCACTGGTGGTGCCGGCTTTCTGGGAAAAAACCTGGCCAGAGAGCTTCTGAACCGGGGGCATCAGGTTAGAGTCTTCGACCTGGCAGAGTGTGATCTTGAACACCCGGGCCTGGAGAAGGTACAGGGAAATATCTGTGATAAATCACTGGTTACCAAAGTCTGTGAAGGAATTGATACGGTTTTTCATACCGCTGCTGTCATTGAAATTCGTTCAACCAAGGTCGTTAGCCAGCAGGTGAAAAAGCTGTCTTATGACATCAATCTTGGTGGCACACAAAACATCATCGATGCTTGCCTGACTCAAGGGGTTAAACGACTGGTTTATACCAGCTCAAACAGTGTTGTTATTAATGGTCAGCCAATTGCCAATGGAAATGAAGCTCTGCCCTATGTTGACGGATTCAGAGATCTGTATACAGAAACCAAAGCGAAAGCAGAGCAGCAGGTGCTGGCAGCCAATGGTCGAAATGGCCTGTATACCTGTGCAATACGCCCCAGTGGCATCTGGGGGCCCGGTGACCAAACCATGTTTAAACTATTGATTAAAGAGTTAATCAACGGTTCCTTTAAGGCTCTGGTGGGTGATGGAAAAGCAAGATTCGATAACTCTTACGTTCACAACCTGATTCATGGAAAACTGCTTGCCGCTGGCCAGCTGGGCAAAAATGGCAAGGCCTCTGGTCAGGCCTATTTCATCAATGATGGTGAGCCTGTCAATATGATGGAATTTTCACGACCTCTGGTGGAACAACTGGGATACCCTTATCCGAAAAAAAGAATCTCCTATAAACTGATAAAAACCGTTATCTCCGCCTGGGAGAAATTTCACCAGTGGTTTAAGGTTGGCGAACCTCCTCAGTCCACACTGGCTCTTGAAAGAATCGGAATTGATAACTTCTTTAGCATCGATAAAGCACGTCGTGATCTGGGCTACGAGCCTCTCTACACAAGTGAGAGTGGCATGAAAGAGGCTATGCCCTATTACAAGGAACTTCATGACCAAATGAAGAAGGAAACTGTCTAGAGGCGTTCTCAATATCATCAAGAAAGGCCCGCGTTATGCGGGCTGATGAAGTGTCAAACTGACCTTACTCAATATGCACCTTTACTTCACCAGCAGTACGACCAAAACCATGATCAGTGATCACCTCAACAGCCTTATAGCCAACACTTCCCAAATGCTCCCCTGCTATTTCAATGATACACTCACCAATAGCAGATTCTTCAGTGGATACAGACGTGAAGCAATCCAGAGACTCCCCTCCCGCCAATGATTTTCCAAGTGCAGAGCAGCAGATTTCCCCAACCTTTTTTACAATATCAGTCAATATCGAGCCTTCGATACATGTTGGAACACAGCCTCTTTCAGAGAGCATCTTTCCAATATGTTCGAGTGCATAATTACCCGCTTCAGCAAAATACTCACCAGCTATTTTCATAAAGCACTCTGTTGCAAAATAACGACAGAATGAAGTGGCTGGGCTACCAGAAAAAACAACCACTTTAACCAATGATTCACCAAAACTGACGCAGCTGACTTTAGCTATTTTACTTCCGGCATTCACAAGCGCTGTTGATACGGATTGTGGCAGGCAAGTTCTACAATGAATTTTTTTAGCCACGCCTTCCAAAGCCTGATAACCAGTATCGCCAAGAAATCCTCCGGACACTTCCGTTGAATAATCAGAAATCGATTCAGCCATTGACGTACTCAGATCACCTCCAAAGCAAAGGCGCTTAACTACTGATTTTCCAAAAATAGTACAGCTGCTTTCTGCGGATTTTTTTCCCATTTCCAGAAAGTCGAAATTTGGAATATTATTATCAACTGACTGTTTTCTCCCTACTGCATTGCAATCCATTACAACTCCTTATGGGGAATATTTCGCCAATTTTAGGGTAAAAAAATTATTTTTGAGTTATTTTTCGATACTGCCTGAAACCTTTTCTTCAACAAATACTTAGTTTCCCATTTTTTATAACCGTATTTGATTATTGAAATCCATAACAAAACAGTTAGAAGACAAAACTTAATTTAAATACATCTATCATATCAACTCAATTTGTAAGGAAATATCAGAAAGAATTAAAATACAGGATAACCACAGGGTCTATATTATAGATTGTCGATGATAAAATGAGTATTACCTCCCTAAACTTTCAACTTTTGAATCATAGCCGTTCGATAAGCTCAAAAAGCAGCCAGCCACTCTGTACTTGTGTGACTCAACTTGCCCCACATAAAGCATTACTTAGATATTTTGAGGCAACGCCAAGAAGTCATGCTCACTATTAAGCGTAATCCTACTTTTAGAATACAGGAGTTCACTCATCTATTTGCCCCCTTCATTTTTTGGAAAAATCTACTAGAGGAATGTCTTCAAAGCCATCATTTTGAAAAGCACTGGTAGGTAGTTCTGATTGGTTTTTATAAAAATTGACAACTCTGCTTTGATACTCCTGAGGGCTGATAAGGCTGTAAAAGTATAAGACTGGTATACCTGAACGAAAATGATGATCTGTTTTCCCCAAAACAGGATCTGTCATCTTGCTGACAGTCTTATCATCAAATTTAATCCAGTTGCCTTGCTCGCGTGCTGTAGTCTGGAAATGCCCTGATTTAGTAAAGTTCTGCCATGAGTTCCCAGTACATTCGCTAATATATTCACTATAATAAGTACAGCTTTTTTTCTCAAAGTGAAGTGTAGCTTTCTCGCCACTGTCTGCATCGATAAAGTTCATCCTGATAACATCATCAAATCCTCGCAGGAGCCTCTCTCCTGTCTCTAACCGTCTAGCCTCACTATCCTGAGGCTTCGGATGTATAATCATGACTTCTAATTCAGAGGTATGGGCTCTTAAAATGTTTCTGTGCTTTCCCAGACTCTCTCCTTCCGTTAACTCCGGAGCTAATTCAGCATCAATCAAGTCCTGTATATCCATAGTATTACCCAAAGATTCTTCAGGAACAGAAACATCGAGAACAAACTGCCACTGGGAAAAATGATGCCTGATGGATGCTTCATCAGCATTACCGGGAGTAATATTTCTGACGAAACTACAAGCATGATTCTTATGCAGTTTTAAGATATCTCGCCCAAAAATAGATAGAAATTCTGGACTGCCAGACATTTCTATCGCTTTTAAATAATCAGTATCTCTACTCTTATCCCAGCTCATCAATAATTCACTTAATTTATCATTGGGAATAATAAGATGCTCAAATAAATGTATACCGTGTTCTTCATGAGCATAGATTAACAACTTTATGAATTGGAAATACTTTGATTCATCCACCCCACTTTTCTGTTTTATTAAGGAACATATCCCCCAGAATTCAGAAATAATTCGTTGAATAATTTCCAACTCTGGCCTTCCAGCTTCAGAGGGTATGGTATCTCTTTTACCTAGACCACAGTGAGCGAATCCATGAATCAGCCCCCCTATATAACAAGTACTGGTTTCCGGTAAACGAGGACACCCATAATTCCCTAAAACTGTGTTGGCAGGCGGTGGTGAAAAAACTGATTGATAAACCTTTGGGTGCTGTTTTGCACGGCCGATGTGCCAAAAAAGCTCTCTCTCCTGCAAAGAGAAGTCCAGGATAGATAAACATTCGCTGGCCCATTGTGGATCGTCATTATTCGGAGTCTGGAGCATCTTTCTTAAGAACTCTGGCAGGTTTGGATGATTATTCTGCTGAGCATATTTTTTGATTTTCTTAGGCAATGATGAATAATCTGCCACAGGAGACATACCGTCCATTTCGCAGAATTTTTCCGATTTCAAACCATCCATTCTCACACATTCATAAAGAAAGTCCTCACCGCAAAGCAGCAAGAACCCCTTTGTTAGATCTCTTAACAGGAGGTCTATTTCATTAAAGATTCTTGATTCTACCAAACGGTCTTTGTGACTATAATGCTCATAATGCAGAGCATAAATAAAAATACAAAAGTGCCAGGCAGTCATTAATTTTTCCAAACCATCCTTTTCATGAAGAGCAGAACGGGTTAATCCTGGTAGTTCTTTAGCAAGCCCCCTAAAAACTTGCAGCCAGTCTGCATCATGAGTGCCTGTACACAACCCACGCCAGCATTCATCCAAACAGTGCAGACACGCTAGCCAGCTGCATTTCTGATTCATCTGGACATCACCAAAATGAACTTCAAGTTCATCAGTTATCTCTTTTATTGACCTTGCCGGTAATGCTTCTTTCTGACTCTGTCGTTCATCTTGTGATTGCAAACTTTTCTTGAGAATGGACTTTGGCTCTGCTGCTACCGTAATCCTAGGCTTCTGCTCCTGAGATACTAGAGGCTTTGACTCATCATTAATAATAAACCCTACATGTTGATTATTCAGGCCTGTGGCAAAGCCGTATGACATGACGATTACCTTTTTATTGAACGGTGATACCAATTCATCAATTTAATACAAGCTTTACTCCCGAAATTGATGCATCAGTCATTTTATAGAATTTAACCCTAAGGCTTTTTTATACGTAGAAACCACAATTCTATCCCAGATAGTAAATTATGCATTTCAAAGTTATTACTCCATCTAAATATTTCTAATAATTTGAGTTAATCAAAAAAAGAGAGAGCCGTAGAACGTACTTCTCCCAGGACAGACTTCATCATCACATATCAATTCCAGCACTCTTAAGCTCTTCTATATGATTAAAATCTATAGGAACAAAATACAAAGCGTACTGGCTGATTATCCAGATCATTTTTTATCGTCGAATCTTATGCATACCACTACTTCTCACCTCTATACCCTCTGGAAAGGGCCTGAGAATTTTTGCATCAATCTACTGATAGCCTGACCAATTAAAACCTGCCCCCTCCTCCCTCTTATGAGAACAACTAGACTATTACTTCGTCATATTTGTAGCCATATTTAAGGAAGTAAACAATGGAACGAATGGCCATTCGTTCAACCCTTCGTTACAGCTGCATTGCCTTTATAGCTTATATTTCAGGCTATGTTTTCAGCTGGCTATCCTACGAGCCAACGGCCATGATTGGCGGATTATGGGCGGTCATCTCGGGATTGATAGTGTCTGAACCTGCCACTGTGCAGGAAAGTATTTCTACCGCAAAAACCAGGATTATCGGTTCAGCCATTGGCTCTGTCCTTGCTGCAATCTACCTGCTGTTTTTCACTTTTAACGCCATTACCTATGCTATTTTTATTGGTGCGGCTTCACTCCTTTGCTATCGGATCAACTGTGGGCAACATGTTAAGCTGGCAGCAATCACCATTTCAGTCGTCATTATTGTCTCAACTGTCTCGGACATAAACCCGGTTCTCAATGCCACCCTGCGCCTGTTTGAATCATGTATTGGTGTAGGTACCGGTGTCCTTGTTTCTTACCTTCTGGACAAATGCTTCAGGACAGGTAAAGGACAACGTTAACCTTCAACGCCAAATCTTACAAAAATGTATAGTTCCGGAAACCTTCCTGAAAATCTTCCCGGGTAAAGTGGTCACATCGACAGGAGATGTCCTAGTCATGTTTACCCTGGTTATGAGGAAGTTACTGTGAAAAAGTCAAACATTGTTAAATCCGCTGCCCTGTCTGCCTTTATCGGTATGAGCACAATGATGGCCATAGGTTCAGCCAATGCAGGTGATGCACCTACGTCCCTCAGCGAAGATGCGGTGCCTCTGCTTAAGGCGGTAGAAATTGCCAGAAACCATACCGGCGCAGAACCACTTGAGGCAGAACGTGAAGTTGAAATGGGTCAGGCAGTGTATGAAATTAAACTGGCTGATAAAAACGGTGAAGAGATCAAAACCATTATTGATGCTCAAAGCGGTGAAGTCATTCTGAGCAATCACCGTAGTGGTCACGATAACGACCATGATGATCAGCTTGAAAACGCCCTGTGGCTGTCAGGCATCAGTAATGGCAAATACCTCTCCTTGAAAGAGGCGGTTCAACAGTCCGAGTCTGAGTTTGGTGGCAAGGTATGGCATGTGGAAATGGAAGACGACCACAACCAAGTGTCTTATGAAATTGAGTTGTTGAACGCCCGTGGTCAGCACATCGAAACCAGAATTGACGCTGTCAGACCTGTCAGCAAATCTTAATAGAAAACCATTCAATGGTATGCGGGAGTCATTCGATGAACTCATCTGAAACAACATCTGGTCTGTGGTCCCGAATTCGATCAACAGCCATGAAAATACGCAATAATGGTCTTAAAGAAGTGACCGGCGTGGTATCGTTCTCCCTGTTTTTCATGATGGGGCTGGTAACTCTGGGAGCCTGTTTATTAGCAGGCGTGGCAGCGGTGATCATTGCCAAATGGCAGCACTATAAAACCCGTAAAAATGATCTCACAGCACCAGCTGATGCGCAGGAACCCAACAACAATCCAATCGTTGCGGCCTAAGCCGCAGCGATGCGTTATACAAAGAGAACATGGTCATGCGGGTATTGCTGGTAGAGGACGATGTAAGCCTCAGCGGTTTTATTGAAAAGGGACTTCGTGAAGCTGGCCATCAGGTTGAGCTGGTCGATAATGGCAAACACGCCCTGACACTCTGCATGACAGAGCAGTATGATGTCGCTGTTGTTGACCGCATGCTGCCCGGGCTGGACGGGCTGTCGCTGGTAAAGGCGCTTCGGGCTGCCCAGGTGGCAACCCCCATTCTGTTTCTCACCTCACTGGGTGGCGTTGATGATCGTGTTGAAGGGCTTGAAGCTGGAGGTGATGACTACCTGACCAAGCCTTTTGCATTTTCCGAGTTACTGGCCAGGATCACTGCACTGTCCAGGCGGCAGATTCTAAAGTCAACCGAGACAAAGCCTGAGTTAGCCTATGGTGATGTGGTTATCAACCTGTTTGAACACTCCGCCATGCGCCAGGGGCAAGCTCTGGATTTGCAACCCAAAGAGTTTCGTATACTTGAGCTTTTCCTGCGCCATCCGGGACGGGTAATCACCAGAACCATGCTGCTTGAACATGTCTGGGATATTCACTTTGATCCTCAGACCAGTGTTGTAGAAACACACATCAGCCGTTTGAGAAACAAGCTGGAAAAACCGTTTGGCGATACGTTGATTCAGACCGTTCGAGGCGCAGGCTATAAACTGGAGCATAAAACGACGGCAGGTGTGAACTAATGAAATTCCAGTTTCCTGATACTCAGGAGGTACGCCTGTATTTATCGGCATTATGGAAACGCCTGCCCAACCAACTGCCCACATGGCTCAAAAGCTCTGCGATTCAACAGGGTTTAATGTTTGGCGTGGTCTCGATCATAAGCCTGATGTTAATGGCTTCCGTTACTTTTCTGTATGTGGATTACGAACTGGGCAAGCAGAGCCGGGAGATTGTCAAAGAATCCAGAGAACTGGTGAAGGAGCAAAACCGGGATTTCAGCGATATTGATGATGATCCCATCGAAGACGATGAAATTCTGGCCGTTCTGACTTCAGGCTTTATTCTGGCAGGCATATTGGTCTCGATATTCACAACCGTCATTGTGATGGCATTGAGCCGCCACAGTCAGAAGCGAATTTCACGAATCGAGTCGGTATTAAATGCGGCTGCGGAGGGTAATTTATCAGCACGCACCGGTGAAAAGCATACCTACAATGATCTGGCAAGGATATCTGTCTCCATTGATGAGATGCTGTCACGACTGGAAGGCTCTATTGCTGCCATGCGGGATATTTCGGCCAATATCGCCCATGAACTGAAAACACCGATCACCCGCTTACGTCATAACCTGCTGACACTGAGGGATGAAGCAGAGCAATCTCATACCAGCCAAAGTGAATCCTTTTTCAGGGAGCTGGATAATGCCCTTGAGGATTCACAGCGACTGACGTCTATTTTTGATGCCTTACTGAGAATCACCCAGATTGAGTCTGGTGCACGCAGAAGTCGTTTCACCCGGATAGATCTGGCCCAGGTCGTAGATACCGTGGCAGAGATTTACCAGGATGTTGCTGAAGATGCGCAAATGTCACTGCACGTCATTAAAGAAGAGTCTCCAGTTATTATTCAGGGAGATAGAGAGCTACTGATCCAGCAGGCCGCAAACCTGATTGAAAATGCCCTGCGTTACTGTCCGAAAGGAAGCAGCATTACTCTTGGCTGTGGTCTTGATAAAGCAGACGGTGTTGCATGGTTGAAAGTAGAAGACGATGGTCCGGGCATTCCAGATGAAGAGAAAGAACGGGTATTTGAGCGCCTGTATCGTGTTGACAAGAGCCGCACCGATGGCGGCTTAGGATTGGGACTATCACTCGCTAAAGCCGTAGCTGGTTTGCATCATGGCTCAATTCTTCTAGGTGATTGTATGCCCGGACTCGCAGTAAAAGTTTCTATTCCTGTTGATGCGTAATATACAAATCAGGAGTGTGGCGTACTCCTGGTGAGTCAACTGCTTGCTGTCTCTGCAAGAAAACTATCGATCAGATAACACTTCAATTTATCCAACCGGTCTTCAATATTGTACTGCTCATCATTCAGCCAGTTCAGCGTCAGACCATTAACCATGGCGACGGTGACTTCTGCACAGAAATCGGGCGTCAGCGAAGGTTTCAGTCGGGCAACGTTGTGCTCATAAAGCCTCGTGTACCACTTGTTCATAAAGTTAAGCTGATTCACACCCTGGCTTCGGTGGTTTGGGAAATTACAAACCATATAATCGATCAACTCTTTTTCAAGATGATCTGCATGGGTGTAATTCGTTTTCATCTGATCAAACATAAAGGTCAGCTGCTCTTCAAGTGGCTTCCCCGATCCAAGGGCTGCCTCCACCAGCTCCTGGTTCAGAACCAGGATTTTTGAATCACAGATTTCAATCATCAGCTCATGTCTTGAGCCGTAATAGTTGTAGAAGGTCTTCTTGGCTATATCTGCCTTTTCACAAATGGCCTCAACCGTTGCACCGTCAACCCCCTGTCGTCTGATCAGTGCGATGGTTTCCTCACTGATTTTATCCCTTACCGCCTGCTTCTTACGTTCGCGGCGTCCCATTGTCTGGACAGTCAACGATCTAACCTCTGTTTTCTATAGGATTATGCGCTCTGACTCTGGAGGAGCTCTCATAAAGCGATAAACTAACCTTAAAAAATAAGAATCACAATGGTCGCTGACACAGGACAGTACCAGAAACCGTTCTTTATTAAGAGGAGATTTTTGCTTCACAGACAACGGAACTGTGAAGCAAAAAATAGTTATCTATAAACTGGGTTTTAGATAACGTTAGGTGGTGTCGGGTTAACACCATTGAGCATATTGTCGGTACGCTCCTGAATCGCGGTGCGGATTTTGTCCGTCATTGGGGCAATCCAGAACTTGTTCTCACGGATTCCCTGAAGTGCCGTTTCAGCCACTTCTTCCGGCTCAGTGGTCTGCAGCTCCATTTTAAACTGAGCCATGATCGCACGCATGTCTTCAACAGAGTGAATACCTGAATCCGGCTTGTTAGGATCGGTAGGCAGATCTTCCGGGCGGTTTCTTTCAGAGTTAAAGATGCCAGTGTTTACCACATGAGGTCCGGGGAACAGTGCATTCACCTTAACCTTGGAATTCATCTGCTGCAGCTGGAAGTACAGGTTTTCAGTAATGGCCTGTGCAGCAGCCTTGGTAGCCGTGTAGATTGGGGTGTGCGGCAACATAAAGTAAGCACCGTTACCAGAACCGGTCA
This sequence comes from Endozoicomonas atrinae, assembly GCF_001647025.1. GTDB lineage: Bacteria > Pseudomonadota > Gammaproteobacteria > Pseudomonadales > Endozoicomonadaceae > Endozoicomonas > Endozoicomonas atrinae. Next base: position 25,320 of record NZ_LUKQ02000043.1, read on the forward strand.
CGACAAAGTGTGCTTCCTGCTTCTGGGCCATCAGCTTTGGCATGAACGCATTGATGGTATTGATGAGACCCCAGGTGTTTACCCGGAAACCCCACTCCCAGTCATTCATGTTATAGCCCCACATATTACCAGCCTCACCGGTACCGACACCGGCATTGGCAAAGACCAGATGCATTTCACCGTATTTTTCCAAGGTGGCTTCTGCCAGGGCGTCCAGACTTTCCTGCTTGGTGATGTCGGCCTGAAAGCCAAAACTGTCGACACCATTTGCCTGAAGTTCACTGACGGTTTTATCCAGAGCTGTTGGTTCAATATCAAGACAACCACCTTGGCGCCTTCTTTACCCAGTAACAGGGCAATGGCACGACCAACGCCGCTGGCACCACCGGTAATTACAGCAACCTTGTCTTTGAAGTCTTTCATTATTTTTATCTCCACTCTCTTCACATAAGGCCTACATCAAGGTGGATACACACCTCTTAGCACCCACTTTTCAACAATGAACTGCCTGAATTTTGATCTGTGACAATTTTCAGTGCATTTGGATACTTTATTGCAAAGTTACACTGCGGTAACTTATTTTACAACAGTTACCAAGCTGGATATTCGATCTTCTTCTCAGAAGGCCGTTTCCTGAGTGCGGATTGAATGACAACAACAATAAAACTGGATTTGGGAGAATCACTCCATGAGCAAGCGTTATAACAAGCCAATCCCTTTTGGCTGGTATGCTGTGGAATACTCGGAAGATCTGAAAGTCGGTGAAGTCAAGCCTGTTAAATATTTCGGCAAGGAACTGGTTCTGTTCCGTACCGAATCCGGTGAAGCCGCTCTGCTTGATGCCTACTGCCCTCACCTGGGTGCTCACCTGGGCCATGGTGGTATTGTGAAAGGCGAAAGTGTCAGCTGCCCTTTCCATGCCTGGAAGTTTGATGGCACAGGTATGCTGACGGACATCCCCTACGCCAAGCGCATTCCACCCAAAGTCAAAGACAAGCCATGCATTCGCAGCTACCCGGTGGTTGAGCGTAACCAGATGATCTGGGCCTGGTACCATCCGAAAGAAGAAGTAGCACCACTGTGGGAAGTGGATGTTATCCCCGAAGTGGGTGCTGAAGGCTGGACCGAGTTCCGCAAGTTTGACTGGAACATCAAGTCAATCATTCAGGAAACCGGTGAAAACGCTGCCGACATTGCTCACTTTGTGACCGTTCATAACGTTCCTTTCATGCCAGAGAGTGAAGTTGAGATGAAAGGCCACCGTCGCAGCACCATTTTCGATGCTCAAACCCATGCGGTAGAAGAAGATGGCTCTGTAAACCACACTGGCGATAATCTGGAAGCCGCTCGTCTTGAGTCCTACAACGTAGGCCCTGGCCAGACGTATCAGAAGTTCATGCGCCTGTTCGAAGTGGTATTGATGGCAACCGTAACACCTGTTGATGACCAGAACATCCACCTGCGCTTTAACTTCACTCTGCCGACCGCTCAGTCAGATATGAAGAAAATCTACGCAGACGGTTTTGTTCAGGAACTGGTGCATCAGGTTGAACAGGATATGCCTATCTGGGAAAACAAAGTCTATAAGCCTACCCCGATTCTTTGTGACGGTGACGGACCTATCGGTCAGTACCGTAAGTGGTTCAACCAGTTCTACGATGAGCAGGAGCTGGAAGAAGCAAATCGCAAGGATGAGCTGCTCGCAACTGCTTAATCCATGCTGTATACGGGACTGTTGTCATGCTTTAGAAGCATGAGTCCCGTAATTTTTCTCTGGGCATATCCAGGCCATTGGATCTCAAACCTGGCAACCCTCGCAAAACAGCCATGAGCGGAAAATGTCGCCCATCCTTCATAAAGAAAACGGCTAAGCGGCATTTCATAATAAAAAACAAGAAGAGAGGCAATTCATGAGCCAAACTCCCGCACCAACTATGGGCAGACCCGGCGATATCATCAACTGGCCAATGCTCAAAATCTCCTATGAAACGGATCCTGAATGCATTGCCAAGCTCCTCCCTCCAGGTGTTGAGCCAGGTAAAAATCCAACCGTTAAAATCATTATCTACAACTTCCCAGTTCTGAATGAGCCTGAGTACGGTGTTGTGGTGAATGTTGCTGCAGATGTTGATGGCGTGGAAGGCGAATACACGCTGGGTATCGGTATTGACCAGGAAGCAGCAATCGCAGGCAGTAAAGAGCGCTGGGGACAACCCAAGTTCTTTGCAGAAACCAAGTACTACCGGATTTTTGATGAAGTCAAAGCCAGTGTGACTCACCAGGGCTATACCTTCCTGGAGTTCAGCGGCAAAGTGAAAGGTCCTGTTGAAGTCACCGAAGATCTGCAGGATTTTGAAGTCAATGAGTGGTGGGTTAAGTACTCCCGTGCTGTTGATATGATGCCTTACAAGTTTGACTTCCCTCCTCATGTTGTCCAGGTCTATAGCCGCTATGGCACGGCTTACATGGAAGAAGTTGAAGGCACTCTGAAATTGAATGAAAGCCCCTGGGATCCAGTCGCCCAGCTGCTGCCGGTCAAGAGTGAGCCAAAAGCATTTCTGTGGACACCGACCTTCAAGGCCCGGAATATTTCATTGAACAAGCCACTGGATCCAAAAGGATTCTGGCCATTTGCAGACACCATTGGCAGCTCCATGTGGCCGGGTGAAAACGGCGCACCCAGCAAGAAATTATTTAAAAAATAGTTTACTGCATGCTGAATACAGTGGTTATTTTATGAATAATAAGGCAGTCATCGTTTACCCGGACGATGACTGCCATATCTGAAACAGGCAATAGTAATACCCATACAACCGAGAGAATAACGACAATGACGACTGAGTATCTGATACCGGTAAATTACGTCGTTCCGTTGCTCAAGGTAGCAGCGGAAAAAGGCTGTGACGTCCAGAAACTGGCCGTTGAAAACCAGCTTGAGCTGCAAACCGATGATGATTCGCTCACCCTTTCCAGTGATGTCACACCTGATACTTTCCGAAAACTCTACCTGACGGTCTCCCAGTTACTGGAAAGTGAAGTTAACAAATACAGCCATCACGAAATGTCGTCCGGCGCTCTGGAAGCCATGTGCTATGCCCTGGTAGAGTGTAATACCCTTCACGATGCCTTTGATGTTGCCAGTGAGTACCTTTCCGGACGCAGTACCTTTGGTGGTACTTTACCGGAGGAGCTTCCTCTCTACGATTTTTCTGATGATAGTTCCAGCATCCGCATGCTCCATGCCGGCTACCATGGACTGGAAAGTCACGAAATCAACTCCTCACGACAGCTGCGCATGGTCTATAGCCTGGCGCTATGGCATCGTTTCTGCTGCTGGCTTACGGGCCAATACCTTGAAGTGCACTCTGTCAGCCTGATGGGCCCGGCTATGTTGAACCTGATGGATTATCGCTTCCATTTTGAGTGTCCGATTCAGTTCAAGCAGGCTGAAAATTTTATTCAGATTAATGCCAGCGCCCTTGATGCACCTGTCGTACAAACACCTGAAAGCCTGAAGAAGCTGTTAAGCGCTGGGCCGTTTGCCTTGTTTAACATAGAGGCTATTCAAAACAGCCATAGCCTGGCGCCTAAAATGCGTTCATTACTGGGCGGTGAGGAGAACGGTGATATACCAAAACTCAGCGAAGTTGCCGAGATGATTGATATCCCCGTGAGAACCCTGCGGCGACACCTGGTCAAAGAAGGTTCTTCCTATCAGCAGGTAAAAGACGAATATCGTCGTGATATTGCCATTAAATACTTGAGTCAGTCCGATATCAGCATCACTGCTGCCGCACTGCTAATGGGCTTTGAAGAGCTAAGTGCGTTTCACCGCTCTTTCAAGAAATGGACAGGCATTACACCCGGAGAATTCCGCCGCAGAAACAACCTCAACAATGAACGAAATATTAGGGAAAAAAACTGATAGCAAACAAATCCAGTATCATCTCAGGTATTTCTGTATAGTATCTTTCGACGAACGAGGCAGCTTACTATTCGTATGATCAACGGCCTTTTTTAAGGCCCACTGTAACTCACCTACCAGAGTAGCCAGTTCTAACCCATCATCATTAATAAAAATAGTTACCAGATCACCTCCAGAGCAATCTTTGGGATAATCTAATTTAGGGTAGAATGCAATATGCTGCGAATATCTTTCAAGCAATTCAGGGAATACATATTCCCCAGTATCCGGCGTTATAATCAAGGGAGTTTTCAATAGACCATCCGAACTTTCCACGTCTTTTACTGTATTGGAACCCATGCTTATCAACTGTTCAATAGCTGTATTTACCAACTCAAAAAAGTCATACGGCGAATCTTTAGTCATTATCAACACGGGCGAAAGGGCCGAAAAATGAAGAAAATTATTCTCTTTACATAACTTATTGATCAATAGAAAAGCAGCACTATTAACTTTACCAATGTCTTTTTCATGAATAATTAGTGTATCTTCTGGTTTTGATACCCATCTTGAAAGAACTCTTGCACTTAAAATTTGAATTTCACTCCTTTGCTCGATCTCCGGTTTACAGCACATACCCCGTTTAATGCCGTTTAAAAAATCCCATATCGAATTTCGACGTGTATACCTTAAACAACAAATATCACATTGTTCTATTTTCCGGTGCGCAATCGACTCACCAACCAATTTTTGGGCATGTAGTTCCCCCAAATCTTTATCCTCAGCAAACTTAGAGTTCTCTTGCCGAGGAGCACTTGCCTGTGGAACAGAAAAACAGCTTAAAGGCTTCATAGCCACCACTTACCGGTAATTACTGTCTTAAATAGGTTTGGATCAAAGAGCTCGAAGCATCAGGCAAATTATCATCTGCAAATTGGACTGCTCTGTTCAATCCTTTTATTAAACCACTAACAATCGCTGATTCACTTTTATTTTGATCTTTAATATACAAGGTAAGCAGAGCTCTGCCAGAAGTTTTTTGCACATCCACATAGGGATAAAAAGAAACTGAAGAGGAAACATGTTCCAGTGTATCTTCGGCCAGCACTTGTGGCTCCCCTTGTACAATTAAAATAGGTGTTTTCATCAAGCCATCAGATTCAAATAACCTGCTACCCAGCTCTGGATCCTCAGAAATTGCCCTGACCATAAGGCTAGATATTCTCTCAGGAAAATCACTCAATAAGTTATGCTCAGTCATAACCATTACGCCGGGAATCTGACAGGTATACAGCTGCTTATCACTATCGAGAAGTTTACTGACCGCCAAAACAGCTGAACCATTTACTTTTTCAAGCTTAGAGCGGCAGGCTTCTATACTCTGTTTGCTTTTTCTACTCCAATGAGATAACAAAGTAACCGAGACTTCTTCTTTGCTGATCTCTCTAGATTTTAATACAGGTGGTTGAGGTCCAAGCCACTTTATTGATCGCTGCATCAACATTTTCCCAGAGTCATCTGCTTTACCTACAGGAATATTTTTTTTGCCTAAACCAGGATTGTTCAAACGGCTAAGCTCAGACTTGGCAAAATCCTTTACAATATGCAATACATTTTTAATTTTCACAGGATCCTCCTTGATCACTGTATCCAGCATACTGGCCTTATAATCTCAGGTGTTCATAACACTACGACATCTTCTACCCAATTCACTGCTGATAACCAGGCCCCCTCAACCCTGCCACCAGCACACCAGGCACCAATAACAGAAAGCCTCTGATGTTCATCCAGAAGATAAGACTTATCAAATGTCACTGGCTTTATATTGGCATATCGCCAGTAATGTCGATACTCAGCACTTTTATCAAGCTCGGTATCCATTATCTTCTGAAGCCACTCCAAACCGGTCTGACCGATATCCACTGGCGTTTCTTTACCCTGTTGTTCAGACCACTCAGGTGAGAAATGCAACATCCAGACATCATCAATATCCGGAGCTTTGATAAAACCAGGTCGATTGGATAACCGGGAAGCCCAGCGGACGGTGTCATCACCAAAGATACCCTGCACACTCTCTGGAGCTTCCCCGCGGGTAGCAAGGCCCACTGCCCAACAGGGTTGATGGACGGCCTCAGGCACATCAGTCATCACATCAGAACAGTTTTCCAGAAGGGCACGGCTTTGCTCAGCAGGGCTACTGACAATCAACCAGTCAAAATCCGAAAATACTTCTCCATTGGAAGTGAACAGACGCCAACCTTTCCTGAGTTTTTCCACCGCCGTTACAGCACATTGAAAATTAACCATAAGCCCATTACTCGAACAATAAACCAGCTGATTCATTAACGGAGAACCGGTGTAACGTACCGTTTCATCCGGTGAAGGTATTAATTTTCCCTGTTCAACACAATAAGGTGAAAAATCCCAGACCTGAACAACAGAAGCTTGCAGCCATAGCTCTACCTGTTTCTGAAAATCCGGGTCCCTTGCAGTAAAGTACTGGGCACCAATATCAAGCTTACCCCATGCTGTTCGTCGATTGGCTAACCGTCCACCTAACCCACGGCTTTTCTCAAAAACCGTCACTTCATGCCCCAAATCGATTAAAAGACTGGCGGCCTTTATCCCGGAAAGTCCGGCTCCAATTAGTGCAATCTTCATGGGCATGCCTCGTTATTAGTCATCTGGCCCTATCAACAAAAAGTTAATCCTATGTTTTTCAACACCATTTTTTATCTGGCAAGCAGTTTGCATTAAAAATTTGCAAGACCGAAATCCAGTTTTACGTGGAGGCCGTACAAATAGATGTTATCAGGGTAAGAGATTTGGGGCAGTGCTGAAAAGGGACTTGAGACTAGTGACATTCAGGAAAATGTCATGTTTAAAGTTTATCCTGATTCACACGATATAAGGACTCCACTCTTTAAGACTGTCAAAGATTGAGTCTAATAACGCTCCAGAAGATTAAAACAATAAAGAGTGTTTACGTATTTCACTGCAAAGGAATTGCAATTATGAAAAAGCACCTCTTTTTACTGCCCGGCCTCAAAACTGCCAGGGAACTTTCCGAACAGCTCGAAAGTGCAGGTATTGATCACAATCGCATTCATATCGCTCACGAGGATCACACACGCGCCATGAAATACCATCTTAACGATCTTAACTTTCTGGAAGAAACGGACACCATTCACAGCGGTGAAAGAGGCTTTATGGTTGGTGTCATCCTGGCAACAGTGGTTGGATTCTTTACCTACAAGCTTTTGGAAGGCCATCCTGCTGGCGGGATCGGAACTGTCTTCGCCTGCCTGATTGCTCTTGGCTTTCCTACCTGGCTTGGTGGAATGATCGGTGCTTCAAGCGACAATTATCGTCTGCAACCTTATCACGATCACATTCAGCAAGGTGGAGCTGTCGTAATGGTCGACATTAACAATCCAATTGAACGGGAAAGGATGAACGAAACCGTATCAAATTATCCCACCGCAAGGGCTGCTGGCATAGCCAGTGGACTGGACAACCCTTTTGCAGGACAGCTGATTCCAAGAAAGCATTTAAGTTGAGTCGTCGTTTTCTTCTTCAGGTTCCATTAAAACCATCGGAGAAACTCAATGACCATTAAAGAACTGAAAAAAACCTTCAAAAAAAACCATCTGCCGGTCCAACTGCTGAGTCAGGAAGGGGATATTTATTTATGCCAGGTGGATGGGAAGCACCTTTTGAGAAATAATGATGCTTCCCCCGCTGTGTTCCACAGCATTGGTGAAGCAAAAGAGACCCTTGGGCATCACATTGCTCCACACTTGCAACTGGTTTTTTCCGGCACCTTTGATGAGATGTTCCATCCTGAAGACCAAGCCAGACCCTCAGCATGAGCCTGGAAGGTTTTAACCTTCAGGTTCATCAACCAATAATTGCTTTGGCGTAAACCTCCCGCTCCATATCAACCACTTCAACTGTGACCGATACATTATTGATGGGAATTTCTCCTATAGCGTTAAGCAAAACATCGGACAGCCCCTGTTTCTGTTCCAAACTGCGCCCGGATAGAATACGAGCCGTCACATGAATAAACCGCATCCCCTGTTCTGCATCCGCTGCTACACGAAAATGGTCGTAAGGTAGCGCACGTACCTTGATGGCCGACTCGTCAAACAACCCAGAGCTGACAGCTCCCTGATGCACACTCTCCATCAGGGTCTGTGGGCTGACAACCGCTTCCAATGGGCGGGAATATTCAATAACACAGTGTGGCAAGCAAGAATCTCCATTCAAATGACGTATCGCCCAGATCAGTCCAGCTTCTGTTTTGATGCCCAGATTGCCAGCTTGTGTTTCATGGTAACCTGGGATACCTGATCCTCCGGCAGAGGCTGGATGAGATTATCATGTACCAGGAGGCGATAGATATATTCGATTTTCTCATTGGCCGAATCGGTAGCCTCAAATTCAACAACCCCCCGTTTTTCACCATACTTCATGCCATATTCAATGGCCTTCTTTACCAGTTCTTTTTCATTCTTCAGTTTCTTCATTGGAACCTCATCCGGTCCAGTGATTTATTATACCAATCGAACCTTCTAACTCCCTATTGCGCTGAAGATTTGAGCCTTCATTCTGCGTTGCCGATTGTCGCCTTGTCTTAGGCTCAAATATTCTTGCTCATAACGTGAGTTAGAAAGCACGATTGGTATTACCCGTGTATTAACTTTTATAAACCATTTCTGGCAAACTGGCCTGCATGAACAACAACACTTCCGTTATGGTAATAATAATATGATCAATGGTGTTTTTCTGGATGCCGGCACTCTGGGACCAGACCTGGATCTTTCACCGCTGCATGACCTGCCCATCAACTGGAAACTCCATGACTTTACAACCCCGGAGCAGACCCTTGAGCGCAGCCGCAACGCCCAGGTGGTGATTACCAACAAAGTCATCCTCGATAGCGATACTCTTTCAAGGCTATCAGAACTGAAATTGATCTGCATTGCAGCCACCGGGATGAATAATACCAATTTCATTTTCAAAATATGTCACGAATTCTGCGATTGCCTTTATACTTTAAATAGCCTGTTGTTCATCCCGTTAATGTCATGCCTAAAACTCCCGATTTTCCTGAAAACTTTCACGATGCA
>NZ_LUKQ02000430.1 GCF_001647025.1 Endozoicomonas atrinae
GCTTGTGCTGCCACCGCTCGTTGAATCACGGCATGGACATCCACATGCAGCGCTCTGGCTTTGCTGAGTAAATCGACAGAGAGGTCGGTTTCAAATGCAACAGGGCTTTCATGAGTAGTTTTCATAGCCATAATTACTCTATTTACTCATTATCTGTCGCTTAATTGTAGCAAATAGAGTTAAATTAGTTTGGAACCGCCATCAGGAATAAAGTTAGGAAACAGACATTTTCGAAGTTGATCATACAAATCTACCGATTTAACATGCATTAAATCTCTCGCTGACAAATAAACAACAGGTCAAACTTTGTCGGGAAACCGGGAGGAATCTTGGGTTGGAAACAGTGACGAAGAGATCGTTAGGTCTTAAACTTCAACTTCATAGTGTGCAAGATTCGGCGCAGTACCTTTTATCTCTCCACTCTGAATAAATGCTTTCTCTCCTACACCCACATACTCTCCCTTGACGGTAATCACCGAACCATCCCGGAGTATTGCCTGACTGGTGCCATTGCCATTGTTGGCGGTAATGGTGGCGATGACCCGCATGCCTTCAGGAATAAGAGCCTTGAACTGCTGCCAGATATTGGTGGTTGCCATAATCCCTCCATAGACTATGTTTAATCTGTCGTTTTAATGACAAACCAATGCGCTTAAGTCCCAGTATTACCATACTGGGCACTTTTTAATAATGCCGCTCGAGCTCTACTGACTGAACAACATTCCCCACGCCACTTGCACTGATGCTGGTCGCCAGACAAAGGGCTTGCCAGTCCCCTGTTATATCTTGAACCTCTACCAGCATACCCGGCTCAATTAACCCGAGTGCCGTGTTGGTGCCGGTCAGAGGTAGCTCAATGGTGGTAATGCTCTGGTTGCCGCCCTTGGCCAGCTCATTTCGGCCACGCTCGGTATTGACCTGCGTTTCGGTAAGCCAGTCTTCGAGAATATCGGGAGCTGGGTTATCGCCATTGCTCCCAGTTCGTTTGACGTTGACCACCACGCCTGCATTGGTGCCGGAAACATAGACCGCATTGTAAGCCTGCTCCGGTCGCCAATTGGCGCTTAAGCTAATGACCATGCTCGCAGGTAGAATCTTATCCATTGTGGCGGTGTTCCAGTGCCAAGGGCTGGCAGGATAACGGGGCTGTATGCTCACCTGGTCGTTATTGCGGCTTGGGATAATGACAGAACCGGCGGTGGTAGCGATCTTGGCCACTACCTGCATGGCGGTCTGGTTCTGATAGCTGAATGAGCCTCCGGGCATGATCCAATCGGGTGTGCTGTAATCGTTCAGGTCAGGATAGTTTGCTGTGAATCCGGTATTCGCCAGTTCTTCAGTAATGGCCTGTTTAGCGTTCAGGTTGGCGCTGTTGCTCTTGCTTCTCTGTGGCGCATAAGGCGATGCCAAAAGCTGCGTTCGGCTGCTGCCATAGAGGGTGTAACGCTCATCCCCGAACCGTCTGTTTGTGCTGTAACGCTCAATAATGAAGATCCACTTCCAGCCGTTGATATCCACCTCGATCTGCTTCGGACCGTTCTCGTCCGGTTCCACCAGTGCGATATTGGAAGCGCCCCACAGCTCTCCGGTAAAGCTCCATGAGAAGCTATCAATATCCAGACTGATCACCATTGAGGGCAGTTCCAGCGGTGTACGGGCAGGCAATACGACAGTGGTGATAACGTTCATAAGCAGATAACTCTCCCTGATCTCTGGCTGCTCTGGCTCCGGCTTTTCCACAATGTCCGGGTCTGTCTCGCCGCCATAGTTGCCGGTTACCTTTTCATCCTTGGCTTTCTGGCCGAAGCCCCATGGCAGAATGACCAGCTGATCTTCCCGGCGGTTGCTCTGGAAGGTAAAGCGGCGTTTGCTATCAATGGGGACAGCTGCGGTTTCTTCGTCAAAGGCACCAATCTGGAAGAATACCGAGCCGTTAGCCTGTGGCTCATACTCCCGTTCTTGAAAGGTAAAGTTCAGCGGTTGCTGTGGGTGAATATAGGCAGGGCTTTTCCACTGTCTTGCGCCGTAAAGGTCAACCGACTGCATGCCTTCTGATACGTTGCTATCCCGCTCCGGTGGATGATTCCAAGGGGAGGCCTGTTGCTGATCCTGCGCTTGAATGCTTTTGTCCCATGCACTCTGTTTGCCGCTTTCCTTTGGTTCTGGCTGCTGCCAACGGTCGCCGGTTGTCGCTTCTTTTTTCTGGCTCTGGCCATGACTAAAACTGACCATGACTTCCTTTTTCGCCACGGCTCCCCAAAACAGGCCAAACGGTGAGGCTTGCAGAGGCGTTGCCTGCTGGCTAGTTTGTCGCCGGATAGTACTAACAGGCCGACTCATTGAATAGCTCGCAGAAAAGCCCTGCTGCCGACTGACCGCCCCTTGCCATTGGCCTTCGTAATTGCGAACCAATCCGGGAGGCGGAGCAAAATAAATCAGCCCCTTACCGTCAAAGGAAAAGTCAGCAATAGATGACGATGACACGGCATAGGGAGCCCCGGTCAGCCGAAACTCTGCGCTGTCGGTGGGAACCTCATAACTCATGGCAGTAGTTCTGCTTTGATGGGACCGTGTGCCAGAGGCCGATAGAAAGGAATCGCCCGGAGGGTAATATCCCCTTCAATGGTTCGGGTGTGGGTAGTGCCGGTATCAATCCACCACTCCGGTTCTATGGCTGGCAAGGTGCCGCCTGCTTCGACCCGGTAAACGTGACCATTGGGAATGGTGGGATGAATCAGATCACCCTGAACCACGCTGGCCGTTGCGGTAAAAGGCACACCGTATTCGTCCATCGCCAGAACAAAGGTATCGCCGCCTTCGGTCAGCACGTCCAGCGTATAGCTGCCGGTTTCTGCGTTACTGGTGGTATCCCCGGTCACTGACCATGAACCATCGGGCTTATGCTCAATGGCCACCAGTTGCCTTGCTGCCGGTTCAGCCTGATTGTCCAGCACTCGCTCTACTTTGCCGGTTAT
>NZ_LUKQ02000431.1 GCF_001647025.1 Endozoicomonas atrinae
TCCTCTCGATTGGTCATGGCGCTGCTCCCTGCTTGATACCAACAGGAAAACAATCGGCCAGAAAAGGGTTAATCGGGAGGTCAAATTAAACTGGTGTTTTGAAGACTTATTACATCGGTGATGACACGCAGCCCACTTCCATCAACAACAGCAACGCTATTGTAGTATTTGTTATCTGCTTTTTCTGCAATACCAGCAACAAATAGGGTCTCGTAAGTTTGGGCCATTTCAGTCAGTTTGTTAATTGTAGCGCTGTCATCAAAGTCTTCACTTAGGCTATGAATTTCTTCTTTCGAGTCGAATATATAACCTGTTGAGAACATCTCTGGTAGTAAAGTGATATCACCAATAGTTGTGCACTCAGCTAGCAGTTTATCAACGGATGCAATGTTTTTTTCTTTATCTTTATACTCAACCTTAAGCTGAACAATGGTGAAACTGGTGCTTTTCAAAGCTGGATCCTGTTTAGTCTTGAGTCTAACTCGTTGCTGAATATAGATAGTTTACCAAGTGAAAGCATACTTTGAGTAAATCGTCTTCAAATTGGAAGGCCTGACAACGACTCCCCGGTTTTATTGGTGAGACTCCAGTGCCGCCCAAGTATTATGGGGGATTTCTGGGTATTCAAAAGCCGAAGCGTGTCGATGCTTCGGCTTTTGAGGATGATGCTGAGTAGACTTAACGCTGCCAGATCACGCGATCACCGTTGGTTTCGTCCACCACTATAATGGCGTCAAGATTGGATTCGGCGATATAAAATATATCGTTATCGGCCAACGCAATGCCATTGGCACTGTCAAACAGTGGACCTTTGCCTTTGCTGTTACCGGTGATCACAGTTCGCTCGCCGGTTGTTCTATCTACGGCGTAAACCACTTCGACGCTGGTATCAGCTACCAGTAACCGATCACCATCAATGAGTATATCTTCAACCTGTCTTATACCTTCATCGCTGCTGCTACTGTCATCTGACAATACGGAATGCTCTCCGGTTTCAGCATCTACTGCAATTAACTGGTTGTCATCGGCGATATAAATAGTGTGGTTCCCACTGTCGAATTTTAAATCATCAATCCACTCGTAATTGAATTCGGGCAAATCGGCAGTGGTGCTGATCAGTTCTTTAGCGCCAGTATTGATATCGACGCTGTATAGCTCAGCGTTGTATGTAGGATGAGAACCTGTTCTGTCGAGCACGTAAGCGGTTTCGCTGGCAATATCGATATCACCATTGTTGGTTAAAAGACTCTGATCAGCCGACCCGAGCAAAGTCGATAACCCTGTGTTTAAATCGATGCGCATATAGCCAAACTGCGACTCCGGGTATCTGACATAAAAGGCGCTGTTGGTGTCAGGGTCGTAGACACCGGTTTGTGAAAAATCATCGCCCCCGGCGGCATTGGTGATGTCGAGGTTCGATGTGACCTCACCGCTGGCTGTATCGTAGGCGCGAATAATTTCCTGCGAACTATCATGGGCATAAAGCGTTGTTTGATCGGAACTTAAATACAGAGCATTCAACGTATTTCCTGGCGACGTGCCAATACGTGAAAGGGGGTGGGTAGTGAGCTGCGCCCGGTCGACCTCCAGGCTTGAAAATTCAAAGGTGTCCTGATCATAGAGGTATAGTGTATTGCCAATTAACTTGCCTGAGGCATAGTCCGTACGTGGGCTGGAGGGTGCTGCTTCAGCCAGCAGTGTTGAAAATTCGCCACTAGTTAGATCATAGGTATGCACTGACCTGTAGGTGGTTAAGATGAGATTGTCATTCGTTGTATCAATGGCAATGTCTTCAATGCCGGAGGTGATAATATCGATTCCATCACTGCTGCTGTTATATAAGGTTCGGGCAGTGAGAGTATTGAGGTTAATGGCATAGGCAGCAATATCATCATCACTTTTGGTGCCCCACAGCAGCTCATCACCGTACCAGGCCAAATGATAAAAGCGGTTGTGTTTCGGAATACCTAAAGCGGCATAGTTGGTTAAAGTGGTGTAACTGCCGTCGTCTAGATTAACACTGATAATACGCTCATTATGCCAGTCGCTCACATAGGCCAACTGCCTGGCATCATCGATCACAATACCTTTGGGAGCCATAAAGTTTGAGTGAGCTGCAATGATGCGACGCTCTCCCGTGTCGAGATTGACCGCCATAATGGTATCGTCGTATTTGGTTTCTTTGTCTACCTCGGCAGAACCAATAACAATCAGCTCTTTGGTGGTCGGGTTTACCTCGGCAACATCCAAATCATAAACCTCATAGCCGGCCTGGCTAAGCGCATCGTCGTTTTGGTTGTCTGCCAATACCGAGTAACTGTGATTGGTCAAATCGTAGGCGATGATTTGCATAAATTTATCATCAAGGCCCAGTAAACGATTATTGGCCATGTCTATGGCTACGTCTTCAAAGGAATCGGGCAGGGGAGTATCGCGGGTAACCTTCAGGATCCAGTCATCCAGGCTGACTTTTTCTTCACCATTGCTGACACTGATACTAAACGTGTTTTCGCCCATTGCCAGATCCACGGTTGCTTGCCAGGTGGCAAAGTTATCGCTGGTGGTGGCCTCGATATCATTCACCTTGATAGAGCTGACATCCACGTCCGCTGAAGTGCCGCGTACGGTGATGGTTTCACTGGTGGTTAATGACTGGCGTGGTGGGAATACGACGCTGGTATTCTGGATAATGATCTGCTCGAAAGTGGGGGGATCGCTCGGGGTGTTGCCGTTATCATCACTACTGCTCCGACAGGCTGAGAGCAAGATGGTAAGACATAGGCAGGTGCTGGCCTGTAAGAGTTTATTCATAGAGTAAGCCTATAAAGCGTCTTGTTATTAACGCGATGTGCGACTTTGTAAGAAGCTATCTCAAATTACTAGCATGATGGTAAGTCCAACTTAAATCTTCAAAATCACACAACTATACGCTTTCCGTTTTTTTAATCTTCGGAAATAAGGTTCTCAA
>NZ_LUKQ02000432.1 GCF_001647025.1 Endozoicomonas atrinae
TACTGTCCAGAGCAGACTTAACTATGATTTCCATGAGAGGAGGTATCAACAGATAGATTATTAGGATTCTCTACTCTGGTTGATTCCTCTCATGGTTGCCTATTTCGGAAAACTGTCCGGACTATTGTTAGGGAGGAACTTTTTTAAAAAGGGGTAGTCTTAACCGATTTCAAAAACTAAAAAATTCGATGATAAGTTACATTAAAGATTCTTGTTGTAGTTGCTGGCCCTCACGTTTAAATAATAATTCGGCCCCTTTTTCAGAACACACCAGAGATCAGTTATCTATAGTTGACTATAGCCAAGACGCTCCCACCACAAAAGCAGTTTCTAATTTTAGTGGCCGTAATGCTAAAAAACACGAATCCCAAAATACATTTATTCTTTCATTAAATTTAAGTGATACGTCAATAATTAAATTCGCTAATGGCCAGTTAATTAGCATTAACATTAATGTAAATGGTAGAAGTTTTGTAAAAATCAATGGAAACAACAACGATGAAAAACTATCGCAGAGTATAAAAAAACTTCATGAATTTTCTATAGCAATTGTAGATTTAAAAGGCAATAAATCCAGTCACACACCTGACCAGAGATTTCAAAAAAACCTTATAAAAGTAGTTAATGAAGGCATGTTGAGTTTTTATAAATCGTCGATAAATCCCGAAGAAGTTCATTCCCATGGAAAAACTAACAAAAAAATATTTGGTGATCGTGTAAATTATCCTAATTGTATGGATTTTGCTCAGTATTTAATGTACGGCATTGATGATTGTGACCAATTATTCTGGAACCTGAAATTTATTGATGGCATTCAAGATGCACCTGAGTTTTCACATGTGGTAATATTAGATGTTAAAAGCTCACACGTTATTCACGAACTTATTCATATTGCTCATAGAATATGCCTTAATAAAATCGGAAATGGCTCTATATTCTTTACCCATTTTAGTCAGATACTTATGTGCTACCAACTTAGTTCAAATAGCTATCGATTAGCAGTTTCAAAACAAAAGTTTTCTTAATCAGACTCTAACTTGTCAGAGTCATTAGCCGGAGGGTAAGAAGGTATTGGTCACCGTCCTCTGGGTAGGCGAACGACAATACCTGCTTTGCCTCTACAGGAACACCATTAGACCGTTCAAAGATAACGGAGAACTGTCTGTTATCCGGTAGAGTCAACGTCATGGTTTTATTCGCCGCATTGGAGAGAGCAAACAGGTTCTTGACCGTCAGCCGGGATACCCAGCCAGCCTCGCCATTGCCAGAGAGAATGATTGGCCTGCCATGTATTAGCAGCCCTTCCTGAACCAGAAAAGCCCCAGTCAAGCTCCGCTCGGTAGCTTGCTCGACGGGGTTCCATTCAAACTCATTGATCCATAGCTGATCGTCCGGTTAACTAACGACAATAATCGTCTTTAACGTATTTCAAAACTCGTTTTACGTGGGGCATCCAATCCTCCAATACGTAACGTGTTATATCCCTACAATCCTAACTTCTTACTGATACTGTTTTTTTATACAACACAATCTTGTACCCGATTGTCAGGACTGTCAATCCTTTGGAAATAGCCAGACAGAGCGGGTTACTCCGGTATGGCTTTAAGGATTATCAATCGCAACACTTTAGAGAACACTCCGATGAACCATCATCAGGCAAACAGCCATGGACGAATCATTATCACTCAAGGGTTGGGACCTCAGTCCACGGGATGAAATTGCAGCACTCGACTGGATAACTCCGCTACCTCATGCATGACTGTGAACACCCCTGAATAAGACTGAGGTAGCTTATGAATGACGATAAAATCCTTGCCGCCAGGGTAGTGGCACTGCAACCCATGAAGACGGAAGAGCTCCGTAAATTGTGGAAAGAGCTCTACGGCAAAGATGCGCCTGAATTGGATTTAAGGATTCTGCAACAACGACTGTCCAATCGAATTCAGGAACTGGCACTGGGTGGGCTGAGTGAGAAAAGCTCTGACCGGCTGAAGCTGGCCAGCCCTGAGTTGCTTTTCAAGGTGTGGCAACAGGCCAGTGAACAGGATGTCAATCTCAATGAAAACACTATCCGGGCCACACTGGGTGATCTGGCTTCGGTGTGGGACGAGCTATTCACTCCGGAAAAAAGACGCCTGACAGAACTGTTAATTAAACGCATTGAACTGGCCGCAGAGCAAGTCACCGTTTACTTCAGACCTGACGGCATGAATGCCGTCGCCATTGAACTACAACCATAAACTGCAGGGAGAGCCCCATGGCCATTGTCAAAAAAGTTGGAGAAGAGACCGTTGAATTTCTGGAAGAGGAAAAACTGATCAAGGTGACCATCCCCATCAAGATTATACGACGGGGTGGAAAGAGCACGATCAAGACACCGGATGGTATGGTTGGCCATAACGAAATGGAAGCCCTTCAGAAAGCTCTAATCCAAGGACACCGATGGATCAAACTGCTGGAAGACGGGAAGTTCAATAGCGTTCGGGAATTGGCAGACAGGGAGAAAACTGACAAAGCCAAAATCTCCAAGTTCATCCGTCTGACCTGCATGGCTCCATATATACAGGAGGCTATTCTCTGCAGCACCGGAACATGGGCATTAACACTGAAGGACTGCCTGAAGCCATTCCCGATGCTGTGGTCTGAACAGTGGAAGCGCTTCAAAAAAGTAAATATACAGACATCTATTCAGGACGAACAGTCAGAGTAATAATATCCTAGTATACACCAGCAGACATATTACCCACTTCCGAATCTGCCATCCAGGCTTTAAACGTGGATAAAGGAAGTTGGTGTCATCACCGGCGTAAAAAGTCCTCAAAACACCAGTCCAAAATGACCTGTCGTTAAGTATAGCTTTTTGGGGTGGTCTGCAAGTCTGATAGTTCCAGAAAGTTAAATATTTTACTAAGCTGACTCT
>NZ_LUKQ02000433.1 GCF_001647025.1 Endozoicomonas atrinae
GATCATCCTGAGTTTTAATCTGACTGGCTATTTGATCTACCAGTTTTTCGTTGATTTCAACGCTCATTGTTATTCTCCATTTTGGAGTATTAACGACAAGCGTTTACACAATTTAAATTACATTCCCTCGGTACTGTCAGGTCAGGTCTGAACTTCTACAAGAGAGATCCTCTACATTCCCTCTTTTCTGAGCCATTCAAGAATTAGCTTTTCGACTTGAGTTGAGCCGTTAAGCTTTTTCTTTTCAATAGCTTTCTCAAACCTCAATACTATTTCCTCTTTAAACTCAAAACAGTGGATCATGGTTTGATCTTTCTCGCACTTTTGAACAATATCCATATCCCCATCTCCTAAAAATCAATATCCGTATCAAACACATCAAAGTGGCCAGCCTCAAAGGCGTCATTCTGTCTCGGTCTACCAGCCGGGTTGTCGTTCCATTCGCTTGGAGTCCCTTCCTTGGTGGTAAAGTCATAAGCCCTGACCCGCTGCCAACGACCGTCCTGTATCACTTCTATCCGGCAGGGCTCACGCATATCCCGGACGTTGATTAGCCGGTCGATGGCATCATCGGTGAACTCCGGTGGCGGCTCGTGGCCGAAGCGTTTTACCCACCACAAGACAGCTTTTTGTCGTGCATACCCGCCATGCTCAAAGCAGACCCACTCACGGACGGTTGAAAATCCGCACCGATAACTGACTTGGACAGAGGGCGGCTTGCCGTTCTTTTCATGGCGGTGATAGATAATCTCATCAACATCGAGCCATTCAGGCTCAACCTGGGAGGCGAGCAAGGCGGCACTCGAAGCCTCTGATTCGTGCTTTTCCCGCTCTGGAAATTCATAGTTGCAGGCAGGGCATACCCGGAGGCCTGCGAGAATAAGTTCAAAGCATTCAGGGCATTCCTTGATCGGCGCTTCACCGGTTCCCTTACCGGATTTGATATGGTCAACGCTGATCCGGTCTAGCGGTCCATGCCTCTCGACGTTGCCACCGTAATCGAGTACCAAGCAATCAGTCTTGCCTGTCTCCGGGCTAATACGGAGGCCTCGGCCTAATATCTGGACATACAACCCGGGTGACTTCGTTGCCCGGAGCAAGGCGATCATGTCAGTGAGTGGGGCATCAAAGCCTGTAGTCAGTACGCCTTGGCTTGTGAGTGCTTTGATCTTACCGGCTTTATAGTCGGCTAGTATCTGAGCCCTCTCATCCTTCGGAGTGCCGCCAGTGATACACTCAGCGACTATACCCTCATCAACTAACAAGTCTCTGACCCATTCGGCATGGGCGATACTGACACAGAAGATCAGCCATGCTTTTCTGTCCTCACCGTACTCGATGATTTCAGTGACCGCTTTTTCCGTCACATCATTTTTCTTTACGGCATCCTCCATATCGCTTGTGAGAAAATCACCCTGCCGTGTTCTCACGCCATTAAGGTCGATCTTCTCCTTACCGGCCTTGGAACGGAGCGGCGATAGAAAACCATCGTCGATTAGTAGTTGAATGTCTGTCTCGTAGACAATCTCATTAAAGAGCGGGTTCTTTCCCTCCGTCAGCAAGCCCTGTTTCATTCGGTAAGGGGTAGCGGTAAATCCGACTATTTTTAGGGCAGGGTTTATGTACCTAAGAGCATTAATGAGCCGAACATACATGGATTCAGAGCTTTCGGACGATAACAAGTGGCATTCATCAATCAATAACAGATCAAAAAAGCCCAACTCCTTCGCCCTTTTATGAACACTCTGAATACTGGCAAACAATACCTGTGCGTCCGTATCCCTCGACTTCATTGAGGCCGAGTAGATACCCGTCGGAGCCTCTGGCCAGAGAGTAACGATCTTTTCATGGTTCTGTTCAATTATCTCTTTTACATGAGAGAGAATCAGGAACCGTTGGTCTGACCAGTGCTTTAGTACACCGTGGATAAAATCAGCAATGATGACCGACTTGCCACCACCAGTACTGACACAGACCAACGGGTTACCATCGGAGGCGCTGAAGTATTGATAGATCGCATCAATGGCCTCCGACTGATACCAGCGGAGTTCATAAGCCATTGGAGCCTCGCTTCATCTCTTCAATAATTTTGATGGCGGTGCGCTCGGCCTTCTTACGGTCAAAGTACGTCGGGTTACGGCCAAAGTGCTGATCTTGATTCCATGCTTTGTATTGTTCCCGAACTTCTTCCATCAAAGCATCGAGGATTCGATTGATGAATGCTTTATCAACAAACGGCACCTGCTTAAATTCTACTTTGAGAATATTGGAGCTTCTTCCCTCGCCATCAATAGTAATGTCATTTACCAAATCATCAGTCGTCGAATAGCACTTAACTTTCATCGCCAGCCTCCCTTGCCTTTAGCATCCGATCAGCGATGGTGTAGGAAAAGTTCACGGCCTGTTCGATGGTCGTACCACGGTTAGCGGCAAACTCTCCGACGAGTGCGGCAATGGCGAACAGGTCACGGAGTTGAATGGTCTGGTTTTGAATGCTTTCTAATTGGCCTTCCAGAAAATCAATGGTTTCACTGGTCGCAGCCTCGGCATAGCGGTCAAAGGGTGAATCATCTTCGACCAGATAATGAGTAATTGGAGCTCTAAAACTTCCTTCATAAAAGGACGTTAAGCAAATCCCTCTATCTTTATGAAAGCCAATAACCCGCATAATTTTTTCTTCTGGCTTCTGCGATACCGGGACAAAGCGATAGGTTTTGGTAATGTCCATTATTTGCTTCCCTCAATCGTTCCATCGAATTGATCTTTTAGGCCGTTCAACTTCTCATCCGTCAAAAGGCTTTTGTCTTCTACAGCCTTAATCTCATGGGATGAGAACTGGCCTCTATCCGTCCCTGTCACAAATTCCTCGCCGGTTGATTTGAGGCGATACCGTATCCAGTACT
>NZ_LUKQ02000434.1 GCF_001647025.1 Endozoicomonas atrinae
GCGTCATTCGTAAGGCGATCAAGAACCGGAAGATTTTTCGGACTGATGAGCCAGTCATGAAGGTAATCTATCTGGCCATGGAAAAAGCTTCCGAGAAATGGACCATGCCGATCAGGAACTGGAAAGCAGCCATGAACCGGTTTGAAATTATGTTTCCTGACCGGTTCAAGGAGTAATAGTTTTGGTGGCGTTTACACAGAATTATTTACAGGCTCCGATTTCGCTCTATATTGCCCCAATGCTTCTTTTACATACGAACTGACATTCCTGGTTTGTATATCACCGCAGGATGTAATTTTGATATGCCTGCGCAGTTTACCCTTTCCTTCCAGTGTCGAATCTGGATCCGATAAGTTTGCGCCTTCACTGAACTCGATAGAGGCATGTGATTGGTAGAAAAACAGGCCCCCAATTAATTGCTTTCCTTTGAGAAATACCAGGCCATCATACTTAATGTCTTCAATGATATCTGGACCATGGTTGAAATAAATATCCCTGATCTTCAGCGCTATTTCGTAACGTTCGGCCTTTGTAGATTGAAGATCCATCATAAAATCAGCAATCCTTTGAGTGCTAAAATCCTTCATCGTCAACAGCGGCCTCTAAGCTGAAAAACCGTACTTCTCTTTGAATAATTCATCCTGTGGTTCGCCTGTTCAGGCTATACAGGCTGGCCTTCACTCCCTTGATGGTGATTGCCCTGGAGAAGCTCTGACCAATACGCCTGGAAACATTAATAGAGGCGGTATTTTCCGGAATGATAAGGCTGATCAGCGCGTCTGCACTGGTATTCTCAAATCCCCATTGAACTGAACGATGTGCTGCTTCCGTCGCATAACCTTTACCCCAGTAATCTTTTGCCAGTGCCCAGCCAACCTCAATACCCGGCCATCCTTCTGGATTATAAAGTCCGACTCTACCAACAAACTGGCCAGACGATTTCTCCTCAACAGCCCACATACCAAATTTTCTGAGTTCCCAGTGGCCGATCAGCATCGCCAATCCTCTCCAGGAGTCTTCTCTGGACAGTGTTTGGCCCGTGCCAATGTATTTCATTATTTCCGAGTCAGCACACATCTGTGCGTAGGGCTCAATGTCTTGTTCTTTGAAGCCTCTCAGAATCAGCCGGTCAGTTTCGAGGGTGGGTATTATCATGCTAATGTATCATCCACTATCAATTGATGAATGGTATGATCCTGATTTAGCCACATACCGTCTGCTATGGGAATAAGGCGCTGTGGTCGACAGCGAAGCTTGGGTGCGGGGATGCAGGAAGAGGTTCAGTACGTAACAGGAGATTGGATCGTTCTGTATCTGGCGGCAAATCCCACTGTTGAGCGAAGTAGAGCCCTCCAAACTGCCGTCCGGAAAGGTATTATTAAGCATCCATACGATCGTCCATGTGTATCTTGTGTTATTTATTGAATATAAGTGCCCATAGCGATTAGGATACGCACCTGTATAATGGCGGAACGTTAAAAGTGTGATTTATTTTTTATGCAAAGATTTCATGTTCCGGGTGTAGTCACTCGCCATATTCTTCATAAGTGATAATAAGCTTCTAGCTCCACCGCCTTATTACAAGGCACATTTATTATTTAATTTCAGGATATGACTATGTCTACTACTACTGGTACTGTTAAGTGGTTCAATGACGAGAAAGGTTTTGGTTTCATCGCTCAGGATAATGGCGGACCAGACGTGTTTGCTCACTTCCGTCAGATCACTGGCGAAGGCTTCAAATCTCTGGCAGAAGGCCAGCGAGTTGAATTTAAAGTGACTCAGGGTCAGAAAGGCCCACAGGCTGAAGATATTCGACCACTGTGATGGTCGGGGCTGCAATTGTGTAGTCTCTTCTCTCGCGTAAAGTGAGGAAAAAGGGCAGTACTTTCGGGTATTGCCCTTTTTTGTGTTTCCAGAAAAATAAATGGGTAAAGTGCGCAGGGCAACATAACCCAAACCACTATTCCATTGCTGGAAACCCACGCCATACCTTACCGATGTGTGTTGGAAGAGTGCCAGGAAATATCGAGCGTATAGTGGTAAATATGACAATCTGCTGGACGTTGTCAGCCGCTGGTTGAGTGATGGGGGAAGGCCTTTCTTATACATTGGGACGAAATGAAGACCTGACACCAGCTTTCCTGCAGCTTATCCTGGATAAGCCATGCTCACATATCTTTAAGCTTTAGGGGCTCAATTTTGCCATGCGGATATTGCTGACTGAGATATTAGCCAGCTCGAAGGTACACTATTCAAGAGCTGCTCCTGACTTTTTCGCAATATTGAGTTAAGCCAATATATTGCGGATTTCATTTATTTCGTCTTGCAAGTCGATCCCGTTATATTGAGGAGCTAATGTTAAGTCCTCTATAGCTATCGTATTAATTGACTGAGTTTCACATAACCGTAATAGCTCTTCTCCCCTGGGATTGTATACCCGGCTACCCCCACAGTAGTTTGCCGTGAACTCACTGGTAATATCTTTCCCTACTCTGTTGCAGGTAAGGATATGTTGTCCATTTTCTAAAGCTCTCGCTTGAGCAATACTAAAACTCTGCTGACCTCCAAAGTTTGCAGGATGAAGAATAACGTCCACTTCTTGATACCCTCTCATCAGCTCTGGGAACCATATATCAAAACAGACAGAGACACCCAGTTTCAAACCATTGTGCTCAAAGGTTAGGAGTTCTTTACCCCTTGAAAAGTATTGCCGATCAATTCTATTCTGGCTTATTTTTCGATATTTGTATCGCAGTGTCATCACCGGCGTAAAAAGTCCTCAAAACACCAGTCCAAAATGACCTGTCGTTAAGTATAGCTTTTTGGGGTGGTCTGCAAGTCTGATAGTTCCAGAAAGTTAAATATTTTACTAAGCTGACTCT
>NZ_LUKQ02000435.1 GCF_001647025.1 Endozoicomonas atrinae
GCATGTTACCCCAAGGCAATCCACGTTGATTTGATCTGTGTGTATTTTTCAAACCCGGTAAATGCCTTATCACGGGTGTTGCCTGACTGCTTATAACCGCCAAACGGCATCGTCATATCTCCGCCATGAAAACAATTGACCCAAACATTACCGGACTTCATCGCTCTGCTGACCCGATGTGCACGGTTCAGGTCACCCGTCCAGATCGCCGACGCTAATCCATAATCTGTACCATTGGCAATACGAATGGCGTCCTCTTCATCCTGATAGGTCATCACGGAGAGAACAGGTCCGAATACTTCTTCTTGTGCAATGGTCATGTCAGGCGTTACGCCCGTCAGGATGGTTGGCTCGTAGTAGTAACCGCCTGAGTCCGGGTGCTTAATCTTCCCACCGGTAAACAGTTGTGCGCCTTGATCTAAAGCCCCCTGAACGTAGTTTTCAACCCGCTGTAGATGAGCGGCATCTACCAAAGCACCGGCCATGGATTGCATATCAAGGGGGTTATAGGGTTGCCAGTATTCGGAGTAGTTTTTTACTTTGCTCAAAAAGGTTTCGATGAAGTCTTCATCATCAGGCAGCAACAGTCGGGAACCGGCAAAGCAGACCTCACCCATGTTGTAGAAAATTGCTTGAGCAGATACTTGAGCCGCTTCCTCCAGGTTCAGAGCATCTTTGAAAACAATGTTTGCCGTTTTTCCCCCTGCTTCGATATGGACAGGTTTGCCGTTAGTTTCTGATGAGTATTTCATCAGTTCACGAGAGGTAGTATGGGAGCCCGTGAAGCTGATGCAGTCAACGTCCGAGTGTCTGCCCAGAGCCGCTCCGGCAACTCTGCCATAACCGGGAACGATTTGAAGAACGCCTTCAGGTACTCCTGCCTTGTGAGCGAGCTCACCGAGTTTGATCGTAGTCAGTGATGCTCGTTCAGAGGGCTTAACAACGACTGAATTCCCCATTGCCAATGCAGAACCGACTTTCCATATCGCCATATAAAAGGGGAAGTTCCACGGAGTAATGGCTCCCACCACCCCGATAGGCTCACGAGTGATCATCCCTATGCCTTGATGGTTAGGAGACATTTGGTCGTAGAGTTTGTCGATACACTCTGCGAACCAACGGATAGCATGAGCGCCACCACGAATATCGGATTCAAGACATAGGGATACCGGCTTTCCCATATCCAGTGTTTCCAGAACCGCCAACTCTTCTTCATGTTCAATAATCAGGTCAGCCAGTTTGAACAAAACGTTCTTACGTTCCTGTAGTGGCATTGCTGACCAGACACCACTCTCAAAAGAGCGTCGAGCACCAAGGACTGCATGGTGAATATCCTGCTCGTTACAAGCGTCGATATTGGTCAGAAATTCACCATCAATCGGTGAGTAGCAGGCAAAAACCTCTCCTGACATTGAATTTACATACTGGCCATTTATAAAGGCACGTCCTTCAGCTTTTGTACTTTTAGACATAGTGTGCCAATAGTTTGAGTATTCTGGATGGTAGCCCATGAATGTAAAGCCCTTATAAAGTCTTTATATTGAGTGAATTAGCCCTAATTGAATGAGAGCTTCTTTTTAGTTAGTACTTAAGTGCTGATTTGAAGTTAAGGAGTTGCCTCATGTTAATTCTATTTACTAAAAGGAAGCTGGAATTAGATCGTTATATCTATAGAGACTGCTCTCCTGATTTTGTTGAATTAATGGGGGTTGATGGGTTGGATCAAGTTATTGGAAAAGCGGATGATGAACTGACGGGAAATCACACAGGGCATCACTGGGGACGATATCGCCGGAACACTGATCAGCTTTGCCAGAGAGAAGGTGCGTGGCATGAAGCGATTAGACATACGGCAAAAGGCTGGTATCTGGTCAAGGAAGAAAAAAAGTTTCATAGCGCCGGTTTGACCTCCATGAATACTGGCATTATTACTGGCTCTTACCACCTCTTTAGCAGCCAAGTCTGTGATATTTTGAATCACCAAACGGTTATTGGCTGTCACATCAAGATCAATTATCCCCGCCAAATTGTTATCGAGTGGCCTGACCTTGTCATTCTTGAAGGCATGCTTATGCAGCGAAGCGAGTCCGAAGAGTTGGAATACCTGAATATTAAACGAACAACATTGGGTTGCCGACGCGACAAGGCTGCACAACTTCTTGGTGTTAAAAACAAAACCTGTAGAACTGAGCTGATCCATCAACTGCACCGTTTTCATCTACATCAAGTGATTTATACGATGACTGAACATGGATTCCTTCGTCAATAGCCTTTACAGGCAGTTGATTTTGCGCCGAGCATTTGCTCGCTATCAAAAGTTCACGGCGAGCATTTGCTCGCATAAAAAAGCATTGGTAATTCAAGCGTTGACAGAGGGGGGAGGGCTGTGGAATTGATTATAAGTCAAGGTAAGGACATCTTGAGATGTGGCGTCCAGATTTCTATTGTAGGAAGCAATCAGGAGTTTGGAGTGTGGGAAGGCTATATAACGACAGTCGTATAGATTCATGGAGTAAAAAAATAGTTTTGCTTCAACCGTTACCAGAAAGATTAACTATTGCTGATCTTGAAATAGATACAGAAAGTCACTGGACCATAATCTTTGAGTATATATTTAACTTGAACCTTCGTGATTTTTCAGAACCCCAGTACGTGCTTGGTTTTACGCTTTCAGGCAAACCTGTCGAGGCGACTGCGATAAAATTTGGAGAGAAGTACTTTTCTCCTTTAATTCGTCAAAATACCCCCTTTCAAGTCTCTCATACCGTAGCGTTTGAACCTTTGATGACATTTTACGATGAACACAACAGACCATTATGCATTGCTGATATTGATTAAACCTCTACCTCATACTGCGC
>NZ_LUKQ02000436.1 GCF_001647025.1 Endozoicomonas atrinae
CGTCCTTGAGCGGGGCGGCTATAGTAAGGGGAAAGGGCAGCAGGGAAAGGAGATGGCGATGAAAGGATGGATTGCGGGGATCGTGCTGGCGATGGGGGTGATGGGGAGTCCGGCGGCGGTGGGGGCTGAGTTTTGTTTATATAATGGTTTTGGAAATCTAATGCGGTGTGGCTTCCCAAGTTACGGGCCATGCGAGAAAGCTGCAAAGCAAGCTGGAGGCTATTGCCAAATTAAAAGATAAATACCAGATTTCCGGTATTTATCTTCCTGCGATTTCCTGTTTGAAGGCTGATGCTATCTGGTCGAGGACTCTGGGTTCTGGCCATGTCTGATGCTGCTTGTAGAAGGCGTAGACCATATCCGCTTCGTCGTCGGTGATGGAGTCGGGACTGCGCCCGTTTCTCTCCATAAAGTCCCGTGCCACTTTTCTGTCCCATGCGCTGCCGACGGACTTCATGCCGTCGTATAGATTGTCGAGGCCGAGTGCCTGGGTGATGGATATGGGCGGTGAGGCCATCGGTTTTTTGCTGGGTTGTGAGGGCTGTGGCTGGGTGTCGACCACCGGCTCATCGAGGTTGAGTTTGGTGTCGTCGAGGGCGATGGCCTTGAGGTCGGTTTTGATCTGGTTAAGCTGCTCGACCAGGCTGTTTAGGGCGGCGTTGTCCTTGTCGCTGCGAAGGCCGTTGCTGAAACTGTCGTTGCTGAGACCGGTGAGGCGGGTGATCTCGTTGTCGATCTCGCGGGCGTAGCGGGCTTTCATGACTTCTAAATATTGTGACTGATCCTGTGGGGCCAGATGGCTGAGTTTCTGGTGCGCGAAGTCGTAGAAGTTGTCGAGGCTGACCTGTTGAATCTGCTGTTCGACGACGGGGGCGGTGTGCTTGGCGAACGAGTCTGTTGGCCGGTAGCCCTGAATCTGGGCGCGGGCTTTTTCCTGGGCCGCTTCAGATGCCGTTTGAATCAGGTTCTTGTTGATGCCTTTGACGTTGCCCTGTTTAATGTTGTTGATGACGTCGGTAGTGATGTCCTGTGAGTACATGGATTCGTAACGGTTCTTTTTGGTTTCCATGTAGCGGAGGACGTCGGTGATGGACTGCGGGCTTCGTAACTTGTAAGTCGAGGCGATGACCAGGGCGGCGCTCTTGAGATTGTCAGGGGCGTTGAGTTCGCCGATGACGGGTTTGAGGTTTTTGGCCTGCTCCTGAATCTCCTTGTCAACGGTGGTGAGGGCGGTTTGCGTGTGTTTTTCCACCTTGGCGTCGTACTCCCGTTGCCGGTCGGTGATGACCTGATGCTGAAACGGTTCCATGGCATCGCGGAAGGCGTCGGCGCGAACCAAGTCGGGATTGAACCCTGCCAGACGGGCACGGCCTTTAAGCATGGCTTCGAGCTTATCGTCGTCGACACCGACAAACTGTTTGAGGTCGGGGATCAGGCCAGAGTAAAACTCGTTGGTGCGCTGCTCTTCGTAGCCGTTGAGGACGTCGCTGGCGTCGTCGCCCCAGGTGTTTTTGACGACGGTGGCTCGCTGGTTGTAGTCCATGTTTTTGAGGTCGCTGGCTTTTGATGTGATCCAGTTGGACATTTGTCCCTTGCGCCAGTCGGTGAAGTTGTTGCGGGCGGGGGTCAGGGCGTTTTTGCTGAACTCGGAGTCACCGAAGCGGCCCATGACCATCTGTTCGAGTTCGTTGTAGGACTTGGCTTTCGGGGCGACACCGGCAACGAACTGGTCAGCCATGGTCTGAACCTCCTGCTGCTGTTTCATCTGGGCGTACTGACGCTGCTGGAGTTTCCACTGGCGATCGGCCTTGGCGATGGCGATTAACTTATCGACGTGGGCGCGGGGATCGCCGTCGAGGCCCATCTGTACGTACTGATTGACCAGGTAGTTGGGATCGGCGTCGGGGTTGGCCGAGACCAGATCGTTGAAGGCTTTCATGTTGGCCACGCGGGATTTGAGGCGGCGCTCCTTGCGATCGGCGATGGCTTCTTTCTGGTCGTGGAAAGCGTTGGTGGCGGTTCCCCATTGAAAGTACATAGTTGCTCCTAGAACAGTCCTTTGATGGCGGCGGTGTTGTTCATCAGGTTTGTATTACCTGCCATGCCTGATCCATAGTTTCCACTGTTGCCGAACCAGCCTTTCATGTCGCCCCAGGCGGAACCCCAGTCCACTTCGCCGAGGTTGGCCAGAGATTGACCGAGGCCGGTGGCGGCACTGTTGCCCATCTCCATGGCGTTGTTGTACATACTGTTGGCAAAGCTGCCGGTTGACTGCGCGAGATTGGCGGCGTTGTTGATGTAGGTGGACGGGTTCGGGGTGCTGAGGTTCTGGAAGTTAAAGGATGGAGCTTGGAGTGAATCAGAGTACACACCAGATTGATAGGTTAGTGTGTTAGCCATATCACTGGTACCAGGTAACTGGTTATAGACGCCGGAGCCGACGGCTTGCATACCGGAGTAGACGTTGACGGCATCAAAGGGGTTGATGCTGTTGTCGATGGCGGAGTCGAGCCGCATGTTGGTGGGGCCGACGGCGGACTGGATAGCGCCCTGCTGGCTGGCAAGCTGCATGGGGGAAAGCTGGGTCATGAGCTGCTGGAGTTTTTGTTGCTGTTCGCCGAGAAGCTGGTTGCGGTTGCCCTGCTCCATGGCTTGCAGGTTGCCGATGTATTGCTGCGCTTCGTCGTAGCCCTTACCGTAGGCTTGCTGGTATTCGTTGGCGAGCTGGGCGGTGATGTTGGCACGACGGGCGTTGTTTTGTGTGGATTCGAACATGCCAGAACGGATGGCATCGGCTT
>NZ_LUKQ02000437.1 GCF_001647025.1 Endozoicomonas atrinae
ACCATTCGCACCGGAGTTAAACAGCTCAGAAAGGCTATGGGAGTGGATGCGGGAGCATGACTTATCAAACAAAGCATTTTCAGGTTATGAAAATATTGTAGATTGTTGCTGTGAAGCTTGGAATAACCTTTGCAGCGAAGCTGGTCGACTGTTCAGTCTGTGCTCCCGTGATTGGGCAGTTATACAGTAGTTAGAAAATTCAATTGGTATTATACGTCTTCAGAGATCTGGGATGATGGGATTATTGATCCCATAGACACTCGCAATGCCCTTGGTATTTCAATCAGTGCATCTCTGAATGCACCCATAGGTGATGCCCGTTACGGTGTACTCAGACTTTAATGTTTCACCACAAAGACACGAAGGCACAGAGTTGTTGATTGTTTCCAGTCTAAATATTCATCAGATCAATGCCTTCTTTTCTTAGTGCCTTTGTGCCTTCGTGGTTAAAAACAATAAAAATTAGAAAAGGATATCAACCATGACTGCCAGTCAATTTACGCTTACGGCTGAACAGCAAAGCTTGTTAGACCATGCCGATCGTTTTGGCCGTGAACAGCTTTTACCCCTCGCAGCCAGGATGGACAACGAAGAGTGGTGGCCGCAGGATGTCTTCAAGCAGTTCGGTGAACTGGGTTTTCTGGGGGTTACCATTCCCGAGCAGTATGGTGGCGCCGGCATGTCGATGCTGGAGGCAGGACTGATTTTGCAGGGATTCTCCCGCTGGAATCATGCCCTGGCATTAAGCTGGGTCGCTCACGATAACCTGTGTGCCAATAATATATACAACAATGGCAGTGAATATCTGCGGGAAAAATACCTGCCTAAGCTCTGTTCCGGAGAGTGGATTGGCTGTCTTGGGTTGACTGAGCCGGGAGCCGGCTCCGATGCCCTGGGCTCCATGAGAACGAAAGCCGTGCGTGATGGCGATGAATATGTTCTGAATGGCTCAAAAATTTATATTACCAATGGCCCAGTCGCTGACGTCTGCCTGGTATACGCCAAAACCGAACCCGGTAAAGGTTCAAAGGGTATTACTGCTTTTGTGGTTGAAACCCACTGGCCAGGCTTTAAAGTGGCCCAGAAGCTGGACAAAATGGGTTTTCGGGGTAGTCAGACGGCCGAGCTGGTATTTGAAGACCTTCGTGTTCCGGTTGCAAATATCGTTGGTAAAGAGCACCAGGGACATCAGGTGGTTATGAGTGGGCTGGATTTTGAACGCTCCATGATTGCTCCGATTAATACCGGCATTGCTGAGCGGGCACTGGATCTTTCCATTGATTATGCCGGTACACGTCAGCAGTTTGGTAAACCCATTGCCAGCTTTCAGATGGTTCAGGCGCGGATCGCCGATATGTATGTCTGGGTAGAAACCATGAAAACTTTCTGCTGGAAGGTGCTGGCCGAAGTATCCGAAGTCGATGAAACTCAGGCTGGTCGGGGCGAGATTCATGCCCGTACAGCCGCTTCCGTGATGTACTGTGCCGATATGTGTAATAAGGTATTGGATAATGCTGTACAGGTGCACGGTGGAACCGGTTATATCTGGGAGTCGGAAATCAATCGCCTGTTTCGCTCAACCAAGTTGCTTGAAATTGGTGCCGGTACTACTGAAGTGCGCAAAATGATCATTGCTGGCGAACTGTTGAAGTAAGGATTATGGGGTTAGATAAGGATGCTTTCGGGCTGTCTGATCGGCAGCTGGCAGAACTGGATACGGTGTTTTCCAGAGACAGCTTTTCAGGTAAAAGGGTGTTAATCAGTGGCGGCGGCAGTGGTATTGGCAAAGCTGCCGCCTGGCTGCTGGCTCGACTTGGTGCAAAAGTTCTGATTTGTGGACGCAGTCTTGAAAAGCTGCAGGCTGCTATTGAACCGATGAAGGAGATGGGACTTGATATCCGCTGTAAAACACTGGATATCCGGGACCCTGACCGTGTTCAGGTTTTCTTTGATGAAGTCATGAATGAGCAGGGCGGCCTTGATGTATTAATTAATAATGCCGGTGGTCAGTTTCCCCAGCCTGCGATTGATTTCTCGCCTAATGGCTGGCGCGCTGTGATTGATAATAATCTTAATGGTACCTGGTTTATGATGCAGGCCGCTGCCCAGCGCTGGCGAGATGTGAAAAATCCCGGAAATATTATCAATATTGTTACGGTGATTGATCGTGGAATGCCGGATATTGCCCATACCTGTGCGGCGAGAGCAGGTGTGATTTATGCGTCAAAAACAGTGGCGGTGGAGTGGGCTCAATACGGTATTCGGGTCAACTGCATTGCTCCGGGCATTATTGCCAGTGAAGGAATGAAAGTTTATCCACAGGAAGCCGTAAACGAATTCCCCCACTCTAATCCAATGCAGCGCTTTGGTTCCGCCTGGGATATTGCACAGGCCTGTGCCTATCTTGGAAGTGACGCATCACAGTTTATGACGGGGGAAGTGATGACATTAGATGGGGGTGGTCGTTTATGGGGTGAGCTGTGGCCTTACAGTAAACCAGAGTATTTCAGTTAATATGGAACGGGAAGTGGTGAATGGTTATTTTCTGAGATCGCTACTTCCTCTTGCTGAAAACAGTATAAAAAACAAACGTATCCACTTAATTATTTGCTTTCTTGCTAATAGCCGATCTGGGTCTATTTTTACTCTGTATCTTTAACAATACTCCGGACACTATTATGCAGCGATAGCACCATAGCTACTTAGCTCCTCATAAGTATTCATGACTTTTTCGTCATTCATTGCCAAGCCTAACTTCTCAAAAACTCTGTGCATCAGGTTCTGAT
>NZ_LUKQ02000438.1 GCF_001647025.1 Endozoicomonas atrinae
TGGTTCGGTCGATCCGGGAAATGTCCTGAAAGAGATTATTGACGTTGCCATCAATGACCTCGTTACCCGTCACCCGACCACCACCATCTTCCTCATCGGTTAGGCGTTGGCTTTCGAAGAGTTTTACATCGCTATTAGTAATAGCCATAGCAAATCCTTATGCTTGGTTGACATAAATTGAGAATGAGTTGTGAAAGGGAGGAACTTTTATAAGAAAGCGTGGTCTTAAGCTGTAATTCAATAATTCAATAATTCAATAATTCAATAATTCAATAATTCAGTAATCCAATAATGCTAAATCCATCACAAGACCCTCTTCATACTGCCTGTGTCCAAGCAGGGATAAATATTGATTCCAACAATGTTACGCAGAGGAATACTTCTAACGTTACTTCAAAATTTAATAACTGTACCGTCACTGCCCAAGACAAAATGGTTAGTTCTAGTTTTCCAGACAGAGCTTCGACAAGTGATAAGCCTGTAAAGAAAAGGAAAACCATCCAATGCCCTGAATGCAATTCTTTATTCTCATCTAAAGCATCTTTAGGGGTACACAAAAGTAGATATCATACAAATGTAAAATTAAGACAATGCACCTATTGTGATAAGACCTTTAAGCACCCTACTAGCCTAAAAGATCATGAAAAAAAACATGATAACAAAGTAGCAGTAAATCGCTCGCTACAAGCGAAAACTGTCACACCTTCAGAGCCACCCCTCCCCTCTGGAACAAGTTCACTGACAACTTATCAAGCTTCCACATTGAAGACATTCAATTACGGAATATATTCTCATCCTCGTCTTCCTAATGAATTACCCCTGCATAGTAGCGGTATAAATTGCCAACCCTATAATACTTTTTTATCAAACAGTAATACTGCTGATCCCATTCAGCAGGAAGACAAAGAAATAAGACTTAGTAGTGATCTAAATGATATTTCTGAGAATGATCTTGTGTATTTTAATCTCTGAGGATTTAATTATCTCGAGCTAGCTTCTGGGTAGTTCATTCTTTAATTGTTTGCAGTCTTAGAGTTAAAAAGTATTGATCACTATCCTCTGGATAAGCAAACGGTAAGACCTGCTGTGCCTCTACAGGAGCACCGTTAGACCGATCAAAGATAACGGAGAACTGCCGACTATCCGGGAGCGTTAGAGTCATTGTTTTATTGGCCGCTTTGGAGAGAGCAAACAGGTTCTTGACCGTCAGTCGGGATACCCAACCGGCTTCGCCATTGCCAGACAGAATGATTGGTCTGCCATGTATTAGTTGCCCTTCCTGAACCATCAAAGCCCCGGTCAGGCTCCGCTCGGTGGTTTGCTCGACGGGGTTCCATTCAAACTCATTGATCCAGAGCAGATCGTCCGGGAGGGTAATAGTGTCTAGTTGCATAAATAAACCTTCGTTGGCTTTTTTTCCTATTTTTTCCATATAATCCAGCGATCTTCGATAGTGGGGTTTATATGAAAAAATGGATTTATGAAAAGTGCCTATTTGTTTGTTTGATTACTTTGCTTCTCTACTTGGCAACACTATATTTTGCTTCTTACGTTGGTGTTTACCTAACATATGTGGCGATCCCTGTAATTGTTATAACTGGTTTAATTGCCTACTGCACAAGACCAAAACAAACGCAGGAAGAAATCAAAAATCTTTAAACCGATCTCAATCCAGCGTTTTTCAGAGCTTCCAGAAGCTTTGTCTCATCCGTTGAATCAATGCCGACATTGACCGCACCGCCGGGGTATTCGAGCCGGATAATTTTCTGCGGAGCCGGTTGTGTGGTTTGAGTGGTTGGTGCTGACGTGCTCACCTGGCTCTCTTGGAGGGCTTGGGCTTTTTCATTGTTGGCCTGCCGGATACGTTCGTTGTAAATCTGCTCACTGATCCGCAGGGCAGAAGTGATATTCTTGATCGCCTCCTGATCCCCTTTGGCAACGGCCTCGGCCTGCTGTGCCTTCAGATCGTCACGCTGATTTTGATAACGGCGTTGCTCAATATCCGACTGCCTGCCCTGTAATTCATCCAGTTCATCTTGCAGGCTGTTGAGGGTATTTCGGGAACTCTCACCAAGGCTGGCCATGTTCTGCTCTGCCGAGCGAATGGCATTGTTGAGGCGGTCTAAATCCTGATTGTTCAGGAGGTTCATCGTATCAGCGGCTCGCTCGCCCTGACGGATAAAGCTTCTCGCTGTCGAGCCGCCGAGCTCATAACTCTCTAACAGTTCTTCGAGAGCGATCTTCTGCTCCAAGTATTGGCTTTTGACATAGGCAGCATGTTTCGCAGTCTCATTCATCCAGCTACTTATGCCGGTGACATCGAAGGTGTAGGAGTGCTGTAGCTTGTTGAGTTCTTCTCTGGTTTCTTCCAGCTGGCTTTTCAGTTCGGCAATACTGCTGATCGCCTCCTTGGTGTTGACGTTGCCCACGCCATTCATGGCTACAAAGGCATCGTGTGCCGCACCGCTCATGCCCTGTAGCTCTTCGGCCAGTGTGTTGTAATGACCGGCCATAACTCCGGCAATAGTGGAGGCATCGGTCAGCGCTTCGGCCTGTTGCGCTCCGGCTTGCTCGGCACTGTCGCCAACATTCTTTACGGCATCCTTGGTGTCTTCCGCTTCCTCTTTAAATGACTTGAGCTTTTCCCGGCTCGCATCCATCGCCTCTGTGTATTCTTCGAGCGATAGCGTTCCCTGTGAAAAGGCTTCGGCAATAGTGACACCGAGGCTGGCAAGTT
>NZ_LUKQ02000439.1 GCF_001647025.1 Endozoicomonas atrinae
AGGTCGTTTTTAATCTCATTGATCACTTCAATGAGTCGGAGCTTGTTCTCATGGAGCATGACGAGTTCAAAGGCTGAATACCCCTCATCCGTTCTCCGAGGCTCACGATCCCCGCTATCGCTATCACCGCTCGCCGGTGGAGCGTCAGGAACATCGAAGAACTCATCAGTACTTACCTGAAAGAAGTTCTCATCAAAGCCGAGAAGGTCTAAATCGAAATCTTCTGTTTTCAGTGATTCGAGTTCGAGAGAGAGCTTGTCCATATCCCAGCTTGAATTGAGGGCAATGGAATTATCCGCTATGACGTAGGCTTTCTTTTGAGCCTCTGAGAGGCCTTCGAGAACGATACAGGGGACGGTTTTGAGTTCGAGTTTCTTTGCCGCCATCAATCGACCATGGCCAGCAATGATCCCGTTTTCCTCATCAATGAGAACCGGGTTCGTAAAGCCGAACTCTTTGATCGAGGAACAAATCTGGATTACCTGTTCCTCATCGTGAATCCGGGAGTTATTCACATAAGGAATCAGGTCATTGACCTTACGCTCGACGAGCTTGTGTTTTTTCTTTGCTGCCATTCCTTAGCGCCTTATCTTGTCTGCGACCTTCTCAATACCACGGCTCGCTATGTAGCCGCCGATACCGATCTGGACGATGGAAAAGAGTTTGAGTTCAACCGCCTCGGTTAAATCCGGGGC
This sequence comes from Endozoicomonas atrinae, assembly GCF_001647025.1. Classification (GTDB taxonomy): domain Bacteria; phylum Pseudomonadota; class Gammaproteobacteria; order Pseudomonadales; family Endozoicomonadaceae; genus Endozoicomonas; species Endozoicomonas atrinae. The sequence continues at coordinate 696 of NZ_LUKQ02000439.1, forward strand.
TGACCATCCGAGCCAACGAGCAACGATGAGCCCGGTAAAGACGAGCATTACAATCGGTCGCCATGATCGCTGTAGCCAACTCTCGCCTTGGGCTTCTGCCTTGATGACCCCAGCACGTTCGGCTAACTCATCGAGCTCTCCCTTGACCGCTAAATCCACCAGCTGTTTTTTTGCCTCAGCCGCCTTATCAGGATCAGGGATAATTTTCTCGATGATCTTCCCGATAACTGGAATTGCTGCCGCCCAGGTCATCGAATAGACTCCCGCCAGTCCTCAACGATGAAGTTCGGACAAGTCTTGTAGGGAGTGAAGAAGTAATGCCCGACAACCTCTGCCTCCGGGTAGCGGAGCTCCAAGGTTTCTATCAGCATTTCGAGCATGAGCCATTGCTCTGATGTGAAGTTATCCTCTGGATCACCATTCTCATCAATACCGCCGATCATGCAGACACCGACCGACTCATGGTTATGACCCCTTACGTGGGCACCTTGAGCCTGTGAATGCCGACCATGCTTGATCGCTCCATCCCGTTCGATAATCCAGTGATAGCCGATATCCGACCAGCCATTATCGACGGTATGCCAATGCCGTATGTCCTCAGTCGTCACACCTTGATCGGCACGGGTAGCCGAGCAATGGATAACGATGTAATTAGTTTCCATCCTTGGAGTCATCGGGCTTCCCTGAATAAATTACTTTCGAACGAAGTAGGCAGCGAGGCCGATCATTGCTGAGATAACGATCCAGCCGAACCGTTCAATCCCGGCGAGTATTACACCTCTTGAATTGCTCGCACGTTCGAGGGTGCGGATACGGGTTTCCATATCGTTGAGCCGGGCATCTATCGTGCCCATGTTTTCGTTCTGGTGGGAGATTCGTTCTTCAATTCTGGCGAGTTGAGATACTGCCTCGCTCAATCTGTCCAGCTTCGTATCAATACGATCTAGCCGGTCGGAGAGGTCAGCCATAAGTGCGTCCTGCACAGGAGAAATTTCGGGCGAAAAAAAACCTCACACGTTTTCTGGGTGAGGTTTTGTATCATGGGAAAAAGTACCTGAATCTGTAATCATTAGCAAGTTTTTGCCATTTTTTGTTCAATTTTTAGCCAATTCATCACGGCCATATCGTAGCCTCAAAACGACACTCGCTACTGCCGGGAGTGCTGTCTTGTCGAGGTAGCTATCACAGACCCGCCAGTAGTAGGCATGCCATGGTTCAAAGTCACGCTTCCAGTTCTGTCTCTGGATACCGATGCGGTTGATAATGAGATTGACCGGGTAGAGGTGTCGGTCATTGACCGAATAGCTCCGGTAATCGAGGACTGCATAGGCGACAACGTCCCTGATCTTCTCCATAGTCGCCTCCCGGTAAACCCGGTCAATTTCCCCGAAGTTATTGGTCACGTCCTGATCGAGCCATCGGAAGAACCTCCCCTGTTCGGGTAGCATGTCCTCTGTCCGGGGACCGTATGCCCATTTCGCCCATGATCGGAATGGTTCAGGGAGGGCTTCGACAGCGGCAATAATCATCCCGGCCTCGACCGCATCACAGACCTGCCGGTTGTTATTCTCCCGGAGAATCTTATCCTCGGTATAGAACCCGACCGGGCTGAACTCTGCGAGTTTTTCCTCCCTGATCCCATCCCGGCAACGATGAGCCGCTCTGAGGTAGTTGGTAAAGTCCGGTTTCTTTGCCTCTGCTCTGAAGTTCGCCTCAAAGCCTTTGCTAGTGAGGTGAATTGCATAGGCATCGTGGATAGCCTCTCTCGCCGATGTGAGTTTCATGCCTGTCTCTCTCCGTATCTCGCAATGAGCACAGCATCAGCACGACCATTGTCTTTTTTTCGATGAACGTCCGCATCCGGGTAGAGGTCTAACACCTTACCTCTCGATGCATCCTTTCCGCTCCCTGTGAGTCCTGCACGGCGTTTCCATGATTGAGGGGTTACATAGGTCAGGGGAAAGCCCATTAAGCTCACAGCGGATTCTACTGCCCCGTATGACCTCCCGAAGTTAAACATCGAGACAACGCCCTGACCTG
>NZ_LUKQ02000044.1 GCF_001647025.1 Endozoicomonas atrinae
TGCATCGTGAAAGTTTTCAGGAAAATCGGGAGTTTTAGGCATGACATTAACGGGATGAACAACAGGCTATTTAAAGTATAAAGGCAATCGCAGAATTCGTGACATATTTTGAAAATGAAATTGGTATTACGAATATGATAACCAAGGATACCTGCTGACTGAGCCATTGCCTCAATAATCAATACACCCGGCATCACCGGATGCTGTGGGAAATGACCATTAAAATGCGGCTCATTACTGGATACATTTTTGAGACACTCGATGGTGCCATTTTCTATATCCACATGAAGAACCCGATCCACCAGCAGAAAAGGATACCGATGGGGCAGGATCTCCTTAATTTCCTCAATTCGTCTCATTCGCCATAAACTCTAATCTTCGATGTAACAGAAAAAGGCTGGAAAACCAGCCTTTTTCTTTACCGTAAACATTCTCACCGGTAGTTAGCAGATGGATTTCAGTGTACTTATGTCTGTATCACTGTTTCTCCAGCTGTTTAACCCGCCTGGCCAGATCATCCAATTGCCGGAAACGAACCACGTTTTTCCGCCACTCGCGACTTTCCATAAAACCAGTGCCCGAGGAATAGGAACCAGCCTTGGTAATTGAGCGCGTAATCATGGCCATACCGCTGATAAACGTACCATCCGCAATGGTCAGATGACCGGCAAAACCGGCTGCTCCGGCAATAGTACAATTTTTACCAATCTTTGTACTTCCGGAAATACCGACACCGGAGGCAATGGCAGTGTTCTCGCCAATCACCACATTGTGAGCAATCTGAATCAGGTTATCCAGACGGACACCACTGTGTATTTCCGTATTACCCAGTGCCCCGCGATCAATACAGGTGTTGTTTCCTATTTCAACATCGCTGCCAATTACTACACCACCAATCTGGGCTATTTTGTGCCAGCGACCCTCAGAGTGTGCATTACCAAAACCATCACCACCAATCACCGCTCCGGAATGAATGATGGTTCTATCTCCAATGGTGACACCATGGCAGACCGTAACATTTCGATGAAGATGGACATCGGCTCCAAGCACAGAGTCATGACCAACCACGGTACCAGCATCAATGCGCACACCGGCCGCAATCTGAACACCTGCCTCAATAACAACATTCGCACCAATGGCAGCCGTAGAATCGACAATCGCAGTCTCATCAACAACCGCACTGGGGTGGATACCCTCCTTTCCACCACGATCAGGGTCGAACAGGGAAGACAACCGGGCATAGCCCAGATACGGGTTATCAAGAATCAGGGCATTACCAGTAAACCCACTGGCCGAATCAGAGCTGAGAATAACAGCACCGGCCTGGGTGGTTTCCAGATACTTGGCATAAGCCGGGTTAGCCAGAAAGCTTAACTCATGCCCCTGCGCATCCTGAAGTGTATTCAGACCAGAAACCTGCTTATCGGCATCTCCCTGCAGCTGGGCACCGCACTTTTCTGCCAGTTCGGACAAAGTATAAACATCAGTCATGATTCATTACTTCATCTGGTTGAGGCTTTCGATGACCTTACGGGTGATATCAATACCAGGGCTGGCATAGATAGCCATCTGACGATCAATGACCAAATCCAGCTTTAACTCATTAACGACTTTATCGATGGCAGTCTGCAGTTTTGGGCGCAGCTTTTCACGCTCAGCATTATCCGCTTCTGCCCTGTCAGTCTGATACTGACGTCCTTTCAGTTGCCAGTCTTCATACTTGCGCTGCAACTCCAGCTGACGCACTTTCAACTGCTCGGCACTCAGAGTCGGGCCATCTTTCTGTAGTTTTTCCTGCATATTACGAACGTCACCCTCAAGCTTCTGTAGAGCAACCAACTGAGGCTTGAACTTGGCTTCAGACTTTTTAGCGTATTGCTTCCCGGCATTGGATTCACTCAACACCATCACCGTATCAAGCACACCAATTTTACTGCCAGCAGTTGCAGCATTAGCCAGAGGGGCCAGCATAATCAGGGCCAGGAATGCCAGTCTGATCGATTTCAAAATAAATCTCCTGAGAAATTATCAGTCCCCGTAGCCTTTAAATATTACCAGGCAACAATGAGGGCCCCCTTCCAAGATATGAAGCCCAGTCAGTCATCAACAAATCCGATGATGTGGTATTTACTGCCAATTGCCCGGGGAAACTACGGTAAGATAGCGGTTAAAGGGAACATTATAAAGAAAAGGTGCCTGATAGCACCTTTTAATTACGTAAAACGCCCTCTTACAAGAGGGCTTATCAGAATACAATCAGAATGGAGTTCCCAGGGAGAACTGGAAGGTCTGAGTTTCGTCCTTGCCTTTGGCATTCAGAGCCTTAGCCAAACTGAAGGTCAGCGGGCCAAGTGGGGTAATCCAGGTCAGCCCCACACCAGTACTGTAGCGCAACTCACTCAAATCTGGCTTGAAGCAATCAACAACCTGATTACTGCAGGTCGTATCAAACACATTACCGTAATCAAAAAACACGCTGGTTCTTAATGAACGCTGATCCTTAACAAATGGTAAAGGGAATAGTACTTCAACCGTACCCTCAATCAGCACATCCCCCCCCATGCTGTTGAAGTCGTCGGCGTTATCCCTCTGCGCTGCTTTAGGTCCAAGTGAGTTATCCTTATAACCCCTGACAGAACCAAAACCACCGGCATAAAAGTTTTCAAAAAATGGCATTTCTGACGTACTGCCATACGCACCACCATATCCAAGGCGGGTTGCAACACGTGCTGTTAAACTGCGGGTAATTGGCTGAAAGTACTGCCCCCGGTAAACCAGTTTATAGAACGTGGTGGTTGAGCCTGGTATAGCAGCCGACAAAGATACACTTTGAGAATAACCGGCCGTTGGCAAAAGTCCGCGGTTCAACTCTGACTGAGACCAGCCCAGTGACGTTTTGATATTGGTAAACTTCGTACCCTCTGCAGCCAGGTAATCCATAATCACCTGGGGTGTACCAGAACCAGTAGTAATCTCCGTACCATCAACCCCAAGACTGAAGTTAATGGACTGTGTTTCAGACAATGGATAGCCAAAACGCACATTACCGCCAAACGTGTCAGCCGCATAACTCGAAATATCCGAGTCGCTGTAATCGTAGGTTCGATAGTAGACATCAAAACCACGGGAGACTCCGTCAATGGTGTAATAGGGATCCATAAAGCTGAAATTGTAGAGCTGACTTACATCACTCTTGTTCAGCCCCACTGTCACCTTGTTTCCGGTTCCAAGGAAGTTGCTCTGGCTGACAGAACCACCGAGCAACAGACCGTCAGACTGAGAGTAACCGATACTGGCCGTTACACTACCGGAAGGCTGCTCTTCTACGGTGTAATTAACATCAATCTGATCACTGGTGCCCGGCACAGGTGGCGTTTCAACATTCACTTCCTTGAAATACCCAAGACGTTCAAGCCGCACCTTGGACTGCTCAATCTTCTGAGTGTTGGCAGAAGCACCCTCCATCTGGCGCATTTCCCGACGTAATACTTCGTCATCGGTTTTGGTATTGCCTGAGAAATTGATACGACGAACGTAAGCTCTTCGACCTGGATCAACAAAGAAGGTCAGTTCAACCGTTTTGTTTTCATGATCCGGCTTTGGAATTCCCGTCACATTGGCAAACGTATACCCTTCATTACCAAGACGGCGGCTTAGAATCTCCTCAGTGGTAGTGATCAGCTTACGGGAGAATACCTGCTCAGGCTGTGCCAGCAGCAGCTTTCTAGCCTCTTCTTCTGGAATAATCAGATCACCGGCAAGCTTAACGTCACTGACTGTGTACTTATCACCTTCATCAACGTTGACAGTGATATAGACACTCTGCTTGTCAGGGCTGATTGAGACCTGGGTGGATGTGATATTAAAGTTAATATAGCCACGATCAAGGTACCACGATCTCAGGCGCTCAAGATCGCCAGATAACTTTTCCCGGGAGTACTTGTCAGCAGAGCTGAAAAACTGATACCACTCCGTTTTCTGCAATTCAAAAAGATCAATCAATTCATCTTTAGGGAAAGCAGTATTTCCGACAACATTAACATGTTGAATCGTAGCAACCTTACCTTCCTTGACATTAATACGCAGCTTTACCCGATTGCGGGGCTGAGCCTCAACATCAGCAGTAATTCGTGCACCATAGCGCCCCTGGGCAACGTATTGACGCTCGAGTTCAAGACGGATGGCTTCCAGCGTAGCCTGCTGAAAAATTTCACCCTCAGCCAGACCGGAACGCTCAAGACCTGTCATCAGGTCTTCCGTCTTGATGGCCTTATTACCCTTGATCTCAATTGAGCTGATTGATGGTCGCTCAACAACTGCAACGACCAGCACATCGCCTTCACGAGCCATGCGAATATCATTGAAATACCCGGTTTGATAAAGAGCACGGGCAGCCCCGGCAATATCAGGCGATTCAATATCATCACCAACCTCAACAGGCAGGGCATTAAAAACTGTCCCGGCTGAAACCCGTTGAAGGCCATCAATCCGGATATCTGAGACGACGAAGGCCTGGGCAGCAGGCGCGATGGCTAAAGAGCCAATCAGCAGAGACAACAGTGATCGCTTCATGGAATCCGTTCTTATCCGTGTTCATTTCGCATTAACGTGAAAAACATTTTACTTCACCGTTTTTCATGATTTGCAGTTGCGCAGAGCGCAAAATGCTTTTCTTTCGCCTGAATATTCAATATTCAATATTCAAACCAATGCTATTGCAGCCATTTCAGAAAGCCCAATAACTTTTTGACCCACAGGGTCATTGAAAGAGGCGACTAAGGTCGTTATACATGGCCAGCATCATTACGCCGACAACAAACGTTACCCCGATTTTCAAACCCAGTGTCTGCATCTTCTCAGAAAGAGGTTTACCCCTGACCATTTCCACGAGATAGAAAAGCAGGTGACCTCCATCCAGCACCGGTATAGGGAGCAGGTTCAGCACCCCAAGGCTTACGCTTAACATTGCCAGAAAATAGAGAAAATTTTCCAAGCCAGACTCAAGTGACGCGCCAGCCACTTTAGCAATGGTTATCGGACCGCTCAAGTTTTTAACAGAAACAAGCCCTACAACCATCTTCCAGAGGGACTCTAGTGTCATACTGGTCAGTGACCAGGTTGCCTGAGCACCTTTTACCAGTGATTCAATGGGACCGTACTGTAAGTGACGAATCATGGTGTCTGGCCAGGAAACCTGTTGGACACCTGCACCAATAAAACCGGTTGTCACTCCATCGGTGGATCGACTGCCCGGAGTCAACTGAATACCCTGACTAACGCCACCCCGCTCAACCAGCAATTGAAGAGGCTTACCAGCATTGTCGCGGATTACTTCCACAAAATGCATCCAGTCAATGACTGCTTCCCCATTAACGCGAAGAATTTTATCACCTGGTTCCAGACCATCTCTCGCTGCCGCCCCATCTTCAGCCAACTGGCCAATGACAGCAGGGATTTTTGGAGAGTAAGGTAAAATACCCAGAGAGCGTACGGGGTTTGGCTGCTCTTCATTAATCAGCCAGTCCACTACCGCAATATTTCTATCTCTGACCGCACCGTCTGAGGCAACTCCAGGCTCACCTGCCCGGATGGAGAAATCAAGATTCTTACTCTCACCAATATACCCCAGCAACTCCATGTTCACTGCCTGCCAGCCTGGCGTTTCAACACCGTTCACCGCAACAATTTCATCACCAGGATGAATTCCAGCAACGGCAGCGGGTGAATCGGGAATCACTTCGCCAACCTGAGGCATCAGGGTACGAACACCCACCATATACATGAGCCAAAGGGCAAAAACAGCAAGAAGAAAGTTAGCTGCAGGTCCGGCAGCCACAATCGCGATCCGGGAAAGAACGGGCTTACTATTGAAGGAAAGGTGCAACTCATCACTGGGAACCGGGCCTTCCCTCTCATCCAGCATCTTGACATATCCGCCCAGCGGAATTGCAGCAATACTGTATTCAGTACCGTGACGGTCAGTCCAGCTCCATAATGATTTACCAAAGCCCACGGAGAAACGAAGTACCTTAACACCACAGCGACGGGCAACCCAGAAGTGACCATATTCGTGAATACTCACCAGTATTCCAAGAGTCACTACAAAAGCAAATATGGTCTGCGCTGAGTCAAGAAGCGATTCAAAAATCATGCAACACCCTGCATTTGTATAACCTGTTTCTGAGCCAGATGGCGGGCTTCCCTGTCAGCCTCCAGCACTTGATCTAAGCTTCCGGCACTCAACACCGGTAATGTCTGTAATGTTGCATCAATGACTTCAGGTATGCGATCAAAGCGCAGCTTTCTATCAAGAAAAGCATCAACCGCAATTTCATTGGCAGCATTCAGCATAGCAGCTGCTGTGCCTCCACTGTGTGCCGCCTCCTGGGCCAGTCTCAAACAGCGGTAACGCATCATGTCCGGAGCATAGAAGTCAAGCCGGGCAATCTCGGCCAGAGACAACGGAGAAACACCGGATGGTATTCTTCTTGGCCACGCCAGAGCATGGGCAATGGGTGTTCTCATGTCCGGATTTCCCATCTGAGCCAGCACAGAGCCATCCACGTAATCCACCATTGAGTGAATGATACTTTGAGGATGGATGACCACCTCCACCTGCTCGGGACGGGCATCAAACAACCAGCAAGCTTCAATAAACTCGAGCCCCTTATTCATCATCGTGGCCGAGTCTACCGAAATTTTACGCCCCATGCTCCAGTTTGGGTGGGCACAGGCCTGCTCAGGCGTTACTGCGGAAAAACTTTCTACAGGTGACTGCCGAAATGGCCCTCCGGAAGCGGTCAGCAATATCCTTCTAACACCCGCCCGCTCAAGCCCCAAATGATGATCAGCAGGCAGGCACTGAAAAATAGCGTTATGCTCACTATCAATAGGCAGGAGAACAGAACCTGAAGCCTTAACAGCATCCATGAATAAAGCACCGGTCATCACCAGTGCCTCCTTGTTCGCCAGAAGAACTTTTTTCCCAGCACGAACAGCAGCCATGGTAGGTGAAAGCCCAGCAGCACCGACAATGGCTGCCATAACGACATCAACCTCACCATCAGTCGCAACCTGATTCATCGCATCCAGACCGGATTCGACCGTAATACTCAACCCTTCGGACTGAAGATCTGTACGAAGATCACGGGCTGCCTGCTCATCCGCCATAACAATATATTGTGGCTGAAACTGACGAGCCTGCTCCCGCATAACTTCCGTATTTCTGCCAGCTATTAAAGAATGAACGCTGTATAGATCCGGGTTACGAGCAATAACATCCAATGTGCTCTTACCAATGGACCCGGTGGATCCCAACACACAAACCCGCTGTCTGCCGGATTGAAAGCATGATGCAGTCACGACCTATACACCCCTGATTATCATGACATAGAGAGTAAATATCGGAACGGCAGCAGTCAGGCTATCAATTCGATCAAGAACACCACCATGACCTGGCAGCAGGTTTCCACTGTCCTTAACTCCTCTGTACCGTTTCAGAACACTTTCCCAGAGGTCACCCAGAACGGAAACCAGAACAGTCAGAATGGTCAGCGTCAACAGTGATACCCCCTGAAAAAAACTGACACTGCCAAACAAGGTAACGAGGCTTGAAATCAGCATTGAAAACAACACACCACCGACCAAACCCTCCAGGGTCTTTTTAGGGCTGACCCGCTCAATAAGCTTTATTTTGCCAAATCGCTTTCCAGCAAAATACGCACCACAGTCTGCAGCCCAAACCATCACCAGAAGGGTAACAATCAACCAGGCTGAGTCTGTCATTTGTTTGAGTTCATAAAGACCCAACCATGCCGGCACGAGAGTCAGCCCCCCCATCAATAACCTAAGCGGCCGGCTCTCAAGCAAGCGAGCACTCCCCGGGTATTGTTTGACAAGGATGAAAGCGATCAGCCACCAGACAGCAGCCAGTCCAAGGGTGAGAAAAGGAGGTAAAAAAAGCGTCAAACCACAGAAAGCACCAATAGCCAGTGCATAAGCCAGACGAACAGATCGTTGTTCAAAGCCAGAAAGGTTTGCCCACTCCCAGGCCGCAAGCATGATAATCGCGGCGATAAAGAAGCCAAAACCGGTTAACGGTAATAAAAACACTCCAGCAAGCGCTACAGGCGCCAGTATAAGAGCCGTTATAATTCTTTGTTTCAACACGGTGTTTCAGCCTCCACCTGCTCGCTGGTTTTGCCAAATCGTCGCTGGCGACGGGCGTAGCTCAGCAGGGCCTGCTGAAATTCATCACGTCCAAAATCCGGCCACAAGGTTTCGGTAAAATAAAACTCACTGTAAGCACATTGCCACAACAGGAAGTTACTGATTCGTTGCTCACCACTGGTACGAATCAATAGATCCGGGGCTGGCAAACCTGACGTACTGAGATGGCGCTCAACCGCTGACTCATCAATACTCTCTGGCACAAGCTCTCCAAGAGCCACTTTTTCAGCCAGCTGGCGTGCAGCAGAAGCGATATCCCACATACCACCATAGTTAGCAGCAATAACCAGGGTCACTGCATAATCATTCGCAGTATATGCTTCTACTTCTTGAATATGTTTCTGAATTTCAGGGCTGAACCGGGTAACATCACCAATTACCTTCAGTCGGATACGGTTTTTCTTTAACCGTCTGGCCTCTCGCTTGAGCACATTCAGAAACAGGCGCATAAGCCCATTAACTTCAACAACCGGCCGATTCCAGTTCTCGCTGCTGAAGGCAAACAGCGTAAGCACTTCAACACCGTGATCAGCGCAGGCCTCAACCACTTCACGAACACGGTTCACACCAGCCCGATGTCCAGCCAGACCTGGCAGATGCTTCCTTTTGGCCCAGCGGTTATTACCATCAAGAATGATAGCCACATGGCGCGGCAGCCTATCTGGCGGAACTTCCTGAATGCCGCTTTTTCCCTGTAACGATGTATTTGCCATGAATTAAGACGATCTGAAAATTGGCAGGTAAAAAAAGTGTAACAGTAGAACCTTGCAGGAGCCCGCTGTAAAAAGCAAGCACCTGCAACGCATCAAAAGACAGCTGACGCCTGAACTCCTGAAGTCATTACACCTGACTCTTCTCTGATAAAGCAGACAAGGCAGTAACTTCAGACCAGCACTGCCAGCCATTAGATCGCCATCAGATCCTCTTCCTTGGCAGAAAGATTTTTATCAACTTCAGCAATAAACTGATCAGTCAGCTTTTGAACATCATCCTGACCGCGACGCTCATCATCTTCACTGATCTCTTTTTCCTTCTCCAGCTCCTTAATATCAGCCAGTGCATCACGGCGAATATTACGAATGGCAATACGGGCATTCTCTGCATCCTGACGCGCCTGACGAATATAGCCCTTGCGGGTTTCTTCGGTGAGCGGTGGCAAAGGAATACGAATCACTTCACCAGCAGTTGAAGGGTTAAGCCCAAGGTCAGACTTAAGAATAGCCTTCTCTACATCAGGAACAATCTGCTTTTCCCAGACGCGCACTGCAAGCGTACGACCGTCTTCTACAGAAACGTTAGCCATCTGACTCAAAGGTGTTTCTGAGCCATAGTAAGAAACCCTGATACCATCTAGAAGGCTTGGATGAGCTCGACCTGTACGAATCTTGTTGAAGGCAACCGTCAACGATTCAATGGTTTTGCCCATACGCTCTTTGGCATCATCTTTAATCTCATTGATCATCATTAACCCCCGTTTACCAGTGTTCCTTCATTTCCACCAACCACAAGATTTAACAGAGCCCCGGATTTGTTCATATTAAACACCCGAACAGGCATCTGCTGGTCTCGCACCAGACAAATAGCCGTTAAGTCCATAACGCCCAGTTTGCGCTCCAGGACATCATCATAGGTCAGCTGATCAAATTTAACCGCATCAGAATGCTTTACCGGATCCTTATCATAGACACCGTCAACCTTGGTGGCCTTGAGGACTACATCAACACCCACCTCAATCCCCCTCAGGCAGGCTGCGGAATCGGTGGTAAAAAATGGATTTCCGGTACCGGCAGAAAAAATCACAACATCACCAGAATTGAGATATCTCATTGCACGGCGATGATCATAATGTTCAACAACACCACTCATGGGAATGGCTGACATAACCCGGGTATTAATATTGGATCGTTCAAGGGCATCACGCATGGCAAGGGCATTCATCACGGTTGCCAGCATCCCCATGTGATCACCGGTTACCCGGTCCAGGCCTGCAGCACTAAGGGCCGCACCACGAAAGAGGTTTCCACCACCAATAACGATACCAACCTGTACACCGATCCCTACTAACTGACCGATTTCCAGGGCCATTCGATCCAGAACCCTGGGATCAATACCAAACTCACCCTCACCCTGAAGAGCTTCACCACTGAGCTTCAGTAGTATGCGTTTGTATTTCGGTTGACTATCACTTGCCGGCATGTTCAGTTTCCGAGTCTGGTTGGCTAAATTACACTCAACTTGCAAATGCGCTGCCATCTGGAAATCAGCCATAAAAGCTGCATTAGATAAATCATCTGGCTGAAATGACCTTCTCTAACCAATCAGCCTGCGAGTTGATGTGTTCTGACAGTTGATATTCTTATCCATGAAACCTTCCCATGAAGAAAACCCGAAAATCAACCATCAGCTACGGATAGACATGAAAAGGCCAACCCTTTCGGTTGGCCTTTGTATTACAGTCCTGCCTGAGCGCGGACTTCAGCAGCAAAGTCCACTTCTTCTTTCTCGATACCCTCACCAACTTCAAAACGTACGAAACTGGATACAGCAGCACCTGCCTTCTTGGCCAGCGCACCAACAGTGGTGTCAGGGTCTTTTACGAAAGGCTGTTCCACCAGGCTGCTCTCTGCCAGGAACTTGCTGATACGACCTTCAATCATCTTCTCGATGATGTTGGCAGGCTTGCCAGACTGCTCAGCCTGAGCCTTGAAGATCTCTTTCTCTTTCTCTACCAGTTCAGCCGGCATGTCTTCCTTGTTAACCACCTGTGGGTTAACAGCAGCAACGTGCATGGCAATATCACGAGCCAGTTCAGTATCACCACCTTCCAGCTTGGTCAGAACGGCGATGCGGTTGTTACCGTGAACGTAAGAGCCGATCACACCACCTTCAACGATAGCGATACGACGAACACCGATGTTTTCACCGATCTTCTGAACCAGCGCCTGACGGGCTTCTTCCAGTTCACCTTCCATCAGAACAGCAACATCAGCTTCCTTACGGGCAAAAGCAGCATCCACTACTTTTTGAACGTAACCCAGGAAGTTATCGTCACGGGCAACGAAGTCAGTTTCACTGTTAACTTCAACCAATACACCAAAGCTGGCGTCATCAGCTACTTTAACAGCTACAATACCTTCCGCAGCGATACGACCGGCTTTCTTGGCAGCTTTTGCCTGACCGGACTTACGCATTTCTTCGATTGCAACTTCAATATCGCCCTGTGCTTCAACCAGTGCTTTTTTGCACTCCATCATGCCCAGGCCAGTACGTTCACGCAGTTCTTTTACCAGTGCTGCACTAATAGCTGCCATGGTTGATTCCTCTCAAATTGACAGTCTTTTTATGCCACCATCCAAGTAGAATAAAAATGGCATAAAAGAATAGTTATCTGTACATCGGAAAAAAGGGGGCAAAGCCCCCTTCTACTCCAAACAGTATCTTTTATTTTTGCAGGACAATCCCAAACGAAACCACCCTGCACCCCGGTCATATGACCAGCCACTTAGATGCTGCCTGGAGCCGGATCTTCAAAGCCTCAGGCTTCTTCAGAACCTTCCGCTTCTTCAGCCTTGGGAGCTTCCTCAGCCTTTGGCGCTTCTTCGACTTCTACGAACTCGTCTTCAGCACCAGTGCTCGCACGGGCACGGCCTTCCAGAATCACATCAGCAGCAGCCTTCAGGTACAGCTGAATAGCACGGATAGCATCATCGTTACCTGGGATAATGTAGTCCACACCTTCAGGGCTGGAGTTAGTATCAACGATACCGATTACAGGAATACCCAGCTTGTTGGCTTCCTGAATGGCAATGCGCTCATGCTCAACGTCGATAACGAACAGAGCGTCAGGCAGACTGCCCATATCCTTGATACCACCCAGACTGCGATCCAGTTTTTCCAGATCACGGCTGCGCATCAGAGCTTCTTTCTTGGTCAGCTTTTCAAAGGTACCGTCGTCACGCTGGCTTTCAAGATCACGCAGACGCTTGATGGACTGACGAATGGTCTTGTAGTTGGTCAGCATACCGCCCAACCAGCGGTGATCAACGTAAGGCATGCCACAGCGAGAGGCTTCTTCACGGATGATCTTACCAGCAGCGCGCTTGGTACCAACAAACATGACCTTGTTTTTGCCTGCAGCCAGCTTACCGATAAACTGCAGAGCGCCATTGAAGGCAGGCAGGGTGTGCTCAAGGTTAATGATATGAATTCGGTTGCGCGCACCAAAGATGTACTTGTTCATCTTTGGGTTCCAGTAACGGGTCTGGTGACCGAAATGCACGCCAGCCTTGAGCATGTCACGCATAGTGACTTGAGTCATGGGAATCTCCTGATTCAGGGTTATGCCTCCAAACACCCCATGTGTTCGACCAGATCATGATCCGCATAACGAATTCAAAAGCTGGCACCCAGAACCATGTGTCGGTGAATGTGAGATCTTTTATCAAAGTTAAGTTTAATGAGATCCATTTTGCTCAGTCCTGAGACTGAACGCGATGTGCCTCATCTCGAAATCGAGTGGCGCTTTATACCATATCCATACAGTTTTCGAAACTTTTTCTGAAATCAACTGAAATGCTGATTATCTTCTTCTACGGCATCATACAGCCGCTCCAATATATCCGGAACCGCTGACATCACCCGGTTCCAACTTGGAATAAAGGGTCGTTCCATGGGGTTTTCAAGGAAGTGCTGACCTGCTTCCATGATATTTCTGGCAAACAGTTCAACGGCCCGCTCTTCACTGTCACGATCCACATGCAGGCCATTGATCATGGCGTCATCGTAATAGGATTCGATAAAGTCCAGAGCCACCCGGTAATAGGTCGCCTTGATGGTCCTGAAGGTTTCGGTATTAAACTGAACCCCATTGGTCGCCAGTTTACGAAAAATAGCCTTGATGATGTCATGGCTCATTTTCGACAGCCCCCGACTGACATCACCTTCAGACAGAGGCTGATGCTTGTGATCGTAAATATCCGCAATATCCACCTGACAGAGGCGCTTGCTGGAATAATTACGCTTAACCTCCGACAGCACACCAATCTCAAGCCCCCAGTCACTGGGAATCCGGATATCGTTAAACACACTGGTTCTCATGGAGAATTCACCGGCCAGCGGGTAACGGAAACTGTCCAGATATTCGAGATACTCCATTGGTCCGAGGATTTTTTTCAGAGCCCTTAATAGAGGCGTAACCAGCAGACGGCTGACCCGTCCATTTAACTTATTATCAGCAATTCGCGCATAGTAGCCTTTGCAGAAGTCGTAACTGAATGCTGGATTAGCAACTGGGTACAACAGTTTGGCCAGAAGATCCCTTTGATAGGTCACAATATCGCAGTCATGCAGCGCGACAGCTTCAGACTTGGCCGACGCCAGCACATAGCCATAACAATACCAGACATTCCGCCCCTTTCCGGGTTCTCTGGGGGCCAGCCCTTTACTGGCCAGCAACGTATCAATTTCCTGTAACTTAGGACCATCCTGCCAGAGGATACGGTGATGCTGATCGAGCCGTCCAAAAAAATCTTTGGCATAGGCAAACTGCTCTTGATCGGCACGATCCAGTCCAATCACAATTTCAGAGAGATAGCGAACCTGGCTCAGTTCTTCGACAATATGTCCTAATGCTGGCCCTTCCAGCTCTGAAAACAGTGAAGGCAACACCAGCGACATCGGGCGCTGACGAGAGAACGCCAACAGATCACGCTCCATGTCTTCGGTTGATCGAACTCTCAGATTATGAAAATTGGTAATAATTCCATTCTGGTAAAAGTCACCCATCACCGCATCCTTTCTCTGCTATTAGAAATTACTTTATTTTTTTACTAAACAAATCGAGGATGGCCTGATTCCACCCCTCAGGACCGACGCCAGAGGTTTCAACAACCTCAACAATATGACTTACATCCGGTTCCAGACCGTGCTCCGAACGGATAAGCACCGGATAATCCACTGCTTCAAGCATCGGCAAGTCGTTCATCCCATCCCCAAGAGCACAGGTCGTAAAGCTATCTTCCGGATATTCCTGCCGGTACTTTTTCAGCAGCGCCTGCAGTGCCAGCCCTTTATTACCTTTCCCGGAAACATGATAAAAACGCCCCCCCTTGTCAGGTGAAGCCCTTCAGACTCCAGCAATTCGATAAACTCTGGCAACGCTGAGTGACTATCGAGCCAGACCAACGGCTCACTGGCCTTTCGAGCCATGGCTTTAACGGCTTCACCTATTGATAAGCCGGTAACCTCGGCCACCTGTTCCTCAGTCAAATCGCCAAAGCCTTTAAATCGAAAACCATACTGACGTCGGATATTGGATAAAACCCGGCGTATGCTCCGATAGGGCTGACCATGAAAAAAGTGGGTAGCTTCTGTTTCACAGGAATCCCGAAAACAGCCCGCCGGGATCGTTGTCACCATGCCATTTTCAGTAATAAACGGCTGCTCAATCCCCATTTCACGCTGAATAACAACCGCCTCTGCCAGCGTTTTACTGGTATTAAAAATGACTGGTATTTCACGCTCATACAGCAACTTCAGCGCAGGCTGAGCCACAGCCCAGCTATAGTTATCATGATCCAGAAGGGAACCATCAAGATCGGTAAAAACCAGAATTCTCGGCGTTTTTGCTTCCATCAAAAAACCATCCGCTCAGCCAAAACGTCTTTGATAAATGGCATTGGTTGCCTCGACAAAACCACCAATACTGCCGCAATCAAATCGCTTACCCTGAAATTTGCAGGCAATCACACAACCACTCCTGGCCTGAGTCAAAATGGCATCCGTGAGCTGCACCTCACCGTTTCTCCCAGCTTCCGTGCTGGCAATAATGTCAAAAATATCGGGGGTCAGAACGTAACGTCCAATCACAGCAAGATTACTGGGTGCCTCAGAAGGAGCCGGCTTCTCAACCATGTCCGTCACCCGAATCAATTGTTCATCCAGGGCTTCCCCCGCAATCACACCGTATTTTTCGGTTTCCGCCTCTGGCACTTCCTGAACCGCAAGAATCGTGCATCGAAACTGCTTATAAAGATTAACCAGCTGAGCCATCACCAATGGCCCCTCATCATTCACACAGAGGTCATCAGCAAGAATGACACCGAAGGGCTGATCACCGATTAATGTCTTCCCGCAGGCAATGGCATGCCCCAGCCCCAGCATCTGGTTCTGCCGTGTATAAGAGAATGTACATGCCGACATCACATCCCGAATCGAAGACAGTTTCTCCTCCTTACCACTTCCAGCGATCTCGGCCTCAAGCTCATAGTTAATATCGAAGTGATCAGGAATCGCCCGCTTATTCCGGCCATTAACAAAACCAAGATCCGTTAACCCGGCTTCCATAGCCTCCTCAACCCCATATTGAATCAGCGGCTTGTCAACAATTGGGAGCATTTCCTTGGGCATGGACTTAGTGGCCGGTAGAAACCGTGTTCCATAACCGGCAACAGGAAAGAGACATTTTGAAATCATCCAATAACTCCTTTTATTGCTTTACGTTGAATTCGATGCAGTTGTTTCAAGCAGTTCCCATGCCAACGTTCAGTGGTTAGGGGGCGTTCTCAATTAGCCATGAGACCAGTTGATAACACAAGCTTTCAGGCAAGGCGGACGACGCAGGGCATGGTGGTTCCATGTTCAAGTCGTTCAACGAAGCATGAGTGCTTGAGTTATCAACTGGTCTCATGGCTAATTGAGAACGCCCCCTAACCACATGGCACAACTCATGCTACCGATATCAAGAAAGTGAATCAGAACTTCGTACTGCTGCTATTTCAGGAGAAGCATTGTGCAAAGCTACCCACCGATCTTTGCGTCATTTCATCAGTCCCTATCTACACTCCTTGAAACACCTTATGGTGATAAGTCTGATGACCTCGCCAGCATTATCGTTCGCCGGGTTGAGCACTTTCTGCACAATCATGAACAGCAGGATTTTGACGCCTGGTCAGAGCAGGATATTTTTCTGATCACCTACGGTGACAGCTTGAATGATGGTGAAAAAAAGCCACTCAACGTATTGAATAAATTTATCAAAAGTCAGTTGGGACAACTGATTTCAACGGTTCACATACTCCCCTATTTTCCTTTCAGCTCTGATGACGGCTTTTCAGTCATTGATTACCTGCAGGTCAATCCAGCTCTGGGAAGCTGGGAGGATATCAGGGCAATATCTGAAGATTACCGGGTGATGACAGACCTGGTTATTAACCATGTTTCCAGAGAAAGCCTGTGGTTTGCTGATTTTGTCAGTGGCACCCAGCCAGGCCGGGATTACTTTATTGAGGAAGAGCCTGCAACCGATCTGAGCATGGTAACCCGCCCCAGAAACTCGCCTCTGCTGGTACCCACCCAGACACGACGGGGAACCCGCCACGTCTGGGCCACCTTCAGTGAGGACCAGATCGACCTTAACTTCAAAAACCCGGATGTGCTGATAAAAATGGTCGATATTGTCCTTTTCTATCTCGCCCAGGGCACCAGCGTAGTGCGCCTTGATGCGATTGCTTTTTTATGGAAGAGGCTCAATACATCCTGCGTTCATCTACCAGAGACACATACCATCGTAAAATTAATGCGACTGATCGTTGAAAAAGCCCGACCTGGCGCACTGCTGATAACAGAAACAAATGTACCAGACCCTGAAAACTTCAGCTATTTCTCTCAAGGTAATGAGGCGCATATGGTGTACCAGTTTGCGCTGCCCCCCCTGATACTCCATGCACTAAACCGGGGCACCGAGAAATACCTGGCGCACTGGGCAAGGGCGCTGCCAGAATACCCTCAGGGTTGCACTACACTGAATTTTACCGCTTCCCATGACGGCATTGGACTGCGACCACTTGAAGGGCTGGTTCCCAATAGCGAGGTCTCTGAACTGGTTGACAGCATGCACCGCTTTGGCGGATTCGTCAGCATGCGAACACTTCAGGATCAGAGCGAAAAACCTTACGAAATCAATATTTCTCTATTTGATGCAATGAAAGGTACACGGCGCGGTGAGGACCACTGGCAGGCACAGCGTTTTCTCTGCTCACAGATCATCATGCTCGGAATGAAAGGTATTCCAGCCATCTATATTCACAGTCTACTGGCCACTCCAAACGATCTTGCCGGCGTTGAACGTTCTGGCCGCACCCGATCCATCAATCGTCGCAAATGGGATATTGGAGACCTGTTCACAGAGCTGGACAACCCCGTTTCAATGCAGAGCATGATTTTCAAAACACTGAAAACAATTATTGGAATTCGCCAGAAAGAAAGCTGCTTTCATCCCGACACCCCTCAGCAAATCATTAATTTTGCACCCGGTATTTTCGCCTTCCCAAGGATCGAACCTAAAGCTGACAAAAGCCTGACTGCTATTCATAATTTGACCGCAACCCATATGGACATCAATGCAGGAAAATACCAGGGCTGCTTTGACCTGCTTAGCGGCAATACCTTTACCTCTGAACATTTAAAGCCCTATCAAAGCCTGTGGCTGGTTTCCGGGTAACCCCCAGAGGTCACATGAATAGATCAGCAAGTTAAAGGAATTCTATTGTCATCGCATCCAGCAATAATCCCCCGATATCATTACAGCATTCAAACAAAACCTGCAGGTGCTACAGCTAGCCAAGAGAAAAGATAACACCCCAAAAAACAAAAAAACCTTAACAAATCAAATGCACGATCATCTTTAAAATCACCATCAGTCCATCATTAAACCTCTCAAGTAACAACAAGCCCGCAACAATAATCAGTTTCAAAACCAATATAAAACTATTCATTTACGTTATTTATATAACATCTATTGCTCAAACAGGCCGCATGCACATCCAGGCAAACGGAACTATATTCTTTCAACGTGGTCAATCTACCAGTTAAATAACTCACCTTAATATTTCAGAGTTAAAATAATGAACAGAGTCACTGGCAGCTTACTATTCTGCGCACTGATTATTTCTATTACGTCTATAGAAACAGTTGCAGCAAGAAGTCCCGCATGGAAAGAACCGGCCCAGGTTGATGATTATTACGGGCAGCACACTCCTCCGGTTGTCAATGTCACCCCTGAGAACACTGACGAGTTGAATATCAATCTTTCCAACAAAACAGAAATTGAGAAACAATATATACAGGCTTTCTATTTGAGAGGTGAGCGTGATGGTGACATCCTGCTCAAAACGATTGATGATCTTCGTCGCAACCTGAGAGACTTAAGCGTCATTGTCTCTGAGCTTCAGAAAGTTTCTGACGAAAGCATACTTCAACCAATACCTGTAAGGGAATTTCTTGACAGTGTGAGAACGTTCAGACAGGAATCAAACTTATTCCTTGAAGACGTTAACAATCTGGAGCATTTTCCAACACTTAGACCAGACATTACTGCGGACCCGGGTAGCCAGGTTGATATGCTCCCGCTGGTTCACCAATATCAGTCAACATTGCGAAGGCTTGATTCCCAGGTCAGCGAACTCCATTTCACCATCGTCCTGCCAAATGGCATGCTTCACCAGCAGCTCGGAATCAGTAGCGACCAGCTCAAATCGATGTCACTGTATACTTCAGATCAGATCGCTGACATGAAACGCAATGTTCTGCAGCTACGAGCCATGCGGACTCAAGATAAACGGGTCATTGATGAGGGAATCAACCGATTCACCAAAGATGCCATTGAAACATTTATCGACACCTTCGGCACATCAGAAAGATACAGAACCATGTCCGACCCGGAAGGTAGAACAAGAGCCAAAGAGATGTTAATCGATGCATTTTGGGCAAGATCCTACATCCGGGCTACCTACGGTATTCAAATAGGCTGCATCCCGGTTGAGTATGACAAGCGTATTTTCAACCTGGATTACTATCTTAATGATATGACCGTTGGTGCTGCTCCCATTTATGATCAGAACAAGCTCATGCGCTATGCAAACCTCGCCCAGGAAGCGATGGTAACCATAGAAAATTCCGCCAGCCGCAAGTGGTCCTCTGTCAGCTCATGGATCACCTGGGTTGCCGGCAAATCCAATGAGATGGACACCAAATATTTCATCATCGCCCTGATTAAAAAAGATATTGATGAAGAGCTTGCCATCAGCCGCTCAGGCGGCCTGAGAAAGGTTCGTGACGGGTATCGCCAGCATTACCTCAGCTCTGACATGGGAAGAGCACTGTACCAGACAAAAGCCAGACAGGTTTTCAGCTCATCAGAAGAACTGGATGACGATGATATTGAAAGCGATGTGATGATGGTTGAGGCCGGCACTCTTAAAGGCGCCGTTGCCATGTGTATCAACGCTCTGGAAAATCAGGAAAACCGCCTCGATGAAGCCAGAAAGCAGCAAAGCGTGATTGACATGCTGACAAAGGACAATGTCATTTCTGAGCGTAGAAAAAGAAGGCGGCTCTTTTAACAATATAAAAACAGGGCAGTGAGTACCTGTAACAGGGTACTCATTTTCACAATAAATTCATTCAAAAGTTTTCGCAGGTTGATGCAATGGCTACCAGAAAGCAGCTTGTGTATGCGGCTTTGCTACTCATGCTTTTACCATTAAAGCCATACGCTTTTCTTGGACCCGAGCCTTATTTTATTGCTAACTATTGTTTTCAAACTTCCCCCCCCCGAGAAACAGTTAGCAGGTCATGCCCTGGACAAGTTTTCCCTTCCTACCTCACCCGCAACTTTCGGTATGAAGAGTTAAGATGTTCAGCCAGCAAGCACACCCATGTTCGCTTACCAGAATCATTTGATGAAGAAGCATGGCTGGACTTAAAAAACATCAGCCGCCATGAAGCTGCCGATAGCTTACGCCAACAGCCCTCACCAGCCTGGTCAGGAGTTATAGATTACCATACCTATATTCACTGGGAGTGGCAGGACTGCCGCCTGATCACAGATGCATTTACCTGTGGTACCTATGAGGTTTGTGAAGAGAGAGTCATACCTGCCGAGCATGGGGGAACACAACGGGTCAACCAATGTCATTTGGAGCCTAAAAGCTGTTACGCCGACGTCACTGTACATGAAAGTCAGTACTGTGATGATGGTGACGGAAAACTGGTCTTTGATGTTGAGTTTCTGAAAAAAGATACAGCCCACTGGAGTCCAGACTCCCCTCACTACATTGACCGTCTTGCCAATGGCTACGATCTATTGCCTGGTGAAGAGGAAGTGATCACAGTCAGCAACCTGAAGAGCAGCTGGTGGGAATCACAGTCAGCTGAGTTAGCGCCAACTCTGTTTATTGAAGACCCCAAAAATGAGTACAGCCTCAGTCAGTATATTCACAACCAGCAATCAGACAGTCTTTCTTGCCGCTTCAGAGGACAAGATCAGGTCAGCTTTACCGTAGACACACAGAAAAGAATTGCCTCGCGCTCTCCCAATGCCTTTTCGCTCCCGAAAGCTTTTGATAACGAGGATATTGATCCTCTGGTATGGCAGTCTGCCCTTGGTCTTAATGGCTCGCGGGAGGAGAAAGGTTATCCATTGATCATGAGGGCTCAGGACTTCTCTGCTGCAGCGCTCAGCGAGGTATCTGAAGACGTCACTGAAAAACTGAAAAACATCATCGTGAGAGTTCAACTCTATGAACCATCGATATTTGGCGAGAGACTGAAATCCACTATCTATATCGATGAAGCGAAAGGGATTCAACAAACACTGAACGCCATCTCAAGTGACCAGAAAATTCGACGGTCAACGCTCTGGGAGTTCAAACTGAAAAATGGTGACAACCCTGACAAGAACATTTACCGGAGTTATCTACCGTCACTATTCTATTACCCTGGAAAAATCCTCCTGTCCAACGAGGCCCTCAGTTATGATGACCAGCTGGCTCCGGACACAGAATACACACTGAAGTTAACGGTTTATCAGAAAAACCTTCCTTTTTATCATCAGTCCTGTGAATCCGATCCCGATGCCTGGGATTGCAAATGGTATACATTATGGGGGCTCTTCAGCTCAAGTCGACATGAAGATAATTATTTTTCAAAGAAAAGCCTTGATGTCAGGTTCAGATCAAATCCCAATGTAGACCAGAGAACCTGGCTATCAAGCTTCTGGCACTTTGTCAGCTATGCTCAAATCGCAGTACCTGTAGGGGCTGTTGCTTTATCCGTGCTTTTCCTGCTCTAACTACTAAAACTCATGATTACAGGGCTCCTGACGACGAGCCCTTGTGATGAAGAAGGCACTCATACATAACATGACCAGCCTTTTATATCCCAGAGTATCCATATTGATACTCTTTTCTTATTCAATTCCGGCTTCAGCACTCTATTACTGTGTTGAACGATATTCACCCGCTGAAATACACAGTGAATCGTGCCCGGGATTAGTTATTCCCGAAGATAAAACCCGCAACTTTATGGGAGAAAGCCTGCAGTGTTCTGAAGCACACCATGAATACACTCGACAACAAACACCCCACGATGAAGAAGCATGGCAGGATCTAAAGAACATAGACCGAACCAAAGCCGCTGAGTTTTTAAGAGCGCTGCCTGAACCTCAATGGTCAGAAACTCTTAACTACCAGACCAACCTGCACTGGAGCTGGCAAAACTGCGAACTGGTTACCTCTGAGCTGCACTGTGGATCCATTACCTATTGCGATGACGACTCCTGCACGCATATACCACTGACGTGTTTTGCTGACATTACCTACTACGAGGAACAAAATTGCGGTCAAGGGCAGCTTGACTTCAATGTTAAATATATTCGCAAGGACGACAAATGGTGGCATCCCGGACACAAACATTATGTTGATATCCTGGCTAATGGTTATGATCTGCTGCCTGGTGAGAAAGAAATCATTAGCGTCAGTAATCTGAAAACAAGCTGGTGGAGTAGCAACCAGTCAGAAAAACTCAGTCCAACACTCTCAATTGAAGACCCAAGAAATGAGTACAGCTCCGGTATAACGATTAACGATAAGAATGCCGACAGCCTTACCTGCCGATTCAATGGCTATGATAAGGTCAGCTTTTCTGTCTATACCACTAAAAGGCTCACCTCTGCTTCACCCAATGCTTTCTCGCTGCCAACCGCTTTTGACAATACAGAATTAGAGCCGCTGATCTGGCAATCCACCACTGGAAATAACGGGCAAAGGGTTGCCCGAGGCTTCCCGCTGTTAATGAGGGCACAGGATTACTCTGCTGCGACCATGAGCGAAGTTTCAGAAGATCTATCAACCAAGCTGAAAAGCATTATTGTCCGAGTTCAACTTTTTGAACCATCGATATTTGGTGAAAAGTTAAAATCCACTATTTATATTGATGAGGCAAAAGCCATTCAACAAACACTGAATGCTATTTCGAGCGATCAGAAAATTCGCCGGTCAACCCTGTGGGAGTTCAAATTGAAAAATGGTGATCATCCCAATAAAAATATTTACAGAAACTTCATTCCTGCACTGTTCTATTATCCCGGCAAGATAATCCTGACGGATGAAGAGCTCAGCTATGATGACCATCTGGCTCCCGATACGGAATACACGTTAAAACTAACGGTGTATCAGAAGAACTTTCCTTTTTACCGTCAATCCTGTGACTCAGACCCTGATGCCTGGGACTGCAAATGGTACACACTTTGGGGACTTTTCAGTCTGGACCGGCACGAAAGGAACTATTTCTCCAAAAGAAGCCTGGATGTTCGATTCAGAACCAACCCAAGCGTAGACAACAGAACCTGGACATCCTCATTCTGGCATACCATGGGCTGGGCCCAGGCGTTAGTTCCCATTGGCACTGCAGTAATCATCCTCAAATACCTGGGTTTCTGGTTCTAGCGAGATTTCCTGCCTTGATAATCAAGCACTGTTATCAACAGTCACATCGTCATTCTACCGCCAGTGGACAGGCAAACCACTTCGCCGAAACAAAATAAGTATTTTCACCACCACTATTAAAGACCAAAAAACAATTCACCTACTGATACTCAAGAAATAAAAACATCCACCAGGCGGCACAAAAAAAGCCAAAAAAACATATGCCATACAATAAGTTAACAGTTCACTTCAACTTTTTATTTACATTTAATTTATGTACCATCGTTTAATATTTTCTCAGATCTATTGAGGAAAAGCTTTATGTCGGGGGTACTTTCCCGGCCGCACATCAGGTCTGCGCATGACAGCAATGACCAATCGTCACAATGTGTTTGGATGAACACATTCATAATAATTGACACAACTGTTGGAGTGGAATATGCCGTACTCTTCCGAAGTACTCCCAACAGGTGATGCCAAAAATAATAATAAACGCAGCACCTTTAACCGTTTTCTAAGCACTGTTGAATGGCTGGGAAACCTTCTACCTCACCCGGTGACGCTGTTCGCCCTATTTGCCGTTGGTATTGTCCTGTTAAGCGGGCTTGCTTCCTGGCTTGAGCTCAGCGTGATGGATCCCCGTCCAGTTGGTGCCCCGGGAAGGGCAGCCGATGGGGTCATCCAGGTGGTTAATCTTCTCAATGGTGATGGTCTCAGAATGATCGTTACCAGCCTGGTTTCCAATTTCACCGGCTTTGCCCCTTTAGGGACAGTTCTGGTTGCCATACTGGGTGTTGGAATTGCCGAGCACTCCGGCCTGCTTAGTGCGGCGGTTCGATCACTGGTCATGAAAGCCTCTAAAAATACCGTCACCCTGATTGTTGTGTTTGCCGGTGTTATCTCCAACACCGCGTCAGAACTGGGTTATGTGGTTCTCATTCCATTGGCTGCGATGATCTTCCACTCTCTCGGCAGACACCCAATCGCTGGCCTGGCTGCGGCTTTTGCGGGTGTATCCGGTGGTTACAGTGCAAACCTGCTGCTTGGTACTGTTGACCCGCTTCTGGCTGGCATTACCCAGACCGCTGCTAGAATCATTGACCCGACCTATGTAGTGGGGCCCGAAGTTAACTGGTATTTCATGGTACTTAGCACCTTTATGATTGCCGGTGTGGGTAGCTGGGTAACCATCAAATTTGTTGAGCCAAACCTGGGGCCATACAATCCAGAAGAAGCCAGTATTAACCTGGCAGAAGAAAAGCTGGAACAGATCACCGCACTGGAAAAGCGCGGTCTGAAATTGGCTGGACTGGCCGTGCTTGCCGTATCAGCATTAATGGCACTGACCATTGTTCCTGAATGGGGAGTGTTGAGAAATCCGGAAACAGGGCTTGTTGCAGGCTCCCCCTTCCTGAAGGGTATTGTCGCCATGATTCTGGTGTTCTTCGCAGTACCAGGCATTGTCTATGGCAAAGTGGTTGGCTCTATCAAAAATGACCGTGACGTCATCGACTGCATGGCCAAAAGTATGGGAACCATGGGCATGTATATTGTCCTGGTATTCTTCGCCGCGCAATTTGTCGCCTTTTTCAAGATGACCAACTTCGGTACCATCTTTGCGGTTCTCGGGGCTGAGTTCCTTCAGGATATCGGACTGACAGGTCCACTGTTATTCGTGTTCTTCATCCTGATGTGCGGCTTTGTCAACCTGATGATTGGCAGCGCCTCTGCACAGTGGGCAGTCACTGCTCCAATATTTGTCCCTATGCTGATGCTGGTTGGCTTTGCCCCTGAAGTCATTCAGGCCGCTTACCGAATAGGTGACTCGGTCACGAACATCATTACACCGATGATGAGCTACTTCGGACTGATTGTCTCTTTTGCCACCCGTTACAAGAAAGACCTGGGAATAGGTACGCTTATCTCAACCATGCTGCCATACTCCATCTTTTTCCTTATTGGCTGGAGCGTGCTGTTCTTTGTCTGGGTATTTGTGTTAAACATGCCCGTAGGGCCAGGTGCAGCAACATACTATACAGCTGGCTAACAGCAGAAGCCCCTTCCTGAGGAAGGGGCTTTAGGGCCTATTGACGTTTCGTTGCGGCATTTTGAAAGGCTCCAGCATTCCTGCAATGCCGCGCCTCGTCATAGGAGCACCCTGATCCGCTGAGCTCGCAACGAAACGTCAACAGGCCCTAAGCTTATATAATAATGTTAATACTTCGCTCAGGGATTCTGGTAAGATAATAAAGATTATCATTTGACTTTCGCATCTTTTGAGCGGCTTGACCTGACAATGAATGTAACCATCAAAACCCCTGAAGAAATTGAAAAGATGCGCGTCGCGGGCCGCCTGGCCGCTGAAGTGCTGGAAATGATCGAGCCCCATGTGAAGCCCGGCGTTTCAACTGGCGAGCTGGATAGCATCTGTCATGATTATATTGTCAATGTTCAGGAGGCTATTCCAGCTCCACTGAATTATGGCGCAGCCCCTGGCAGACCCGGATTTCCCAAGTCCACCTGTATTTCCATTAATCAGGTCGTTTGTCACGGTATCCCCAGCGACAAGAAATTTCTGAAAAACGGTGACGTTGTTAATATCGACATCACCGTGATCAAAGATGGCTACCATGGTGATACCAGCAAAATGTTCCTGGTTGGTGATGTTCAACCATTTAACCAGAGGCTGGTCCAGGTAACGCAGGAATGCCTGTACCTGGGCATTGAGCAGGTAAAACCTGGCAACCGCTTGAGCGATATTGGCCGTGTGATTGCCAGGCACGCTCATACCAATCACTTCACCGTCGTTGAAGAGTACTGTGGCCATGGCATTGGCAGTGTTTTCCATGAAGACCCGCAGGTCATCCATTATGAAGGTTATAACGACAGAAATGACTGCGTTCTAAAAGAAGGCATGACATTTACTATCGAGCCAATGATCAATGCTGGCAAGAAAGGAACTAAGTTACTCGGTGATGGTTGGACAGCGGTAACAAGAGACCGACGCCCTTCTGCACAGTGGGAACACACAATTGCAGTAACTGCCACAGGCTGTGAGGTGTTAACCAAACGAAAAGAAGAAAACTTCTAATTGCTACCTATGCCTTGAACTCCTGTTATATTTCAAGGCATAGCCAGCCTTCTGACCTAATTATCATCCTCCAGAGACTCCAGAATTAACTGCGCCCCTTCAAGATAGGCTTTCTGTGAATCAACCAATCTTGTTTGAATAGACAACTCATCAAACGCGAGCTGATAGAACTCCATTAACTGTCCACTTCCTATCAGAACAATATCATCCAACCCCATCGACTTAATATCCCGAAACTCATGACCTATTAATAATCCAGACAGATAACTACTGACATGCTCAGCCTCGATCTGACTGACCAGCCGACGAGTACTGACACTGAACAGCACTTTGGACAGGCAGCCCGATTTTAACGCAGTTCTTACCCCAGTCATAAAGTCAATAGAAGACACTTTCTGCTCAATACCTGCATGCCTGCACAAGGATGAGTACTGATCCAGCAGCCTGTATAGCTCCCCGGTTATATAGGTAAAAAGCTGTGTAATTGCATTTTCTTCAACCCTGACAAGCTTGGAGTGTTCCCCGGGCTTCAGAATCCAGCCATCTGAAATGCTCTGATCTTTCATGGCTCCAACAATGGACACCTCCTCCCCTCTCAAGACCTCAGAATACTCATCTCCGGAATGCAAAATACCGGGAACAATGGATACATTCTTCAACTGGTTGGTTGGCACTTTGACAACCCCATCCAGAATAGAGCGGTTCGTACAGGGGGTACGAACATACGCTACTTCAACCCAACCCTCCCGGGCTCCCACCAGCCCGGAGAGAATGGTCGGAAATTCACCATGAGCGGATAACCATGGATCAATGATCGCTTTTAAAGCAGCTTCAAAGGCATTGTCTTCGACCTGTAAAACGCCCGCCTCCCCTGTTTTACTGTCAACAAGGTTTCCCTTTTTCATCAAAAAAGCGCTATAGCTTTCGGCTCCCCAATCAACGGCAGCCCAGACCTGACCAGAAGAAAATATACTCATAATGACGTATTACTCATACCTGAACGCGAGAGAGGTGTGTAGGGAAACCGGCAAGAAACCATTTCAACCAAAGAGGCTCAAAGTCATTATAGTACTGATTTTTTTCAGTAATCCTTTTATGATGCCCTCAGGAGGCTACCCAAGAATAGACTACCCTACTGCGGTGGTAGCAAATTGGTCTAAAAAATCATTTTTACTCGGCAAATAGAACCACTATTCACCTCGCAAAAAGGATTTTTTATCATCAATTTTCTGCCATCCTCGCTACGGGCGCTATTCTCGGTCAGCCTCCTGGTTCAGCCAGACACCGCCATGCACCAACAATAAAAGACAGCAGCCGATAATGAGCAATCCGTTCCAGAAAATCCCAACCTCTGTTCAGGACAGTCTTTTCAACAAGAGTCAGTTCCGGGCGGACTTAACTATTTCCAAAACACCAATACCGGCCTATAAGAAATGCCTGAAGGAAGCCACAACCAAAATGGATCAGTGGTTTCTGGAGGGTATGGATATAGAACAGCTGGTATTTGCCAGGGCATGGTTGATCGATCAGGTTCTGTGCCTGGCATGGGATCATCTGGACTGGAGTAATAGCTGCCCTATAACCCTTCTGGCTGTGGGAGGATATGGGAGGGGGGAGCTACACCCTGGATCAGACATCGACATTCTGATACTGCTTGAAGAAGATCATTACGATGAACATCAGGATGCAATCGAACACTTTCTGACCTTACTCTGGGATATTGGATTGAAAGTAGGCTCCAGCGTCCGCTCCCTTGATGAGTGTGCAAGCCAGGCCGCTAATGATCTGACCATCATCACCAACCTGATGGAGTCCAGGGTGATATCCGGTCCGACCTTCCTGCACGAACACTTGCTGGACATGATTGACACTGAGCACATGTGGCCCAGTCAACGGTATCTTCAGGCGAAATTCGAAGAACAACGAAAGCGGCACCGTAAATATAATGATACCGAATATGATCTGGAGCCAAATATCAAGGGTTCACCAGGTGGCCTTCGGGATCTGCATATGCTGGGTTGGGTAGCCCGACGGCACTACGGAACACATGATCCAGCTGAGCTTCTGGAGCTTGGATTCCTGAGCAATGTTGAGTATCAGCAACTGCAGAGGTGCAGGGCATTTCTCTGGAAAATTCGCTGGGCACTGCACTCTCTGACAGGCCGGGGGGAAGATCGATTGCTATTTGACCACCAGCGAACGCTGGCCAGCCAGTTTGGCTATCATGACCATACAGGCGCTCTGGCGGTAGAGCAGTTCATGCAGAGCTACTTCCGAACTGTCATGATTGTCAGCCAGTTAAAAGACCTGCTCCTGCAGCATTTTGACGACGACATCCTTAGCGCCGGAATAACTCAGGAAGTTCATGCTATTAATGAACGTTTCCAGGTATGCAATAACTATATTGAAACCGTCCACGATAAAGTTTTTGCCGAACACCCTCCAGCTATTCTGGAGATGTTTGTGCTGATCACACGGGACCAGACCATCCAGGGACCAACTGCTGAAACCATACGACTGCTGAGAGATTATCGCCACCTGGTAGACAGCACCTTTCGCAAAGATCCACGATGCACCAGGCTGTTTCTGGAACTCATGCGAGCTCCCTATGCACTAACAGCAACTTTAAGAAGGCTTGCCCGCTACGGCATACTGGGTCGTTATCTTCCGGAATTTGGTCGAATCATAGGGCAGATGCAGTATGACCTTTTCCATACACTCACAGTGGATGCCCATACTCTGTTATTGATAAAATACCTGAGAAGCTTTTCCTATAAAAAGAGCCACCAGCAGTTTCCCATCGCATCAAGAATCATCCATAGAATTCCAAAACCGGAATTACTTTATCTGGCAGGCCTTTACCATGATATCGGCAAAGGCCGTGGGGGAGACCACTCCCAGCTGGGCGCAGTGGATGCAAAGCAGTTCTGTCGTGTTCATGGTCTGAACAAAGAAGATACAGCACTGATTGTCTGGTTGGTGCAGGAACACCTGACCATGTCAGTCACCGCTCAGAAAAAAGACCTGTCCGACCCAAAAGTGATTCAGGACTTTGCCCGACGCGTTGGTACCCGGGAACGACTGAAGTACCTTTACCTCCTCACAGTAGCCGATATTAATGCAACCAACCCAGGGCTTTGGAATGGCTGGAGAGCTTCTCTGTTACAACAGCTTTTCTCTCAAACCCACCAGCTATTGAAACGGGGTGTCGATAATCTGCCCGAGATGAATGAGCAGATTGCAAACACAAAACAGCGGGCAATGACCCTCTTAACCGAAAAAGGCTTAAAAGAGGAAGACATATCGCATCTCTGGGATCAGTTTAATGATGAGTATTTTCTTCGCCACCAGAGTGATGAAATCAGCTGGCAGACTGAAGGCATTCTCCAGCATGACTCGGACAAACCACTGATCCTGATTCCGAAAATTGCTGATGGTTATGAGCACCAGGGCTCGAGAGTGTTTGTCTATACCCATGACCAGTCCAACCTGTTCGCGGCCACAGTAGCTGCATTTCATCAGCTGGGACTGGCCATTCAGGATGCCCGAATCATAACCTCCAGAAGTAATTACAGCCTTGATACCTACACCGTTCTTGAAGAAGACGGCTCTGCCATCGGCCCCAATACTGAACGCATACTTGACATCAAGACTCACCTGCACAATACCCTTTCTGCACCGGACAAATTCCCTGACATGATTCGTCGCCGAACGCCACGACAACTCCGCTATTTTAACCGGGAACCTGTCGTGCTGATCAGCAACCAGATTGAGCCCAGGCAAACGATTCTTGATATTACCGCAACAGACCGGCCGGGACTGCTTGCCCTGATCGGCAAAACCTTCGCCAGTCTGGATCTACAGGTGCACGGCGCAAAAATTGCCACCTTCGGAGAAAAGGTTGAAGACAGTTTTATCATTGCGGACAGTAATGGTGAATCCATTCATGAGGCAGCGAGCTGTAACGAAATATGTAGTGCACTAAGCCGAGTTCTTCGTGAAGCTTCAAGCCATGACGCCATTACACCGTAAAAATCCAGAACTATCTGCCCACAGGAAATGTGGGCAGGTTCTTCAGCCTTCCTGTTGATAGCCTGTCACATTCCTGCTATCAAAATAGAAGTCATTTATCGTACAATCCCTCCCCCATTTTATTCCCAAACCATCCAATAATCTGAAATCTAAAAATGACAATATGATCCGTTGTTTTTTGATATATTCAGGGTCTGGTCGTTCAGATAGTTTGGTGGCTGGCGCTATGATTTTGAGCTGGCCAATGTATTTTGTTACCAATAAGGCAGTAACTATGATCTTTGCCTATAGTGCTCAGGGAAACCAATTTTCCATTGACCGGGTTACGCCAGATTTCCCACCGGCCAAGGGCACCATATGGCTGGAAGCAACGGAGCCGGATAGTGATGAGCACCACTGGTTAACAACCAACTTCCCAGGCTGCCTGCCCGAAGAAGAAGATCTTGGTGAGATTGAAATCTCCTCCCGCTACTTTGAAACCGAAAGCGGTATTCATATTCGGTCCCTGTTTCCCCACAGGTCTGGCCACGAGCTGAGAAATATTAACGTCGCGTTCAATCTCAGACCCGATAAACTGATTACCCTTCAGGATGAGCCTACCGGGTTATTCAGGCTTATGCGTAAACACCTGAAAACCCAACACGTTAAGGCAGCAACGCCTTTGGATGTTATTATTGCTCTTTTTGATGCAAAGGTTGAATACCTTGCTGACACTCTGGAAGAAGTTTACGAGGATCTGGAAGAAGTCAGTCAGAATGCACTTTCAGAACAGTATAAAGATGTTGACGAGCAACTAAGAACCATCACTCTTCAGGAAGACCTTAATGGCAAAGTAAGGTTGAATCTGCTGGATACCCAACGTTCACTTCGTTATCTAATGCGCGCATGCAACCATATGCTCAATGATGAACAGAGAGACAGCATCCGGGATATGCTTCGGGATATTGAATCCCTGACTCCACACACTGGATTCCTGTTTGAGAAAATCAACTTTTTGATGGAGTCCACAATGGGCTACATCAATCTTGAACAAAACAACATTATCAAGATTTTCTCAGTTGCAGCCGTCATGTTCCTTCCACCGACACTGATTGCCAGTATTTATGGAATGAATTTCAAAACCATGCCAGAACTCTCTGTTGAGTATGGCTACCCACTTGCCCTGGGACTTATGCTCCTGAGTGCTTTAGCTACTTTCCTGTTTTTCAAACGGAAAGGCTGGTTGTAGCCATTTCAAGCAATAGCCCCTGCAGCACACTATCAGGGGCTATACTCTTTTCACCTCAAGCCAAGATTTACTGGGGTGATTTCTATCATGAGCATACCCAACACAGTCCATGATTACCTTTCAAAGCAGAATATTCCTTATCAAACCATCAAACATCAACCCAGCAAAAGCTCCGTTCAAAGCGCCATTGCCGCCCAGGTCCCAATTCACAAAGTAGCCAAAGCCGTTGTTCTGAAAGATGCCCTTGATCACTACCTGATGGCTATTTTACCCGCTGCCAATCGGGTAAATATTCATCAGGTGAGCCAAATCACCAACTCAAGACTTCAGTTCGCCACAGAACATGAGCTTAACTGCAGGTTCAAAGACTGTGAACCCGGAGCTATTCCTCCCTTTGGTGAGCCCTACAACATGAACGTGCTCTGGGACACTCGGTTGTGCAAAAGTCCGGATATTTTCCTGGAAGCAGGTGATCATGAAACCCTGATCCACCTTGTACGGGAAAATTTTCAACAGATTAGCAACAACCAGCCCCATGATGACCTTTGTTCAGCACCACCGAGGGATCACTAATAGCCTGATACTCCTGCCCCAGAGGCACTGCTTTTGGGGGCTCGTCAATTACCCTACTACCACTTTCACAGATAGCGTCCATACTGATAGCAGGCAGTTTGTTCGCGCAATCTGTAATCAGAAAGGCTATTTAAGGTAAAAAAGGAGCAGATCCCGGTAAAACATCCAATAATCGGGGATCCTGGAAGCTGAAAATATGAAGCAAAAACTGAGTTTACAGAATATTGTCGGTATGGGGTTTATGGTATTTGCCATGTTTCTAGGGGCAGGAAACCTGATTTTTCCACCGATGGTTGGGCAACTTGCAGGACAGGACATGTGGCCAGCTGCCTTGGGATTCCTTATAACCGGGGTAGGCCTGCCATTATTGGGTATTGTTGCCATCTCAAGAGTGGGTGGCGGATTCAACGAGATCAGTGGAGAAATGCCCAGAGCTCTGATGATTGCCCTTGGATCCTGCATTTACCTTATCATTGGCCCCTTATACGCCGTACCAAGAACAGCCCTGGTATCTTATGAAGTGGGTATAGCTCCTTTTCTGGACCAACCAGGAAAGTTCAGTCAGTTGGTATTTAGCCTTATCTTTTTCAGCATCGCCTGGTATCTGTCCATTCGACCAGGAAAACTACTGGAATCTGTAGGAAAGCTGATTACTCCAGCGTTAATAGCCTTGCTGGTAATTTTGGGTCTCGCCCCCATTTTTTCCCCTCTCGGCGTTCCCGGACATGCCACAGGTACTTATACCGAGGCGCCATTTATCAAGGGATTCCTTGAGGGTTACATGACCATGGATGCCCTCGCTGCACTTATGTTCGGCATAGTCATCATCACAAACCTTAAATCCCATGGCATTAAAGATAAGGCCAGCTTGCTCCACTACAGCATTATCACTGGAATCATTGCTGCTATTGGGCTAGCCCTCGTTTACGTCTCTTTATTCTACCTGGGGGCAACCAGCCGGGAGGTAGCCCCAGAACCAGGTAACGGAGGACAAATCCTGACCATTTATGCCGAAACACTGTTCGGAACAACCGGGATAGCGCTGCTTGCGGCTGTGGTAACTCTGGCCTGCCTGACAACGGCAATTGGATGTATCACCGCCGCCAGTGAGTACTTTGATGAAATGTTCGAAAGGGTAAGCTATCGAACCATTGTCACCATCATCAGCCTTATCTGTATCTTTTTTGCCAATATGGGGTTGAACGAGATTATTGATCTTTTCATTCCTGTGCTTCTGATTCTATATCCAATTTCCATATCCTTGATTTTCCTTGGGCTGATTCGTGACTGGCTACCCAGACCTGTTCTGACTTACCGGGCCACACTGATTATAATTTTTACGCTCAGCGTTATTGATGTCCTGCGCATAAAAGATTATGCAGGGCTAGAACCCCTATTACAGCCTTTCAGTATTATTCCCGGCTATGACGTACATATGGTCTGGTTACTTCCGTCTCTTGTCGTATTATTCGTTACCATTTTACTTGGCTTGCTCAGGAGGCCTGCATCGAACTGTCAAACGCCATAGAAAGTCACAATTCTTCTTTAACGCCTGCGTAGCTTTGCTACCCAGGCAGGTTTTTAGCGCCACACAGTCCTAGCAACAAAAGGTATCCGCCCTTTTTCCTTTTAACAGCAGGCTTCATTCCCCCCTGTTTCTAACCATGAACCAGTTTGGACATAAACATTCGACTTAATATTCCCTGGCACTTATCAGAATTTATACCAATTGAATTTTCTAACTACTGTATAACTGCCCAATCACGGGAGCACAGACTGAACAGTCGACCAGCTTCGCTGCAAAGGTTATTCCAAGCTTCACAGCAACAATCTACAATATTTTCATAACCTGAAAATGCTTTGTTTGATAAGTCATGCTCCCGCATCCACTCCCATAGCCTTTCTGAGCTGTTTAACTCCGGTGCGAATGGT
>NZ_LUKQ02000440.1 GCF_001647025.1 Endozoicomonas atrinae
GGAACTTGGAAATTTCGCCACCCTCTTTGGTGGTGATCCTGCCACGAATGATATTGCTGATGGCATCGGTGAGCTTGCTGGGTACCCCGAGTTTCTCAAGACCGTTGGCGATGGAGCTGAAGCCGAGGGCGTTCATGGGGCCGTCGGAGTCGATGGCTCCGTTCATAAGTGCGCCGTTGATGTTGGCTTCGTGAGGAATGGCGTCGTAGCCGGTTTCGCCAGGGTTGAAATCGTCGGAATCAAAGTGTTTGACGGACTCGGGTTCGAACATGGCCAGAGCGTCATGATTGACACTGCTGGCGGAGTCACTGTAGGCGATGCCTTTGTACCCTTTTGCCTGTATGGCCTGCGCCCAGTCGTCACCTTGGGCCACCTGATACATCAGGTCGAGGAACTGCTGACCGGTAGGCTGCTCAGTCTGCGCCACTTGCCGGAGGGTGTTGAGCTGCTGCGGTGGCAACAGGGACTCGGCCACCTCGAAGATCGGGTGACTGGTGTCGATCAGGGTGGACGCCCGCAGGTTGATCAGGTCGTTGGCTCGCACGACAACCGGCGTCAGTGTGGTGGTGAAGTCGATACCCATGTCTCGCAGGGCGGACTCGATCACGGACTCATGCTGTATCAGGGCATCGAGGCGGGTCTTCAGGTAGGGCCGTTCGTTGTTGTTGAGGTTGCGGGTTGTCTGGCTGATCTGCTGACGGATATTGGCCAGATCATCGGCCATTAACAGGGCGTCGGCCTCGCGCTCGCCCAAACCAACTTTTCGGATATGTTGGTTTAGTGCCTGCTGAATGGCTTTATCACCCATCTGGGAGCGGGCGATGTCGGCGTTGCGGTTGAGGTAGATCGCGTTGCCCAGTGCGCCAGAGGTGAACGGTTCGCTGTTCTCGGCGCTGGCGTTGTGCCAGAAGATCACCGGCTGATCGGTGGCCTCGTCCCACCCTTCCCCGCCTCGGGCGAACTTCTTCATGTTGGCGACACGAATGTCGTCGACATCCTTGAGTCGTGCGTTCATGTAATCGGCGGCGTAGGCAGAGGCGACGGATTTGCGCTTGCCGTAGGGGTTGGGATTGGCGGGTGCGAGCATATCGCCGTAGAACGAAAGCCTGCGGTAGTACTGCTTGATGGATTTATTGCCGATCAGGCCGTTGGTGAGGTAGGCGATCGCTTCGATAAGGCGGTCAACCATCGTGGATATACGACCACGGAGTCTGATCTTGTCGCCCCCCTGACCGGTGCGGTACGCCCAGATGTCACCCTTGGCGACACGCTCGGCCATGTGGTTGGCCATACCTTCCACGAACCACTCTTCGACCTGGGTGTCGACATTGCGGTCGCCGTACTTCTGGATAATGCGCTGCTTGATCGGGTCGTTGGACTCGCGGAACAATTGCGCCATGTGGGCTTTGTCCGCGTCGTCGAAGAGGGTACGCATGGTCATGTGACCGATCTCGTGCATGAGATCAACGGGGTCAGAGACGCCTTTGGTCAGGCCGATGGCGAACTGGCGCTGCTGCTTGCGAAGCTGGTTGAATGCCTCGCCAGAGAGGTCAGCAAAAGTAGCGGTCGCGTTGGCCGGTGGTGTCTGGCCGATCATGCGGTAGAGGTCAGCCATGGTGAGAACGTCGGTGTTGCTGGCCAGATCACCTTTGGTGGCCTTGCCGAGCAGGTTGATCATGCGAAACGCCATGGTGCGAAGGACGGACTGAATCTCGGGGTCGCGATGGGTCAGGAAAGACAACATCTGTCGAACATGCGCCGGAGCGTTGGCCGGAATATCGGCGTCCGGTGAGATGCCCTTGAAGGCGTCCTGCTCGATCTTGATGGCTTCGCGGATACGGGCGTCTTTCGGGGTGAATAACGTGAACTCGTCACCGCCTCGGGACTGGTGTCCCTTCATCTTTTTGCCCTGGGACTTGATGTAGAGGCGATAGACGATCTGATCAATGGTGTCACTGTCGGCACTGTCGACGGCGGTGCGAAGCGTACTCACCAGTTGATCCTGCTTCATGGGAAAGAGATCGCTGCGGATTTTCTTCGGCACGTTCTTGATCGGGATGTCCGTGGCCTTGAGTTTCCTGATGATCTCCTTGGCGGCATCCTGCGCTTTGCCGGTGCCCTTGTTCTCGATGACGATGGTGCGGAGTTCGTCGAGGGTGACTTTTTTGACGGAGGTGCCGGTGTCTTTGCCAGAGGTAACAGGGCGGCGCTTGCCGGTTTTTGCTTCGGTGATGGCGGCTTCCACGACGTTATCGTCGAGGGTGTTGCGATCGACGTACTGTTTACGAGCTTTGTCGTACACTTTGTCCAGCACTTCGGCGGCGTACTGGGTCTTGTTTTTAAATTGGGTACCCGAGATCAGGGTATCGTCTGCCACGGCAATGCCGGTGCCTGCATAGAAATCCCACCGCAACATCTTCTGCACTTTGGGAATCAGGTCTTTCAGGGGCGGCGATGGCAGACCGTGGGCGGGGTTGGGTTCGCCCTCTTCATAGAGTTTGTACAGGCCGTCGTAGTCGATCTCGCGGATATTAATATCCTGGGTGTCGATGAACTCGATCTCGTCGGCACTGTCGGCGCTGGCTTTGCGAATGCGCTTGGCCAGACGGAGGATTTGATGGGCGGCACCCTGCATCTCTGTGTGCAGCGGTGAGAGTACCGAGA
>NZ_LUKQ02000441.1 GCF_001647025.1 Endozoicomonas atrinae
GAACCCCCTACCTGAAAGAGATCATGGATTGCCTTTCGCCTTCCTCTTCCGTGGAGCAGGTGGCGTTTATGAAAGGGGCTCAGGTGGGCGGTACGGAGTGCGGCAATAACTGGTTGGGGTATGTGGTGCATCACACACCCGGACCGATGATGTATGTGCTGCCCACTCTGGATATGGCCAAGCGAACCTCCAAGCAGCGGATCGCACCCATGATTGAGGCTATGCCGGTGCTGAGGGACTTGGTAAAAGATCCCCGTTCCAGGGATTCCGGCAACACCCAGATGGTGAAGGAGTTTCCCAACGGCGTATTGATCATCACCGGTGCCAACTCGGCCACCGGGCTTCGTTCCATGCCTGCCCGATTCCTATTTCTGGATGAGGTGGATGCCTATGAGGACGATGTGGACGGTGAGGGCAGTCCGATCAATCTGGCGATTAAACGGACGGCGACGTTTTCCCGTAATCGAAAGATCCTGATGGTGTCTACACCCAATATTGCCGGAGCCAGCAAGATAGAGGCGGCTTATCAGGCCAGTGATCAGCGTCAGTACCAGGTGCCCTGTGTGAAGTGCCAACATATGCAGCCCATTGAGTGGCAGCAGATTAGATTTGAACACCACAATCCGGAAACGGCTTGCTTTGAGTGCATCAATTGCCAGTATCGGATGCGGGAGCACGACAAGCCCAAATTGCTGGCCAATGGTCAGTGGGTTGCCATGAACCCGGAAGCTAACGGAAAAATTCGTGGTTACCACCTGAGTTCACTCTACAGCCCTAACGGTTGGTACAGCTGGCAAGATGCCGTTGCCGATTTTCTGGCAGCGAAAGACAATCCCATTCTTCTCAAAGACTGGACCAATACGGTACTCGGCCAGACCTGGCAGGAAGCCGGTGAAACGGTGGATCATGAATTGCTCTATCAGCGTCGTGAGCATTATCCGGCAGAAGTACCCTGGGCAGTAGAAGTGTTGACCTGTGGTATTGATGTGCAGGATGACCGGGTCGAGTTTGAAGTGGTGGGCTGGGGAGCCGGAGAAGAGAGCTGGTCCATTGATTACGTCCGGCTCTATGGTGACCTCTCCCGTCCAGATATCTGGAATATCCTGGCCGGAAAGTTACGGCAATCATATAGACGCCATGATGGCGTGTTAATGAATCTGGCTCAGATCTGTATGGACTCTGGCGGCCACTTTACCGATGAGGTCTATGCCTTTTCAAGAAAGCATGGAACGGACTGGTTAATACCGATCAAAGGAGCATCTCAATCGGGTAAACCCATCGCGACCTTCCCAAAGACAAAGAACAAGAAAGGCATCTATCTGACTCTCGTAGGAACGGATACTGCGAAAGAGTTGATCTACCAGCGTTATCGTATTCTTGAGCCTGGCGCAGGCTACTGTCACTGGCCGATCAGTGATTGCTTTGATGAGGATTACTTCAAGCAGGCCACGGCAGAAGAGAAGGTGCGTAAATATAAGCACGGTGTTGCCTATTTTGAATGGGATGCCAAAAAGAAGCGCAATGAAGCACTGGATTGCCGGGTCTATGCGCTGACGGCTGTGAGAATCCTTCAGCAACATCGAGGACTGGATCTGGAACAGCTGGCAGCACAACGGCCAGAGCCGGAAGTGCAGATAGAACAAGAAGAGCCAGCGGATATCGCCGTGAATCGCAATCGTCGAATCTCTCGCAGTACCTACCTCAATGGGTAAACCCATGATTACCGATGCTGAATACCAGGCCCTGAAACGAGCCGTGTTGCTGCGGGAAACCCGCACCGTGGAATTTGAAGGCCGAAAGGTGGAATACGCCAGCTTCGGCGAGATGGAAAGGCGACTGCAGGCCATTGAGCGTGAACTGGCGAAACAACAGAAGCGGCCTCGCCAGTATGGCATCTATTCTCGACGCGGCATCTGATCTTACCGCCAGAAATGCAGGACCATCACCAGGGCTATGAGCAACACAATCAGCGTTGTGATGGATTGACGGATCTGATTAGCGGTCTGCTTTCTTGGGTCGTTTTTATCGTTGCCCTGTGGGTTACTCAACAGGCAGGGTGCCAGGTTAGCCAACATCAGAAAACAGCCCAAAATCAGGACTGAAATAACCACCGCTTTCAAAATCAACCACTCCATTTCTTACTGCGAGGACGGACACCCTTGTTTGACTGGATACGACAGAAATGG
Source organism: Endozoicomonas atrinae (assembly GCF_001647025.1). Taxonomy (GTDB): domain Bacteria; phylum Pseudomonadota; class Gammaproteobacteria; order Pseudomonadales; family Endozoicomonadaceae; genus Endozoicomonas; species Endozoicomonas atrinae. Next base: position 2,187 of record NZ_LUKQ02000441.1, read on the forward strand.
TTGCAGACATCATCGAAAACGATCCGAAATCTGGCCTACACCTCCGCTGGGCGAGGGCGGAGAAGCCAGAGTTGGTCAGCCCCATCCTCCGGCCCGAATAACACATTGACCGGTAATCTGGGGACGTTAATCAATCGTTCACGAGCAGCGATTCGCAATGATCCCTGGGCGGCATCCGGGCTGGAAAAGCTGGTAGCCAATATTGTCGGTACGGGGATCAAACCCAAGTCTGAAGCGAGCAATGATCGGTTCCGTCAAAACCTGCAGGCACTGTTTCTGGATTGGTCCGATGAATCTGATGCGGATGGTCAGCTGGACTTTTATGGCCAGCAATCACAGGCAGTGCGTTCCATGCTGGAAGCCGGTGAATGCTTTGCCCGACTGAGGCCTCGGAAACCATCCGATGGACTCAGCGTGCCTCTGCAAGTGCAGCTACTGGAAGCGGAGTTTGTTCCCTGGGATTAC
>NZ_LUKQ02000442.1 GCF_001647025.1 Endozoicomonas atrinae
GTCCTCTCGATTGGTCATGGCGCTGCTCCCTGCTTGATACCAACAGGAAAACAATCGGCCAGAAAAGGGTTAATCGGGAGGTCAAATTAAACTGGTGTTTTGAAGACTTATTACATCGGTGATGACAAAAGGGTTATGCACTCCTGCATTCGCTGCCAGCGCTCACCGACAGAAAGCTTCGGCACTCTAACGGTCTGATCTACCCACGAAGGTAACAGTTCAGGGTTATCAGGCATTTCTGCATATCGAATGATATAACCCAATGCTTCCGGACGTGCACGCCTCCAGCGCAGCAAATAGGAATCGGTAATCCTCTGGTCTGACACAATCACCTCCTGCTGTTCAACAACGATTTAGCGTGAAAAGTTTACATCAATCACCTTTTGAGATGCAAATGATAATCATTCTCATTAAAATAAACAATAAGAGATCTTAACCGTGAGCCAGTGGCAACAGAAGCTTCATCAAGGGAACGTTAATTTTCATCAATGCAAATGGCGGTCAGCTGAAGCAGCTTACCTGGAAGCTGCGCAGATGCTGGAGCATGAGTGGTTCCAGAATTTGGATAATCCACAGTTAATGATGGCATGGATCGCCGCCATGCATAATCTGGCAGCCCTGTATGAAGGCCAGAAAATGCCTCAGAAAGCCAGTGAGTTTCTGGTTTTCCCTTACCGGAGGATTATCACGCTGGTCAAGTCAGGAGGGTTGTCTAAGGACTTTAAGATCCCATTACTCAGGGCTATAAAATGTACCGTGATACCGCTGCTGGAATTTTCCAGAAAACATCGTATCTGTAAGTGTTGTCAGCATCATCTCGATGAGGCCAAAGAGTGGCTAAGTCTCAGCTGGCCAGATCTACAACACTTACCTGAAAGCCCAAACTATATTTCTATTCAGCCTGCCTCATCAGGGAAGACCATTTACTAACTCTGTGTATAAAGGGGAGAACAGAGCGAAGCAATTTCTGAAAACGCGGCCTTTAATACTTTTACTGGCAATAGGTCAGGCCCGGCTCAGCTGGAGTATGACCACAGGCATTGATCAGCAGGATTGATTCATCTGCTCTAAGTGCATACTCCAGCGCTTCTTAGGCCTTATTTTTGGTATTCTGGGGAATGAAATCATTACGCCTGAAAAGTATAAAGTGAAACATGAGAAGCAGATTTCATGATGTAGAAGCAAATGAACAAGCCGAACATTCGATAACTCACCCTTCATAGGAGATATCTAAGTATCGGACATCATTCAGACGTCCATTCCAGAAAAAAACACTCAAATATAAAAAACTCAGGTTGCCTGCTCACCCAACAGGCATGCAACAGACTCCGCCCACAGGAAAAAAAAGTTACAGGAGCTACACTTTATGACTCCTGCATTTGCGGACACACTCATCAGTATGTGAAGAAAGTATGATAATTGAGTCCATCCTGCTGAGGCTAAAATGGATGAACTGTAAGCTATATCATTGAGCGGCATTCTTGACTCGAGTTTTTTCGTACCTATCCTGGTACTGTCCAATCAACTGCTTAAGTGCCCGCTGATAATTATCAAACTCGTCCTGTTTACATTGAGGAATCCAGCTCTTAAGCTCATCAGTTTTATCCAGAACATACTCGGCACTTCGATCAAGCCTCATTGATTCAAGCATCGCTTGTTCAATATATTCCTGATCATATTTTTCCTTCTTGACTGGCACACTTACTTCCTTGGGCGTCGCTGATAAACCTCTTTTTCTAGAGAAGTGCCCCCCCCTATCACTTTGCTGCTCTATATCATCAGGTGAGTTTAGCCTGCGCCAATGAAAATAATTTCTGGGTAAATCAGAGTATGGATTTTCCCGAAAATTTACGGCACACCAGTCTGCCGATAGGGCAAGATATTTTGCAACCCTATCCTCTGGACTGGTTATTTCTGATTCCGACAATGAATAAAGCCATTTGTATAAATCAGGATTATCCTTAAAGAGCTTGATAGATGTCTTCTCATGTCCCTTTGCCACGACACCATCAATGTTCTCTCTCATAAAATCACTATAGCGACATAACATGTCCCAATCGGATGCTTTATCGATAAATAGTTTTACATTTTCTGTATAACTGCTGGAGGATAGCAGCTCCTTAACTCCCATGGATATTGCTCGAGCATCTACATCTGCCATGGAAGGAGGACATTTCGGAATAACCATGACAACTTCAACCTTCCCCCTCACGCGCCCACCCTCAACCTTCAATGCTCCGGCACACTGGGCATTTATTTGATTGTCAGACACGGCTCGCCGTGTTTTTCTTCCTGAACTCATCACAGAATGTTGCTGCTGGGACTCACTCCTATGCAGATTTGGAGAAGCTGTTGAACTTTGTCTGCCTGATACTGGTTCCATAAAAAATAGATTCGAATAAGTAATTTGGTTTTAAGACCTTATACCAATTGAATTTTCTAACTACTGTATAACTGCCCAATCACGGGAGCACAGACTGAACAGTCGACCAGCTTCGCTGCAAAGGTTATTCCAAGCTTCACAGCAACAATCTACAATATTTTCATAACCTGAAAATGCTTTGTTTGATAAGTCATGCTCCCGCATCCACTCCCATAGCCTTTCTGAGCTGTTTAACTCCGGTGCGAATGGT
>NZ_LUKQ02000443.1 GCF_001647025.1 Endozoicomonas atrinae
TTGAATGCATCCGTCGTCCACTGTTCTGGGCGGCGATCAGGCTGGTGCCGGAACCGTTGAACGGCTCATAGCAGCTTTCGCCTTCGTGGGTGTAGGCTTCCATCAGGTGCTGTGGCAAGGTGACCGGGAAGACGGCCGGGTGGTCTATGCCGTCACCGATGCTGCCTTTCTGTCTCATAAGCCGGATAACGCTGTCGGGGATTTTGTAGTCCTGAATGGGCTGCCCTGAATGTGTCCAGCCGCCTACCTCGCCATCGTTGCTGCGAATACCACCGGCATCGTTCTGGTGGCTGACCTCTCCGGCTCCCTCGCAGGGCACGATCTTGTTGGGCTTTCTCTTTTCTTTGTTGAAATGAAAAATCAATTCAAAGGCGGGAGCCAGTCGGCCTGCCCAATCGCCGGGCATGCCGGGGCCTTGATCCCATACGTAAAGACCAAACCGTCGCCAGCCGTCGATCCGCATGAACTCCAGCCAGCTGTCCCAGTAGGGTTGCCACTCGTTTTTGTGGTGTATCAATCCGAGGTTCACTAACACCTGGCCGCTTTTGTGCATGGCGCTGCCGAGGGTGCTTGCTCCAAATACGCCGGTCATCAATTTGTCCCAGTCCGTAATGCCGTCAGTGGTGTAGTCCCGTTGGTTGCCATAAGGCGGGCTGGTGAAACAGAGGCGAGCCTTGCGCCCGTCCATCAATTGCTTGACGTGGTCGGGGTTGGTGCTGTCGCCGCACATCAGCCGGTGGTCACCCACCTGCCAAACGTCGCCCTTTTGGGAAACGGCGGGTGCTCCCTGGATAACGTCTTCCACTTCTGGCTCGCTGGTGGGGTCGTGGTCTTCGGGCGCTGTGGGTGGCTCTAAATCGTCCAACATGGCCAGTAGGGCGTCGTTGTCGGTTTCTACCTGCCCTAATAACTGTTGAAGTGTGTCGCCGTCGGTCTCTGCCAGGGCGCTGATGGGGTCAAGGGTAGCGAGGGCGAGCTTTTCTTCTGCTTCGCTTAAATCCACGTAAATAACGGGCACCCCCTTGGCTTTGTGCTTTCTGGCCAGCTCCACTCGCAGGTGTCCGTCTATGAGTCGCCCGGTGCGCTGGTTGACGATCACTTGCTGAATCCATCCAAGGTCGTCTAATACGCCTTCCATTGCGGCTTGCTGTGACTGTGGGTGTCTGCGCCAGTTGTCTGGGTTCATCATCAGCTTTTCGGGGCTTTCCATGCCGCTGCCAGTGATGCGTTGCTTCCATGCCATGTCGGTTATCCTTTGAATGCGGTGCCGTTCTGGTGTTTTGCCTGTTGTCCGGTGAAGGCCTGCCACCGCCGGATAATCACGTCGCAATAGGCCGGGTCTATTTCCATCAACCGGGCTTGCCTTCTCAACTTCTCGCAGGCGATGAGGGTGCTGCCGGAGCCTCCGCATAAATCCAGCACTGTGTTCTGGCGGGTGCTGCTGTTGCGGATCATGTGAACAATCAGGTTGACCGGTTTCATGGTGGGGTGCTCTGCCGATCGGGAGGGTTTGTCTTCCTTGATCACGCTGGTGTTCAGCTGGTTGCGAAGCTGCCGGCAGTAGTTGACCAGTGACGACTTTTCCATATTCTTGAAGTCGGGTTCCTCATCCAGCACCGTGGACTTGTTGAATTCGCCATACCATGAATGGGCGGCTCCTGGCTTCCAGCCGTATAAAATCGGTTCGTGCTGCCAGTGGTAATCCTGCCTGCCCAACGCAAAGACATTTTTTACCCAGACGAGGCATTGCTTGAGTAGGAAACCACTTTCCACCAGTGCGCTTCGGAAGTTCACGCCTTCGCTGTCGGCATGCGCCACATAAATAGGGCCGCCCGGTTTTGTCCACAGACAGGCGGCGGTGAATAAGTCGCTGAGGAATGCTCTGAACTGAGCATCGCCCATCTTGTCGTTCTGGATAGTGAGGGCATCTTTGGTTTTGCCTTCGTAATCCACGTTATAGGGCGGATCAGTCCAGACCATATCAACTTGCTGCGATTGAACCAGCTGCTCTACCTGCTGCGGGTCGGTACTGTCGCCGCACATCAATCGGTGCGCTCCTAAAATCCAAATATCACCAGGCTTGCTGATGACTTTGCCTTGGGGATCCGGGCAGTCGTCGTCATCCGTGAGGCCGTCTTCAGCTTTGTCCAGTAGTTCTCCGGAGGCGAGGCTTTCCAATAGGCCGTTCAGGTCATCGCTCTGCACCTCCAATCCTTCCAGCAAGCTGTCCAGCATGGACTGGTCGGTTTCGGCCATCGCCGACAAGGGATCAATCGTAGCCAGTGCCAGTTTTTCTTCTGCCTCGGTCAGGTCAACGTAAATCACCGGCACTTCGGTTTCGCCTTCCCGCATGGAAAGCTCCACCCTGAGGTGGCCATCCACCAGGTGGCCGGTTCTCTGGTTCACAATGACCTGTTGAATCCAGCCGATCTCATCAAGTGCACCCTTGAGGGCGTCCTGCTGGCTCTTGGGGTGGATTCGCCAGTTCTGTGGGTTGGCCAGTAACTGCTCCGGGTTCTCTTTGCCCTGGCCGACAATCCTGTCCTGCCACTTGCTCATGATTCGTCCCTGTTGCCTGTGGATAAGCCCAATGCTTTTAAGCGGTTCAGGTACTGCCGCCG
>NZ_LUKQ02000444.1 GCF_001647025.1 Endozoicomonas atrinae
GCGTCATTCGTAAGGCGATCAAGAACCGGAAGATTTTTCGGACTGATGAGTCAGTCATGAAGGTAATCTATCTGGCCATGGAAAAAGCTTCCGAGAAATGGACCATGCCGATCAGGAACTGGAAAGCAGCCATGAACCGGTTTGAAATTATGTTTCCTGACCGGTTCAAGGAGTAATAGTTTTGGTGGCGTTTACACAGAATTATTTACAGGCTCGTGGATGACAGTTTTGATGTTGGTCTGGTGATGACTTTCGCTGACCAGAAAAATATGGATGAGTATATTAATGATCCTCTTCATCAAAAGAAGGTAAAGACCTACTTTGCCCCCTTGAGCCGCAAAATCCTGATATATGATATTCAGTACTGACCAATTTCAGGCTTTGGGTTTTATCAGATCATTTCAGAGCCATTACTCTGTAGCCTCAACCCATATTTTATAGACTTCTGCTTCGACCAGGCTCTCACTCGAGCCCCAGAAATCCGAATAGAGAATATTCACCTCCTGATTCGCAGCAGCAGCATCTTCTGCATAGCGGCAAAAACTTTCCTGATAGGTTGTAAACTGTCCAACATCAGGAACAAACTGATGCTCCTTACGCCCCCCCATATAGTTTCCAGTTTCACTCCCTCCTGATTCGCTGGGGAATCTCTTTGCGGGTATCCATTCATCCCGATAACTGACAATATTTCTTGAGCCTCCTAAATGAATATCAATAATGCACTGATTACTTAACCAACTTCGATTTATCCGCTGAATCCTGGTAACCAGACCTCTGGAGACTCTCTCACGATAAAACCAGTTATTGCGATAGTCCCAGTCAACTTCAACACCTTCTGGAAACGCTTTAGCAGAATGAGAAACAGAAAAGTCCTCTAACAGAGGAGCGATTTCCGTAAGAATAAAGTCACTTTCAGAACTGAAAGGACTGCTCCAGAAGGCTTTACTTCTGAAGGAAAAAACAAAAACCTCTGGCTCTCGTGTGCCAACCAGATCCACCCAAAGCTCTTGATCCGATTCTTCGACAGAAAGCGAATATTGAAATGAAGGGTACTGCGGAAGCTCAGATGTTTCAGTTGCATGCACTACCAGCTCTCCGGAGCTCCACAAAAACCCATTAACCCACTCTCTGGAGCCAAGATTTCCGACCAATATCCCAGTTAGCCAGCTATTCTGACTATCCACGATAACAGTATCGTTTGTTGTACTAATCAGGGTTTCTCTCTCAGAATCCGAGACAAACTTACCTGGGTAATGTTCTTCTGACCTTCCTGTCGGAACAAGAAACAACACCATAAAAACAATGATGGGCATCCATTTCATCACTAGCTTCCCTGTATGAGTTTTGACATCCACTGTCATCAAGAGCCGACCAGGTCAGGGAGCAGGAGGTGATCCGAAAATAAACTGTCTTACACAACAACGACTCCTGTGTTTTTCTGGGGAGCACCTGTACGGCCACTATTCTCAAATAGCCTTGACCCATCGTCGACCTTGAACTCCGATCCCCCTAAAGCTGTATCTTTTAAGATAACGAAGGTTAGTGATTAAGAACAGAGGAACATGCTACGTTGGTAACATCAAAGACTTCATCTGACGAACCTTCAGAGAGCTGACGTTTCCATGATCCAACACAGCACTGTATGTATGCAGGGAAAAGCGTTTCACTTCAGGCTTCATAGCGGAAAGAATTGTTGATGCATTACTCATCGACACACCGCCACCCACAACAATTTCAAGACCTTCCGATACAAACCTGCCCATAGTTTCCAGCTGTCCAAGCCCCTCCAGTGCTGTTTCAACACTCCCCCAGGCAGTGCCGCTGGTGAGCACCCGATCAACACCAAGTTCAAGCAGCGTTTCAAGCGAATATTGCCAGTCTGGTGTTGCATCAAAAGCCCGGTGAAAGGTAACTGTCAGATCAAATTCGCGGGCCTTCCCTATCAGCTGTTCACAATATGCTCGATGAATACCAGCTGTTTTCTTATCCAGAACGCCAATAACAATGCCATCGACCCCTGCCGTCGCAGCATCTCTAATTTGGTGTTCCATAAGGGCAATCTCATCCATGGCATAAAAGAAGCCACCACCTACAGGGCGAATCATTGCCAACAGACCAGGGCGATCCTTAAATGCATCTCTTGCCAGCTCTATATGTTGGATAGAGGGGGTTAAGCCATCCTGCTCCATGTGGGAGCAAAGCTCGATTCTATCAGCTCCTCCCTGCCATGCTGAGAGAACCGAGCGGGAAACGTAGGAGTCATCTTTACTATGAACACAGACTTCAATAGGTATCATGCAGTATCTGATTATATATTCTATTCTGTTAACTGAACCGGACTCTTCATAAATTGAAGAAGCTACTCTCTATTTTATATCATCACGTGCCTCACAAACAGAAAGCCCCTCCTTTTTAGCTTTTAAAATGGCTAAATCAATCAAAAAAATCATTACACCATTAAACTCTGAACAGCTGAAAAAATATTTTATCAACTATAGATTCAAACACCATAGTGCGAAATAAAATAAACACTCATGGAAATATAACAAAAGATGCCTTATATATGTATATTATACACATCTGAAGCTGAC
>NZ_LUKQ02000445.1 GCF_001647025.1 Endozoicomonas atrinae
TGCATCGTGAAAGTTTTCAGGAAAATCGGGAGTTTTAGGCATGACATTAACGGGATGAACAACAGGCTATTTAAAGTATAAAGGCAATCGCAGAATTCGTGACATATTTTGAAAATGAAATTGGTGTAACTCGCTGAAATACGTCTCCTACAAGGACCGTAAATGCGTCGCCAGCGACCTGAAACGGATTTACCGGTCAGCGACTGCTGAAGAAGCAGAAATGGAGCTGGAAGCCTTTGAAGAAGCCTGGGGGGAGAAATTCCCATCGATTGGTAAGTCCTGGCGTAATAACTGGGATAACCTGATTACTCTGTTCGACTATCCTGAAGATATCCGAAAAGCGATTTATACAACGAATGCCATTGAGTCCTTGAATAGCGTCATTCGTAAGGCGATCAAGAACCGGAAGATTTTTCGGACTGATGAGTCAGTCATGAAGGTAATCTATCTGGCCATGGAAAAAGCTTCCGAGAAATGGACCATGCCGATCAGGAACTGGAAAGCAGCCATGAACCGGTTTGAAATTATGTTTCCTGACCGGTTCAAGGAGTAATAGTTTTGGTGGCGTTTACACAGAATTATTTACAGGCTCTTAAAAACACGATTCATCGCCAACTGACACTTCTGTGTCTTCAGTTCAGTGCCCTGAATAGGGCACTGAATTTTCATACACCTTCAATGTAATGATTTCGGGTGTTGCAATTAGTGATGAGATCAATCTGAAAACCCATCATGATTTGATTCATTCAGCGTTGCTAATTACTCATTTAAAATGACCACACCACTCAGGTTGCATCTTCTTACCCTATGGTAATGCCTGAGGTAAATCTTCTTTAGCAATATCTTTAAACCTGTATTTTACTCCACCGGCGTGAGCGCCAGACAGCCAGGAAGCTTACCGAGGTTATCATTCGTTGCAGTGTCGGTACTGCCCAGACTGCAGTAAGCCCAAGCCCCAGAATAGGGCCAATAAGCCAGCATAGTGGCAGGAGGATAAGCCATTGGGCAATAAAGCGGATACAGAGCACGGTTCGGTTGGCACCAGCCCCAAGTAGGGCCTGAACAAAGACCAGTGACGGGGCGTCAAGAACTAAGCCAATACCCGTTAATTGCAATGGTATTGCTCCCATTGCCAGCAGTGATGGGTCATGAAGGAAAAGCGACAGAACGGCCTCTGGAATAAAGATTAATGGCAGACTGAGTACCAGCAGGACAGCGCTGGCGGTATACATCACTTCCTGTCCCCATCGCCAGGCCACTTCTGGCTCACGGGCGCCAAGGCTCTGGCTGACCAGTGTGTTGGCGGCCATTCCCAGACCCAGGCCCGGTAATATCAACATCAGAGAGATATTCAGCAGAACATGGGCAATGGCCATTTCACTGATACCCAATTGGGCAACAATGGCAAATAGCATCATCATGCCAAGAGCAAACAAGGTTTGTTGCAGGGAATCGGGAACAGCAAGAAATACCAGACGTTTTAATGCCGCCCAGTTTTTCCAGCGTGTTAAAAAGCCGTATTTTCTGGCGCGCTTATTGAGAATCCATAGATTGAGAAAAGCACCCAGGTACATGGACAATAAGGTTCCCAGGGCGGCCCCTTTTACTCCCATGGTGGGCAAACCCAGTTTCCCGTAAATCAGTATGAAACTGAGAATAACATTGCAAATATGAGTGCAGACCAGCAGTTTAAGAAACCCTTTGGGCTCACCAATACCATTCCAGAAGCCACGAAATGAGAGGTTCATCGCCGCTGCGGTAAGGGCCATCACTCGAATCTGAAAATAGTCGGTTGCCTCCCCTTTGAAGGTAGGGGAGCTTTGATCAAATAAATCCAGCAACCAGGGAGCCGTCATAACCAGAATAATACTGAGCGGCATGGCAAAGCAGAATGCGATGATCAATCCGTGATTGGTTGGCATTGCACACTCATCAAGGCGGCCAGCACCTACGCGGCGGGCCACCTGAGCCTGAATGGCAGCGGAAAGGCCAGTCATCAACGATAGCGCTACAAAGTTCGCATAGCTGCCTGCACCGACAGCGGCAAGGGCGTTCTCCCCCAGGGGACCCACCAGTGCAGCATCCACCAGATTGATCATACTCTGCGAGAGCATGGCCAGCATGATGGGGAAACCTAACTGAAAAATTGTGGCAAGCCTTTGCTTCAAACTGACTCCATTATTTCTAACAGTTTTACATGGCAATTGGGCGGCGATAACACTTAGCCGTAAGGCTAGTTGATCAAGCCAGCACTCAGAAAAAACATACAGTACTTACCTTATAGCAGTACGCTATTTTCATGATGAATAGCAAGAATTGTATGCACTTTTATTAGGTTTTGTCTGTGAGTTAACGGCTATTTTACTGAAAATCAACAGAGTCCATCCAGAAAGGACTGGCAGGAAGGATCAATAAAGTTTCAAAAATGAACAGGCGTTTTAAAAGAAAAGGGGCTGTATGGCCTAGCCGCTACGCTAATTGGTGGCGGCTAGGATAAGTATTAAACTTCCCACAAATGACATATAAGGCATTGTTAATCAATAATATTATTTATATTTGAGGGGTGGCAGGAGCATCCATTTTTATAC
>NZ_LUKQ02000446.1 GCF_001647025.1 Endozoicomonas atrinae
GCGTCATTCGTAAGGCGATCAAGAACCGGAAGATTTTTCGGACTGATGAGTCAGTCATGAAGGTAATCTATCTGGCCATGGAAAAAGCTTCCGAGAAATGGACCATGCCGATCAGGAACTGGAAAGCAGCCATGAACCGGTTTGAAATTATGTTTCCTGACCGGTTCAAGGAGTAATAGTTTTGGTGGCGTTTACACAGAATTATTTACAGGCTCCCTAGAATGGGATATTGAACGCTGCTAGCCCCATTGCAGTTATGTGGGCTTGAAACAGCAGACAATCTGCCCCAAGCCTATAGAATGCTTCTTCAATACTATCGCTGATTGACCATAAAATCTGCCAGTCTAAAGATTGGCTCTTTCAACATACCTTTCAGTTCATCAGTAGCACCTACCTGGTCAAGTGCCTTTTCCCAGCAATAGAGCCACTGATCGCGTGCTGACTCACTGATATCATAAGGTTTGTGCGGATCGGTTAAACAGACAGTTCCATATTTTTCAAGATAAAGGTGAGGGCCACCTAGCCATCCACTGAGATACTCATATAACTTCTCTTTAACATCGGTCAGAGAACGGGCATGCATCTTCCGAATGTGCTCAGCTTCCGGCAGGTCATCCATTGCATCATAAAATGCATTGGCCAGTGCTCGAATGCCTTCATCACCACCCAGCAAGTGATAAGGAGTCTGTTCAGTCATTGTTATTGGTCTCTATTGGTCCTGTACATCATCTGGAGCCAATCCAGGGCTCTCTCCCCAGGCAGTCATCATAAATTACGACTCTACTGCTGAGCGCAGCTTAATGTGGAGATATATCAATCTCAAGCATAAATGGACTAGATATCAACTGGGGAACAAAGTATTTGCTATTCAGCCACCTCCACTCCGGGACAAACTCATCATTTCTGACTGGCCAGGAATCAACTATATTTCCGTAAAAAACTGGAGAGCACGAGTACCACGCCCAATACCTGCATTGCATGAATTAACACTGATTTGTCATGGTGTTTCAGCTTTTGATGTCAATGTACTCACCGACGAAGGGTTTAAACCAAATCAAAAGCAAACGGCTTCGTCGTTAAATTACAATGGTGTCGGAGTTGCCCCCAATACGGCAGTCGCTGCTGCCAGACTGGGTTGTACCGTTGGATTTTCAGGCTCAATCAGCACTGATGTTTTTGGTGAAGTCCAATACCATGATTTAGCCAGAGAAGGGGTTAATCTGGACCTGGTCAGCCGTAGCTCAATACCTTCCCCAGTATCAATCATCATCGGTCAATCCGGGTTACCAACCAGCATTGTCAGTACGGATTATAATATCCCAACCTTCCGTTCTGCAGGTGAGTACAATCTATCCCCCAGGGTTATACTTTTTGATGGACAGAATAAAACGAGCAGCCTCGAATGGTTGGCTCTGGCAAAGCGCATTAATGCAATAACCGTTCTAGATGCCGGCCACCTGACTTCGGACACACATTATTTAAGTCGTCATGTGGATATTGTTATCAGCTCCCGGCAATTTGCCCTGGAGTATGCCGGAACAAGAGACCTGAACAAGGCGATTCATCTTCTCAGTAAACTGTGCCACTGTTTTATTGTCACCCTCGATAGCGAGGGAGCGATCTGGAGCTGGGAAGGCGTGAAAGGTCACCTGAAAGCATGGCAAGTCGATTGTATTGATGGCATGGGAGCCGGTGATGCATTTCATGGTGCTTTTTGTTCCGGCCTTATTAATCAACTCTCCTTCAGAGATAATATGCTGTTATCCAGTGCTGCTGGAGCAATTTGCTGTCAGGGCCTTGGGGCCAGAGAAACACTGCCGGACATGACGACAGTAATGAACTTTATGGCCGGCCAGCCCAAGCCTGAAATCCGCCGATTATAACCATCCTGTCAACACGCTATTGATTTCAGGCCTGTCCCGAACCTTTCCTCATCGCCATTTTTTGCAAATTGCTGAAAATCATCGGACACTGTTTACCCATAGACAAGAATAATAAGCAGCAGGGAATGCCAATGGCAGAGTCCAACCAGAAGATCGCCCTCTTTATTGATGCCGATAATGCTCCCGCCAGAAAAATTGAGAAGATCCTCTCTGAAATGGCCAAGTATGGTGTCGTAAGCATCCGCAGAGCCTACGGAAACTGGAAGAGTCACACAATTAAAGGGTGGGAGGAGCAGCTTCACGAGTACGCGATCCAGCCAGTTCAGCAGTTTGATTTGACCAAAGGCAAGAACGCCACCGATATGGCCATGACCATTGATGCCATGGATACTCTCTACACCAAGAACATGGACGCATTTTGTATTGTTTCTTCTGACAGTGACTTTACCCCTCTGATTATGCGTCTTCTATCAGAAGGTAATACCAATTGAATTTTCTAACTACTGTATAACTGCCCAATCACGGGAGCACAGACTGAACAGTCGACCAGCTTCGCTGCAAAGGTTATTCCAAGCTTCACAGCAACAATCTACAATATTTTCATAACCTGAAAATGCTTTGTTTGATAAGTCATGCTCCCGCATCCACTCCCATAGCCTTTCTGAGCTGTTTAACTCCGGTGCGAATGGT
>NZ_LUKQ02000447.1 GCF_001647025.1 Endozoicomonas atrinae
CGGTTCGGGTGTCGGCGTTGCTGATCTGTGCCATCGCTTCGGCGGCGTCTTTAAAAGCCCCTTTGGCAGTGTCAGCGGTGTTGGTCACCTCCTCCTGGATGTCTTTTTGTTTTGCAATTAATTCATCGGCGTAATTTTGCCAGAGCAGCTTCTGGCTGTCGGTCATCGTCTTAACCGTGTCGGTGCTTTTGGATATAGCGGCTTCGCTTTCTTCTGCAAAGGTGTCCCATATTCCGGTCAGCGAGTCCTTAACGTCGTTGGCATCGTCGGCGGCCTGTGAGGCGAACTCTTTCGTCAATGACTTTAAGTAGTCCGTTGTTCCTTTCAATTTTTCAGCAATGCCATCCAGCCCCAGGGCGTCGGTGACTTCCTGCCAAACTTTCACGACCCCGTATAAAATGCCGGTATAGGCCGACGCAAACCCTTTGACCGCCACCAGAAAGCTGTTGAAGAAAAATTTGATGGTGTTACTGGTGAATTGAAAAGCGGAGCGCATCTTGCCGAGGACGGTGCTGACGCTGTTAAAGGCTTCTGTGGCTCCCTGGACGAATTGTTCAAAGGAAATCGACGACAGCGACAACCGTACTGACTCCGCCATGCTGATAAACCCGTCGCTGATCTTTTGCGCCAGCTCCTGCAGCTTGCCGTTTTTCCCCAACTCATCCAGTTTGTTACCGAATGCGGTCAGCTGCGTCTTAACGTAATCGAGCCATCCGGCATCGGCGACGCTGTCTTTAAACTCTGTCCAACGGTCGGCCATATTCGACATCAGACCACTAAGCAGTCCCATGTTGGCCTTGGCGGCTCCCGCACTGCTTTTGCCGATCTCGTCAATCAGCCCCTTGATGGCTTCTCTGCCCAGCTTGCCGGCGCTGGATAGCTTCTGCAGTTCCTGGGTATTCTTGCCGGTCACCTTCTCCAATAGTGACCAAACGGGCACCCCTCGCTCGACCAGCTGCAGAATTTCCTCGCCCTGGAGCTTCTGCTTTGCCCAAGCCTGCCCTAATGCCAGACTGATCCCTTTCAAACGCTCCATGCCGCCACCGAGCTTGGAGGTCTGGTCGACAATGGCCTGCAAGGTACCATCCATCGGGTCTAGCCCGAAGTTTTTCAAAGCGGTAAAGGCGTCAGCGACTTCCTGCAGCTCCAATGGGGTGTTCTTGGTAAACTCCTTTATCCACGCCATTGCCTGCTCGCCTTCGGCCATGCTGCCCATGATGGCGTTCAGCTGTACTTCCAACCGTTCAAACTGATCCCCGGTATTCAATACCCCCTGCATCGCTTTTTTGATGGCGTAAAAGCCCACGCTGGTGAGTACCAGGTTGCGAATGCTACGGCCTAAACTGGCAAAGCGGTGTTCGGTCTGCTGGCTGGCTCTGCCCATGGTGCGTAACCGGGCAGTGACTTTGGTCAGGGCTCCCCTGGCTAAATCCCGAGCCCGGATAACGATATTGAGTACACTGTTATTGCTGGCCATGGTGTGGGTTCCTTTGTGGGTACCCGGTCAGCATGGGGAGTTTTTAATTAGCTGGTCATACAAAAAAGAGCCGTTAAATAAAGCAAGCAAGCAAGCAAGCAAAGGCTAATAATTAAATATCATTCCTATGCAACCACAATAGGTTTTTCTACAAATATGATCAGGAAATTATTGACATGCTTTTATCGAGAACCAAGAGAAAATCAAAATAATTCAGGCAATCAGCAAAATGTATCTTGTTTTAATGTACGTCGTGTTAGAAGTCACAAGCCTGACTTATTAACAACGCTACCTCCTGAGCTACGACTAAATATTGCAGAGAGGCTACCACTACCCTCTTTATTAAGCCTAAGAACCGTCAATAGCGACATGTACCATATAATTGACAGTAAAATGCTTAGCAAAGCAAAAGAAAGGTGTGTCTATGAATTTCAAATTTTGCAAAAGCCTCTTCCGTCAGAAAATATAGAGTCATGGCTGGAATCTGAATTTCAAACAACATTTCACTCACATTGTGAAGGTAAAGAAATTAATCTGGGCGATTTAAAAATACAGAATGTAGATGGTGTTGATGAAAGAGGCGCTATTACTGCAGGCAGATTTGATGGTGGGTTATTTTTTGTTTATGTATCAGCAAAGTTCGAGATAGAGTTCCCTCACCTTTCGATAACATTTAGTCGTGATAATCAGAATTTATACGTTGGTTCTTCATATAATCAGATTGCAGGTTATATAGAACAGAATCGCAATGACGCTCTTGCCAATTATGTTCATTGGACCCTTCAGAACTCCAAATCATATTTTTAAAAAATGGCGCCCTAAAGCGCCTGCACTACTTTTATAAACTGCGACATGCCAACACCGCCAATGCTGCTGTCTCTCAACACCTCAAACTCCATTGAAACTTCGGCAAATTCGTCACTGATAAAGGGCAGCCCCTGTACTGGTGAAAACTTCAAGCGGTGCATGGTAATGCTCACCGGTTTTCCGGACTGCGCTTCGTTCATGCCGTCAAAGAACAAAGCAAACTCCTCGCCTGCTTCCACCAGTGCCTGCATGATCTCTTGCGGTGCTT
>NZ_LUKQ02000448.1 GCF_001647025.1 Endozoicomonas atrinae
GTCCCAGTCACCGCCCCAGCGCAGTTTGATACCCATGCCCTCGGCAATGCCAAGCACATACCCGGCAAAGTGGGCAGCTCGCTGGTAGTCGAACCAGTCCAGCGGAAAGGGCATCACGTCCACCGCCTTACTGGGCAGACTGTTGTGCTTGCTGTTCGGCCACTGCAATTCCGACTTACCACTTTCAAAGGCCAGCGTCTGGGCAACCTTGCCCCGATGGCCACAGATGATGGTGCAGTCGTAGTGCCGGATCACTTTGTTGAAGACACGCTGAAGCCGTTCATCGCAACTGGCCAGATGCCGTTTGGACGAAGCGGAAAAGCGGTACATGGTGTCCCTTTTTTTTAGTGGTGTAGCTTGGATGTGATTTGATAACCGGCATACCCTGAAAATTGCTTCACGGCAACTGCTCCTGCGTTGCTCTAGCTCCTGCATCCATGCAGTCGTGCATTTTCAGGATACCGTCCATCCCTGGACATAAAAAAACCCGCTGTTAAGCAGGTTCTTTGAGAAGGATTCAAGCTGGGAATGGTTGAGTGACCGGGTAATTTCCCAGCATGTATATTTACGGTATGTTTACTCTCACTTTATGTCAAGGGTGGAAGTATCTTCCTTGTGATGCCATACCTTCAAGATCACCACTTCGTTATCGTTGGCCAGATAACGCACCGTGTAGTGACCGACAATCAGATCACGCAAGCAGGGGTTCAGTTCCTGCCCCACCAGAACCCCCATCCTTGGCTGTTCACACAGGTGTCTGATTTTTCCAGTCAAAATAGAGGCCATGCGTTTGGCTGCTGCCGGATTCTTTTCAGCAATAAACGCCCGTAGTCGTTTCAGATCATCAACGGCACTTCTGGAGAACCTGAGTTTCATTCAGGTGCCTCCAGTTCATTGTCACTGCCCCAGCTATCCAGCCAAGCCATGACCGCATCACCGTCCACAGTATCGCCCCTGCGAACCTGATCAAGGGCTTCCAGTGTCTCGTCCCATTCCTGCATTTCACGGGCATGTTTCCTGATGTACTCACGAACCGCCTCGTTGATCAGAAAATTGCGACTGCGACTCATCACTTTGGCCAAACGGTTTAGTGGTTCTTCAATGTCCTGATTCAGGCGAACACTGGATACACTCATTGATCGTCCTCCGGTTATGAGTGTATTACATTGTAGTACACTATTGACTCACAATCGCCTGCAACATCTCCCCCTCCGGGGTTCCATACCACAGAGCTATCAGGCTGCTGGGTTTTAGCTGAGGACACCCCCTGAACGCTCTGGCTACCTTATCCAGCAACAGGGTTTCAATGTCGCTGGTATCGTCCGATTCGATCACTAATTTCTTAACCAGTTTCGGATTGCTCATTAGGGCGCGGATCGTGTCTTCTGGAGTCTGGTGAGTATCCGAAAGAAATTCATCAGGTAAATCACCCAAGCACCTTATTTGCCGATTCCACCGTTCAGCCTTTTGTGCAAAACGGGCTTGAAAAATAGCTTCTTCAATAGCCTTATCCACAACCTCCTTACTGCTGCTGATGATCCCTTGCAGTTGTTCCTCGTCGATGGGCAGGTAAGCGCGTTTCGGGTCACGATAACGGTTGACCACAGTGGCATCCACGGTCCTGATGTCCCTTTTGCTAAACCTGAAATCACCGTATGCCAATCTGTCATCCATGTTCATTCTCCATATTGAATCACGCCAGCCTGTTCCAGCAGGGCCTGTGCCTCATCTTCCGCCAGTCGGACCCACTCACAGCAGACCGTCCGGCACTTCTGCTGCCAGCGGTAGACGGTACTCTCGCCCTTGTCCTTGATGGTTACCCTACCCTTGTGATGCCGTAGCGCAGGGTGTTGCAGCTCGTGCATCAGCCAAAGACGCAACAGTACCGGATTACTGCGAAACGGTTTGGGCAGCCTCTCATCAGTGCGAAAGTGGTGCTGTAGCCGTTGAAAGGCCGTGACCCGCTTGCTGTGGTCGTCATCATAACGAATGGTCAGAATGTCGTGCAGCTCCGAGGTCATCCGTTGCCGCAGATAGCCCTGATAAACGCCATCCTCCCCCAGCCGTTCGTCACGGGTGCTTGCCACCGGGTTGGCCGATGTCCGGCGATACCCGGTATTGGTTTCTCTCTGCCAGCGTGCGTTGTTCATCATCAGTTCCGGTACGCCGAATATCCGGTGCAGTGCCTGTTCCAGTGTCCGGTACATGGTCAGCTCTCCCCCACATAGCCGACAAAGGTTTTGCGGTAGTTCTCCACATCCTTTCGGGTCTGCTTCACCAGATCGCTTTCCCGTCCGTAGAGTTTCCTGAACATTACCGGGGCCAGATGGACAGAGTCGTATTTACTGAACCGATGATGCAGAGGACACAGCGGCAGCGTGTCAAAGTGACTGGCTTTCCTGCCCAGCCCGGTACCACTGCGCTGGTGATGCACTTCCACCGGGGTTGTGGTCCGGTTATTGATCCGGCAGGCAATGCAGCTCAACTGGGCTACGTCCCGCAGGTAGTCTTTCTCTT
>NZ_LUKQ02000449.1 GCF_001647025.1 Endozoicomonas atrinae
GCTTTTCACGCAGGCCATCGAGCTTTGCCTTACAGTGGGCAGGGGAACGGCCCATTTCGACCAGGGTGGACGCAGAGAGGCCAGCGCCCCCGTGGTAGTCCATTTCTGGCAGATTGTCATAGATTCCAGGGTTCATAAACGACCTCCTTATCGCTTTCTCTATTGCAATGTGGGTAATTTAGAATGGTGTTTTGCGTAATTCAAACGGAAATGCGTTTTTATATTCCCAACTAAAGGGGCATTAAAGCCCCTTCAAGTGCGTTTACTTGGTTTGTTCGGTCACAGGGCGTGGATTTACCGGGTAACCCATCATGACCACACGACCAGACTCAGAAGCCGGCGATTTATTGTTATTGGCGTTGCGGTATATGTTCAGCGGATTTTCTCCATGAGAGCTGATAATCACTGTCTCTGTGCCAACGTCACAATTTTCTATACAGAGATAGAGTGATGAGTGAGCGACCCTGACACAGGTCTCAGTATCGGATTTTGACAATGCCATTCTCCTTAATCCAAGGATCAAAGATTCGAAACAGCACCCAACAACGAAACTCCTGAGTTAGTCGAAACGTATCCCTACAAAAAATAGTCGACCGACAAGAATTGCTTCCGGTAGTGAGTCATCAGAAGACTGCGCAACATTAATCTGTCCGCCCGCAACACAGGTCAGGCGACATTCGCTCATCGCCAGTTCTGCATCGAAACTGGTATCCAAAGACTTCAGAAATGTCCGGCTTCCATTGGATACCAGACGTCTGAGATCAGCCATATTACTGCCCGGCCAGGCCACCATAACAATGTCACCATTATTGTAATGACCAACCGCATCCAGAAAGAGCACGGAACCTTTTGCTATTCCTTCCAGATGCTGGTGTAAAACCGTCGTATAGGCTTTTTCAGAGTGTTTAATTGGACAGCGATATAGAACATCCAGTGGCGGCTTGTTAAACCGACCATCACGCGCAATCTCCACGATGGTTTTCCAGTCGAATAGTGGCAGGGGTGCACCCTGCTTGACGACTTCAACCCCTACCCCCCGAATTTCCCCATGGCCGGTTTCCAGCCAGGATGGATCAACATTCAGGAATTCGGCAATTTTGACCAGATAAGTGGATGATTTATTGCGTCCAGACTCGATGTCGTTGATGCTGCTTTGCCTCGAACCCACAGCTTCAGCCAGTTTTGCCTGACTGATTCCGCGTTCTTTGCGAACGCTTTTTAAACGAGCGCCAAGTGTTGACATGCAATGACTCCCAATCCCTTAGAGATGCTCCCGAGACAAGTGAAACGTCGTTGGATGAGGGGAGCATTTTTATAAATTAAACGCATAGTTTTATTTGTGCAAGCCCTTCTGTTAAACGATCTGCTTGGGAAATTCAGTTTAAGAGGCAGTTAATAACTTGTATTTTTATTTTGTAAAACGGAAATGCGGTTGACGAGTCGTTTATTGCGGATTAGCCTGAATGAGTGTCGTTTCAGTAACAAGAAGAAAACGCAACGACCGTTAAACAGGGATATCAACGGAATGAACAGCATTGAGCCGCAATATAAACGTTGCTTCACTTCCATGCAGGATGCCATTGAGGTCGTGATGAATGCGCCTGGATTAACAGCCGCTGAACTGTCCCGGAGGTTAAACCGGCTGGATGTCAGTTTTCCTGAATACCTGTTGGCGGCTCAACAGGCTGGTAAAATTCAGGCGGGCAATCCCAGGTTATGCACAGTTCGGCAAACACCCTGCACCACTTGGTGGCCGACGTCATGAGGCTCCTGATAGGTATAGACCCGGGCATCACCGGCGCAATGGCGGCCATCAACGCCGACACGCTCCAGCTGCATGCGGTTGTCGATTTTCCTACGGTCAGCGAAGGCAAAAAGCAGCGCATTTTCACCTATGGCACCGCCGACATTTTAAAACAGTGGGAAAGCGACGCTGACCGGATAGCGATGGTCTATCTGGAAAAAGTGAACGCCATGCCGAAACAGGGCGTCACCTCCATGTTCAATATGGGGCGCAGCTTCGGAGCCATTGAAGGCGTCATCAGTGCCCTTAACCTACCGCTGACGTACATCACCCCCGTCACCTGGAAACGCAGAGCCAACCTCATCAACAAAGACAAAGACGTGTCCAGAACCCGGGCACTGGAGCTTTACCCATCTGCCCCCCTGACCCGGAAGAAAGACCATAACCGGGCGGATGCCCTATTGATCGCCCGGTACGGACAGGCCCGGTGAGCAGCGAACCGGAAATCATCGAGCTGTTGGGCAAAGAAACCACCCTCAAGCTGGAACGCGCTTTAGGGGGACAGCGGAAATACATTGCATCAAATCCGAGCGCCGAATCGCCCATAGTAGCAGTCATCGGCATGGAAGCCGCCCAGAAGTTAGCAACCCGGTTCGGCGGCATGCTGCTGTATATCCCGCAACAGATGGCTGCCCGGATCCGCAACCAGGAGATCAGGCTTGCCGTCTGGGCAGGAGAACACAAGCAGGCAATCGGTCAGCGGTACG
>NZ_LUKQ02000045.1 GCF_001647025.1 Endozoicomonas atrinae
GTCCTCTCGATTGGTCATGGCGCTGCTCCCTGCTTGATACCAACAGGAAAACAATCGGCCAGAAAAGGGTTAATCGGGAGGTCAAATTAAACTGGTGTTTTGAAGACTTATTACATCGGTGATGACAGTTCCATCCAAAATACCATCAGCCATCGAAATATCGGGCCATATAACTAATCGCTGGGGAAAGAAACCAAACCTGGCCGCGAACGCCAAAGGCTTCCATTTATCAATATTGGTAAGGCCACTCTGAACCGTCGTCACCCCTTTTTCCAGATATTCCTGCTGGCTCTTCTGGAGCATTTCAGCGATTCTTACCAAAGACAGATTCAATGCTGCAGCAACGACAGGATCCTGCGCTTTTTCCTTCAGTAACCCAGTAACGTTGCCCTTACTGTCTCTTACAATCTCTCCACCTGTTGGGTCCTTGCTGTCACGAGTTATTCCCATGATTTCCAGGCCCAGTGTATTGATCATGACCATATGTCCGGAAATATGAAGTACTGCGACAGGGTGCTCTGTTGAAACTTGATCAAGGTCTTCTTTGCTCAGGAAGCGCTTCTCCAGAATCATGGTATCGTCGAAGCCAAAACCGATGATCCACTCTCCTTCAGGGGTTGCGTCACCCATTACCTTCAATTCGTTCAGTGCATCCTTGATAGACAACGTACTGCCAATAGGGGGACTGTTCAAATCAGCTGCAACAGCACTTAAGCCGCTACCAGGAAAGTGACCATGGGCTTCGATAAATCCGGGTAGCAGTGTTTTTCCTGCCAGGTCGATATACTCTGCCTCTGGTGAGGCCTGACTTAGAACAGCCTCTTCTGAGCCAACGGCAATAATAATACCCTGTTCAACCAGCACCGCTTCTGCAGTGTAGTTCTCCTGATCCATTGTCAGTACCGTTGAGTTCAGAAATACCTGTTGGTCAGGAGGAGAGGGATTGAGCTGATACCAGATAAAGTAAAGGCCTGCGGTCACTAAAAAGAACAGAACCAGAAAAGCCTGTAAGACTCGGCGTAGGACAAACATATAAGCCCCTTTTTTTCTTATTATTTATGCAGTTGTCGTATCACAGGATGCGAGCTGGCCACAGTGTGCAGGGGATTAAAACGCAAAGCAATAATTTTACACTGCCGTATGCTTTACCTGTTGATGTGATCACTGGACCGACAGAACTCATTTGCCTGTACCATAGTGACCTACAATGCAGTGATTGCTGTAAAACATTGAAGGTAGTTTGATGGATATACTTTTATTTCTGCTGGTACAGATAGCCATTCTGGCGATTTATGGATTTATTATTTTTATCTCTGCCCGTCTTCTTCCGGGAGTGGAGATTGAAAATTATTCGATAGCCTTTATTGTTGCCTTGGTATTGACCTGCCTAAACCTTCTGGTTAAACCCATTCTGATGATATTAGCGCTACCAATCACGATTCTTACTCTTGGATTATTTACCTGGGTTATTAATGCTCTGATCCTGGTCTTCTCCAGCAAGCTGGTTGATGGATTTGAGATCAAGAACTTTGGCTGGGCAATGTTGATGAGCCTGATCATGGGCATCTTCAAAATGTTTGCCGTGATCTCATTTCCCTTTCTATAGTTTTTCACCACACATAGCAAAAACCCCGACAGATTGCTCTATCGGGGTTTGCAGCCTTGAGCGAGCTCAAGGTAAATAGTGGTGCCTGGCGATGACCTACTCTCACATGGGGAGGGAAAATCGTAGAACCCCTGCTACTAGGCACTATATTACCAATAATAAACAACCCTACACCCCTTGATATATCTGGCATTATGAGCTAACTAGTAAGATCATACCAGAAAGTTGCAATACCGTTTCGGCAGAATGAGTCCGAATTTATTCCGAATCAATGAACAATGATTGGGGTTGAGGGAGATGATCAAGAAAATCACTGAAAGCAGTGTATCAAAAATGGGTGAGAAAGCCCTTAGGGACAATGAGATCCGTGGGTTCTCCTGCCAGTTAAAGAAAACCGGCAAGTACTTCTACTACGAATACAAATCCCCCGTTACCGGAACCAACCGAAAACACCCCCTTGGCAAACATGGGGAGATCACCGTCGAACAGGCCCGGACGATGGCACGAGCAGCTTCTGGGGATGTGGCAACGGGGAACGACCCGCAGGAACAAAAGCGAGAGCGTCGCAAGGCGATTGAAAAAAATCGACAAAATACCCTGCGGGCTTTTATTGAAGGCGACTTCAGAAGCGTCACCCCCGAAATAACGGCGGACGAAGCCGAGAAAAATATCAAACGTCATTTCGCAAAGTGGCTTGATAAGCCCATGTCCCAGATTACCGCCTTTGATATGAGCAAGTGGCTCAACAATTACCCCGGAGCCCCATCGGGTGGCAACCGGATTATGAACGATCTTCGGGGCATTCTGACCAAAGCGGTCGCTGCGGGTTATCTGGAGAAAACCCCGATGTCCGAAGTCAAACGGCTCAAAGAGGACAAGAGCAAAAAGATCAAATACCTGACCCGTGACTATGAGAAAAAACTCATGGCCGGTCTGGATCAATACGACGATTACCGTCGGGAACTGGATAACCAGTACGAAGGCAAGTTTGCCGATATGCTCCGGCCATTAGTCATGGTGGCCATCCACACCGGTATGCGTAAAGGTGAACTGCTCAACCTCAAGGTAAACGACATTGATTTCGCATCCGGAGTCATTACCGTGGTGGGTATGGGGGATCATTCCGACAGCCATCCTAAAAAGAAAGCACGCACCAAATCACTACAAACCCGCTACATTCCCCTAAACGTCATATCAGCCACCATTCTCACAGACTGGCTCGACCAAACAGGCCACACCGACCTGGTCTTCCCAAATAGCTCTGGTCAGAGAGCCAGTCACAAGCACATAGACCGACGCTGGTATAAAGCCAGGGAAGCGGCAGGACTGACCGGCAAAATCGATTTCCATGGGTTGCGACATACCTTCGGCACCCGTCTTGCTGAGCTTCGAGTGGATCTTGTCACCATCCAGGAACTGATGGGCCATGAGTCATTGGATGTCACCGCCAAATACCTCCACACCAGCCCGGAACGGAAACAGATGGCCATATCAGAGTTGGAAAGCTATTAGCCTGCAACACGATTCAACCATGGACTCCCCTGTCAAAACGTGGCAACAATAAGTTTTGATACGTATCGATACTTACACCTTCCAAGTGGTTAATAATCGCGCACCTTCAGGAGGACGGGCTGACGCCAGACCTGCAATCCACAACACAGGGAATCATCACCAGTCATGATAAACATCGAAAAATACACACTGTGGGATGGGCAAACCGGCTGGCAGGCACGATTTCAGCTTGAGGAAGGCGACACATCGGAGACCGTTCACACCCGTCGTTTCAGCTGTGCCAAATACGGTGAACGTGCTTTTCAGAAGGCACTGGAATGGATCGAACGACAATACTATCAGCCAGAAACTGCCGAATTCGATGAAGTCCCCGGTCAGGTTGATTGACCAATGTCTCACCGGATCAGTGTGCCCGACATTGTGTAGCCCCTGACGGTGACCAGATCACCAGGGCCGGATTACCTATTGCAAGAGGATGGACTGACCCGACTCAGGCTTGCCGCGACTATTTAGCCCCACTTTCCCGCTCGGGTCTCTGCCTGTTAACTACACGACCAGTTTATAATGAAGCCCTACTTCACGTATTCACGACGCCACTGCCGGGTTCCATGCACAATCACCGTGCCGATAACCAGAAAACAGAGTGACAGGATGATCTTTGACAACGTGGTGTCCTTGATCAATTCGCTCACTGCATCATTATGCCAAAATTCACCAAAGCGAATAAAACCGCCGATCGGCGTAAAGATCACCATGGCAATCACAGACGATAAAGCCGAGCGAATCACAAAGCCAAGGTTCTGCACTTTTCTGCGGAGCTTTTGAAAAATCAAGATATTGACCATATCGGTTACAAACAGGGCACACCCCAGGGCCATAAAGTTATCAGTCAGTTCCCTGATCAGTGGGTCCAACCCCATCCATTCAGCCCACCACTGCCCCAGCAGACCGACCACCACCAGTACGGCAGAAACATCCACCACCAAACTTCTGGCCCGCCGATACCCGTAGAGTTCTGAAATGCAATCCAGAAACGTAAAGGACAGCGAAAAGGAAAGTGATGCTCCCGTCAGGATAACCCCCAGCACCTCAGTTTGCCCGAGAAACGCCAGCGGGCAGAGAAAGACCGCCACCATATACGCCAGGCGCAATAGCCGCAGCAGGGTATGTTGTGAGGAGACTGAGAAAGAGTGCCCACCGAAGGTACAATGATCGGTGAACACAAACGGATGGCCTTGCAACAGCTTGTGGAGCCTGGCCCGATCCTGTCGGTTCAAGTCATCCACCTGACCGGTTTCTATGAAGGTTCGGATTTTTCGGTGTGTAGTCAGGCCAGCCTTGTCGACCAGCACCTCATCCTTTTCCGGATCGTAATCGAGTAATCGCATAGTGTTAACAGCCCTGTTGTTATTGTTCATGGTCCATCATCACCCCTTTTACGTTCTGACCGCCTCCTCACTGGGTTCTGCCTGCCAGTAGTCCATGTTTCTCACTCTGCCGATCACCTCCATATCAGGATCTTTGCTGTAGACGCAATCCATTCCCTGGTAATGGGCCACAAAACTGCCCAATCGTTTTCGCCCCTCCCCGTTGATCCAGGCAACAAAAAATCCGGGGCCCGGGCGCGATTCCCGCTCTACCGTCAGCAGCGTGTAGGCCGGAAAATAATCATTGGTCTCCGGAACATAGAGGTAGCAATACCGCTCCTCCTCTACCGGTATATGCCGGTGGCTGCTGAAAATATTCGGTACTTCCGCCTCGATCTCGTAGCTGTCGCCTTCATTCGGTACGACCGTTACCGTTCTGAAGTAGCGGCGATGCCGGGGAACCGTGCGTTCATGGTCGTACGGTTCACCAATTCCGGCGCCCAGCCAGTGAGGGCTAACCCCCATGGCTTCCGCCAGTGTATCGAGGTACTTATGAGGGGTACGAATTTCGCCCTGGGACAACCGGTAAAGATACCCCCGGTCAATGCCCGTTTTACGGGCCAGTTTGGGTACGCTGGAAATGGCTGCCAACTCCATGGCCTGTTGCAGCCGTCTGGCCATCTCCGGGTGATTCATGGGTGACTGCCCTCCTCCTGCCCATATCGGCAGCGAATAACATCCAGTGCGATGACCAGCCATTTTTCGCCACGGCGGTCCAGTTTATCCAGCTCCGTAACGATGATGGTCAGCGACTGATTCATCTCGTTGAGATCCGGAGGAAGGTTCGGTGTGCCATCTACGTCCATGTAGAAAGTCCTGCAGTTCGTTTATGAAAACTACCTACCGAACATTTATCCTATTCACTCACCCTGAAGATTTCAACACTGTTTGATGTATTTTGTACCATTTTTTAAACAGACTGGAGACATGATGAACATTCACAGACAATGGAGCCGCCAACCGGGATGCATTTGGCCTGCCCGCATCACCGCAAAAAACCATTCAGAAACAGGGGGAATGCGTGAAAGGAGCACTGACGATTGAGGAAGAAAATAGAGCAAGGGTTCTGTGCAACCGACACAAAACCATGGGCATGGGTCAGACAAATTTCCGTCAAGAAGTAACGGCCACGGCTAGCCACCTGATCCAATTGAATAATCTTTCAGATGCTATCACCACCAATACCCGAACTGTACGACTCCAAAATCCAGTCCTTCATTTTGTGGATGGATATGAGCATTGGAATAGTGAAACCACCCGGCAGAAAGCTCATACTGCATCTGCCCACCAAAGCGCCCCCCCAGCAACGTACGAATCTCAAACTGAGTATGCCCACCCATATTGATAGGTGACCTCAACTTCTTTTCAATATCTTTTTTGGATTGATAACTGAGGCCAACCCCGGCATCGACAAAAAGTCGCATCCAGTCCGAGGTATTATGTTCAAGACGAAAGACAGGGGAAAAGCTGATAGCGTGGACATCCGCAGCCCCATCTGGGCTTGGCTCATCTTCCGGTCCAAGCTGGCTGGCCCAGAAATTCACGGCCAGATCGGAAAAGCCGGTCAACTGCCAAGTGTCGGAATCCTCAAACCAGGTTCTATTCCAGTCCCAACGGAGGCTGGCCCGGTAATCATTGAGTTCAGCTTTATTATGAAGATAGTGACCATAACCGATGGCAGCACCATCTGGCGTGAGATCATAAGCGGAAGATAATGCGGGGGTAATTGCCATCGCCAGGGCAAAGCCGCGGAGAGATCCTTTCTCCATTTTGGTACAACTCCTTACTGATCATTTCAAGCAAATCGCTGTACGGCCTTGCTCATGCGATATCTATCAGTATTGATGGAGTTTTAAATTGCTATAGCGATATGAATAGATTATTTTGAATGATTTAATGAAATTAAAATTCTAAAAATGAATAAACAGCTGCTAAGCAACCGCTCCTTCTTCATTAGCTACCACTTGCACCGGCTCAGCCACATTAACAATGTCTCCTACGGAGATCGGCTCAAACTTCTTCTCATAAAAAAGCCGCGCATTACGACAACTCAGCGGCAGCTCATTAAAGAAACTGCCATTAATCTGACTCTCACGAAAAATCATCGAATGCAAACGATTGAACAATTCCGAATGCACCGGCTCGGGAGCCTTCCAGAACTGATCCAGGGAACATTGCGACGTCAGGTGGCGAATATCGTAAAAGGCCCGGCCTGTTACTTTCACCGGCAGGTTATGGAGCAACGCAGAAATACCGACAGTGCTGTTGACCGTCACCACTCCCCGGGTATGGTGATACAGGGCAGGCAGTGGAATATCATGGCAATAGATAATGCGCCCAACCACGCCGTACTGCAGCGCCAGCTGTTCAATCATTTGACGATAATCGGTATACCCCCTATCCATCGGATGATGCTTTAACACCAGAAAATCCCTGTGATCGGCATTGTCCGCAAAAGAGGCAACCACCTCTTCAATAAATGCCTCTACTGACGGGTAATCCGAGTGGTAAAGCATCTGTGAATCATCGTGAACCTGCAATGCTACAAGAAAAAAATGGCCACTCAGCTCACCGGTTAACTTCTGTCCAATATGCCGGTCACACCACTTGTTCAGGTATTTACGACCAAAGCCACGAATCCATTTTGCCCCTTCTACCATGGGTGAAAAAGCCCGATGATGCTGATAACCAGCAAATCGCCTACGTTGAAACCAGGCAGCCCAATAATAGAGCGCAGCATACCGCACACGCTCACCCATTGATGGCGGCATAGGTACCTCAGCACTCAGCCGTTGGCTGGAAGCCGATGCCAACCCTATTAATGAAAAATCCAGGCTTGACAAATCATTGACCCCACCACGTTCCAGAGTAATAGTGTCCGGACGCAGGTAGCCTTCCTCGAACACCATAAACTGAACCCCAAGCCGTTCGCAGATCGGTTTGGCCAGCCGATGGTACAAGCGGCAGTCCCCCATCAGAAACACCGCCTGAATCCGGTGTTCTGACAAATAGCTTTCCAGAAATTCAGGCCACTGAATAGCTGAACCGGTGTAATCAAAGCAGCAGTCCGCACCACCGTATAAACGATCCCCACCATTAAAATTAATCTTATGGGTGACATACCCATGGGCAGAAAACTCCCGGGCCAGTTCCCGAAAGAATGGCCCCAGCGGACCCTGAAGAAAAAGAATCGGTTTCGACTGCATCACTCGTACTTCTTGTTATCACCTGAAAAAGAGTCAGGGATCATCGCTCCTTCAGGCTCTGATCGCTTCCAGTAAAAACTGCACCTTCCGATGCTTTCGTCCAAACCAGCCAGAGTGCCGATAAGCATCATCAGACAGACGCTGTCTTGAAAGCTCAGCGACAATCCGCTCTGGTGTGGTAAACCGCCGGGTCTGCCAATGCACATAACGGGGATATTCACACAGTGCCAGATAAACCAACTCGGCCACGGTGCGATGGCTCTGCCGACGACGGTCAATTCCACTGCCTGCCATATGATCATGAGTCAGCCCCCAACCGGCATAAAACGGCATGCCCCAGCAATGCACGGTTTTATTCTGAAGCAGCGCCTCAAACCCCGCTTGTGATGTCATCACATGGAGTTCATCGCACTGGCTGACGCAGTCAAAAATATCGCAATCGGTCACCACCCGGTCAGCCAGCTTCAGGGCTTCGGGCTCGGGCACATGCCCCTGCCTGCCAGCCTGAACCACATCCGGATGCGGCTTGTACACCACATAGGCATCAATACCTTGCTCATCCAGCCATTGCCGTACCCGAACCAGCAGGTCAATATTGCGAAAAATCACCGGGCTGCCAAATTTTAACGAAGCGTCAGAATCCACCTGCCCGGTAATCAGAATACGACGCTGCTCAGGTTTCGCATCGGCAAACGGTGCGCTCCCACTGGTGCCCAGATTGTACTTGCTGATTCGCTGCTGTAGCAGCAGCGAAATTAACGTTTCGCCTCGCTGCACTTGTTCAGGCAAAAGCTCGAACGTATTGAGCAGATTTTCAAGTCGACTCGGCTCAGTCGCATCGTAATAAATACCCCTGTCATCCAACACCAGAGAAGCCGGTCGGCGTAAATCCGCCCCCAACCCACAGGAACGAATAAACCCGTCCTCCATCCGCCAAACCGGCATTGAATCTGTATCAAACCCATCCGGTAAAGGCTTTCGCCCCCAAACCAGCAAGCCGCTGTTTCCGGTATCCTTCGCTAATCGCTTTTGTATCGCCCGATGGTGGGGCACAAACTCCACTTCATCAGCCAGACCGTTGGCAAACTCCTTCACAAACGCCCGCTTCCAGAGACTGAAGCCAAGCGCGTACAACCGATCCACCTCAGGCTGCTTATACTTGCGCTGCAGGGCAACCAGCTCCAGCACACCTTCCAGCTCACAGGGCTCACCCGTTTCAGGGTCAATATACCGGGTATACAGCAGACAGGCCGCCGCAAACAGGCTCGCCAGTGTATGCTTCTGAACGCGACGCTCACAACGAACCCGGTCATCGGTCAATCCCCAGCCACTGTAAAACGGGATACCAAAACAGACCACTGGCTTTCTGTGCAGTAACGCTTCAAACCCCAGCTGGGAGGTCACCACATACACCTTATCAAAGTGCGGGAACAGCGACTGGGCATTCACCTTATCCGCCAACACCTTAACTCGGCTATCCGTAATACCTTTTATTTGGCCCTGTTCCACCGGGAAATACCCCTGCTTGGTGCCCAACACCACATCCGGATGAACCTTTACCCACACTTCTGCTGCAGGATTCTCCTGCAATGCTGCATCGAGCATGGCGGGAAAGGTTTCCGGACCTGCCATACCACAGGCGACAGAGCAATCCCCAAACGTCTGGTCAACCACCAGTACCTTGGGCTTACCGATGCTACCAGCAGGCTCCTGCCACAGCCCAACCGGCTCATGGTTGTATTTACTGATATGGTGGGTGCAAATGGTATCAATAAGATTAACGCTGCGGGCTTCCAGCTCCGGTGTCAGCCATTGCGGGTTATTCAGTAGATTTTCCAGGTCAGAAGGCTGCCTGGCATCGTAATAAATGCCAACCTTATCCACGATCAGGGAAAAACGACGGTCACCCAACGCCGGATGCCCAAGATAACTGATAAAGCCATCTTCCAACCGCCAGAAGGGTAATTTCAGTCGTTCCGCGCGTGCAATGGCTTTTGTCGTATTGGCTTTCATGCCCCAGCCCAGCACTGCATCAAAAACCCGGTTCCTGTCAGGCCAAAAGCTCCAAGGCCCTAACAGGCAAACCTCGCCCTGAAGCAATGACGCTAATTCAGGTGAACCTGCAATACCGGCTGAGCAAGAAAGAAATCGGGGCAAGGGAGTAATCCCATCATTAAAAAAGGACAACTGTACCAACCTTCATACAAGGGGCAAATCCGGAGATTCCCGCAAACAACGTTGAATAATCAACAATAACGCAGCACACAAATAGACGCAGACTTCGCGACAGCGCTGCGGTAAAACCCTAAATACACACCGGAGAACGCGCGGTACAGTGCATACTTATTTCTATCTTTCCATCGTAAGACGAAGCTTACCCCGATGAAAAAAGCGATCAGCTTATCCTTTCTGTTACTCGGCAGTACACTCACCCAGGCCGATATTATCGGCGCCAAAGGCGGGCTTGACTACTGGCACACCAAAGACCACGACAAATCGGGCTCCATCTATGCTCAAATTGAGCACCCGATTCCCCTGGTGCCCAACGTTGCCCTGAGGGCCACGTCGATAGAAGGCGACACCGACAGCCTGAACAACGTGGATGTTTATGGCTACTATGAAATCCTTGACAACGATCTGGTCTCCATCGATCTGGGTGCAGGCCTGCACAATATCAGCGGCAGTCGTCATTACAACGACACCCTGCCCATGGCTGTTGCCGATGCCGAATGGCTCCCGGGCAGCCAGGTTTCCTACTACAGCAAACTGAACTACGCCAAAAACTCCGACGCCACCGTGACCGATATCAGTGCCGGTGCCCGCCTTCAATTGCTGCCCGCCATTTATCTTCAGGCGGGTTATCGCCATTACGAGGTTGAAACCGACAACGCTGGCGGTCATTCAGACACCATAAAAGGCTTCACCGCCGGTATTCATCTGGATATTTAATCTCTGTCCACGTTTTAAAAATTGAAAGGGTTCAAAAACTCAACCATTTTTTGGACCCTTTCAATCCAGTTATATTGAACGACATCGTATATGTTTCTCCCCAAACGCCAACGACTGTAGTTGTACCGCATTTCGGATCATGTCTGATCGCTGCACGGTCAGCAGAGATTCAACCCCCTCCGCCCACACCACAGGATCATCCGGCAGTACAAGCCCGGCCCCACCGTGCAGAATCTCCTGTGCATGGGAGAATCGTTCCGAATAAATCCCCACGGCGTTCTGTCGGGTAATATCCAGAAACTTGGTATGGGAGCGAGCGAGATTAAATGGCGTATCCATTAAGGGGGACAGACCGATATCCATGGTTCTGGACGAGGTCATGGCCAGGTAGTCCGGCCAGGGCATGGGGTGCAATATGGAAATTCTGGGAATCCCCCGAAACTGACGATACAGCGCATGATCCCCCATCAGTTCGAACCACGTATTGGGGTTGCGCGCCTGCACAAGCTTTACCACCTCCCGTACAAACGCCCATTCCTGTGTATGGGAACTGCTGCCGTGATAAAAGCATCGCATCAGCGGTTGCGAAACCGTACCGACTGGTTCAACCGGAGGCAGCACCGCAGACTCCGGCAGGTTATACTTTTTGGCCAGATGCGAAGTCGACACCCAGACCGAGTCACAGAGCTGAGCCAACAACGGGGAGGCTCTGCGATACCAGGTGGCCAGTCGCTTCCGATACGCTTTCGGTAACGAGTGGTCACTGTGCGCGCCGGGAAAATCATCATCCATAAACCAGACAACGCTGGAAAACAGTCTCGATTCATTGGCCAGTACCCGCAAAACCGATAGTGGAACATCGCGCACCAGAATCACCCGGCAACCCGGGGTCAATGCCTTTAGCAACGGTTCTGAAGCCTTTGCGTCTGCCAGGGAGGAGTCAACTTCCAGGTAATGGTCAAAACCGGCCTGTCGACTGCGAAAATAGAATGCCATGGTGGGCGAATGAACAGCACCAACCACCACCGTGTGACCGGGTTCCCCACGGTTATAATCAGCCCCTGGGGTAAATAACCGGCGGGGATTACGAAAAAAATCAAACATCACCGCTATCTTCACCTGAACTCAAACCCGATAACCAAAATCTTCATGCACCAGCGTCAGATTCGGGTTATAAAATGGGTCAGTCAACAACGCCTTCCCCCAGGTCGCTTTCATATAATCCACCTCTCGCTGAAAACGCAGCTGCTTTTCCGGTGTGTCTTCATGCCCCCGAGAGATTGATTCATAGTGGTAAAGCTCGGCATAGGGTGTCCAGAGGTTACGATACCCGGCTTTCCGGACCTTCAGGCAAAAATCCACATCATTAAACGCCACCTGCAGATCCCGCTCGTTCAAACCTCCAACCGCTTCATAGACCGATTTCCTCACCAGCAATGCAGCGGCCGTTACGGCGGAACAATTCTGTACCAGCTTCAGCCGTGAGAAATAACCAGGATGATCACCGGAAAAATATTTGTGACCATGCCCAGCCACACCACCAATACCCAGAATCACACCCGCATGCTGAATGCGGCCATCCGGGTAATACAGCTTGGCCCCTACACAGCCAATATCCTCCCTGGAAACCTGTCGAACCATCTCCTCCAGCCAGCCGGGGGAGATCACTTCTATGTCATTATTGATCAGCCCGATAATGCTGCCCCTGGCCTGACTGACGCCGTAATTATTAATGGCGGAATAGTTAAACGGGTGGTCATAATCAACGACCCGAACAGTCTCATAACGCTTAAGGCTATCCAGATATTTCAGGGTTTCCGGGCACTGGCTCTGGTTATTGAGAATCAGAATTTCATAATAGGCATACGTCGTTTTCTTGAGAATACTGTCAATGCACTGCTTGAGCACTTCAAACCCGTCACGGGTTGGAATCAGCAGGCTGACCAGCGGTGCCGGTTGCGGCAAAGGCCACTGCACCCGGTAGGTATTGGCCAGCTTGCGCTTACTGACCTGTACCGGTAAAGACGCCTCCCGGAAATACTGCTGCAACGCCCTGAAACCGGCTTCCGTCGTGTAAGATTTTTCCCCGGAAGCCAATGCTGTTGAGCCGCTGATGGCCCGCCAGTGGTACAAAATGGCGGGGATATGGACAATTTCATGATCCTTCACCCGGGCAATGCACCGCAGCAACAGATCATAATCCTGGCTACCTTCCACACCCTCCCTGAAACCGCCAACAGAGCGCACCAGGGCCGTCTCCAACACCGAAAAGTGAGAGATATAATTGTGGGAATAGAACAGGTCCCGGTTCCAGTCGGATTTAAAATGGGGTTCAAAGCGGTGACCCGACTCGTCCATTTTATCTTCATCACTGTAGAGAACCCGGGCATCCCGCTGCCGGTTCAACGTTTGCACCACCGATAACAAGGCATCCGGTGCCAGACAGTCATCATGATCCAGCAACCCCACATAAGCCCCACTGGCCAGCTCAAGGGCACTGTTACTGGCGGCCGAAATATGACCATTCGTTTGACGAAAACAGACCTTGATCCGGTGATCACCATCACGGTACTGCTCCAGCAGAGGCCGGACATGCCCAACCGTGGAAGCATCATCGGCAATGCACAGCTCCCAGTGGGGGTAAGACTGGCGCAGAACCGACTCAATGGCCGACTTCAGGAACGCTTCACTGGTATTGTAAGTGGCCATTACCAGAGAAATAACGGGCTGAAAAGTCAGCGCTGCCAGAGCACCCTCAACCCCGGCGGGTGATAATGGGGGTAACTCGTGGGTCTTGAGCCACTGGTCATAGGCAATGCCCCGCTGGCAGGGCTGAAAACACTGGTCATACACCTGCAGCCACTGTGCATCAGAAGCCGGCTCGCTGACTGCCATCCCACGGGCTGATAACTTTTTCCTCATCAGCTTACGGGCAAACCCTGCCGTCAGCCGACTCATGGACATATGGTTGACCGAGATAAAGCAGGGTTGCTCAACCGGGTCAAAACGCAGTCGAAGGGGCTTCTTCGGAAAATAAACCACCCGTTTAGCCAGCTTGCCGGAAAGTAACGGAAGGATAATAGCCTCCTCCTCAACAAACCCGTTGCCATAATCCACATAGAGCTTCGCTTCCATACGCGTCACCAAACTGCGAACCTGGACCGACAGCATAAACCAGCCCGAACGAAACCCACCCAGGGGTTTCAGTCGAAAGCAGGGGTCATCCCCCACCGCACGCCACTGATAATGCCCTGCCGCCCGCAACAGGTGATTGACCGGTTGCAGCTGAAATGCCGGTGACGGGTGAAACCGACACCATACCCGTTGCCCCCGACGCTTCAGCCGGGGCAACCATCCAGGGCTGGCCTGACAGGTCGCCAACC
Source organism: Endozoicomonas atrinae (assembly GCF_001647025.1). GTDB lineage: Bacteria > Pseudomonadota > Gammaproteobacteria > Pseudomonadales > Endozoicomonadaceae > Endozoicomonas > Endozoicomonas atrinae. The sequence continues at coordinate 14,084 of NZ_LUKQ02000045.1, forward strand.
GGTCCAGAATGCCGTCCACCTCCCGGTTCAAAGAGGGGAGCCAGGGCTCAAGCCAGGTACAGGTTTCATCGTTCAGGTCATGCTGGGTAAAAAACCGGTCCAGCCGCTGGCTATTGGTCGTTGCCCGCCCACGGGGCTGTTTGCGGGTTTTGAACTCTTCATAGGATTTGATCACATAATGATTGACCCGCAACCCACTCCAGCAGACCCGTTCACTCATCCCGTCCGGATGCTTCGGGTCAAAAGCCATCACAGCCCCATCGGGGTAAACATAATGCCCGGCACTCAGCTGAGCTTTGTGGGGGTTCTCCATCAAGCGGCAACAGGCAGGCTTTATCATCGTCTTGATATGACGGTTCACCCCCTGGTTCTGAAACGCCCTCATGGTAAACCGCTCAGCCACCAGGGCCGGTTCAGCCTGCTGATGCCCAGAGGAACCAAACAGCGCCCAATTCATACCGATGGCACCAACCCGAGCGTCATCGCTCAACGGTGCCAAAATATCCCGCACTGACCAACCCGGCTCAGGCACAATAAACTCATCGGCATCAATAAACGCCAGCCAGTCCACCTCATGGCCAAATTGTGCCAGCAAGGCGTTATAGGCCGGCACCTGGGGTGCACCACCTCCCGGCGTCGGGAACCGCACACAGGTAATCAGACCGGCATCGTGTAGCTCGGTCAGCAGTTCCGATGAGCCATCATCACTGTCGTTGTCCGCAATAAAAAAACGGTCAAAGCCCATAAGTCGATGAAAGGCCAGCCACTCAATAATGTAGGGGTGCTCATTTTTGAAAATGGCCGCGATGCCTAATCTCATTGTTGCTTCCTTGGGGAATGTTGAAGGTTACAGCGTATAAGCGTTTAAACGCTGCAACCTCCAACAAAATCGCCCTGCGATTTTAATACAGTTTGTCGTAGCAATAGTTGGTCGCTTCGATAAAGCCTTCAATACTGCCACAGTCAAACCGTTTGCCCTTGAATTTATAAGCCAGCACACAACCGCGCTGAGCCTGCATCATCAGGGCATCGGTAATCTGGATCTCGCCGCCTTTACCAGGTTGCGTATCCCGAATCAGGTCAAAAATATCCGGGGTCAGAATGTAGCGGCCGATAATCGCCAGGTTGCTGGGCGCATCCTCTTTAGCCGGCTTCTCCACCATCGTTTCAACCCGGATCAGGTCATCAGAGATGGCCTGCCCGGCAATCACGCCGTACTTATGCACCTCGTTTTCCGGCACTTCCATCACCGCCACAATGGAGCAGCGGAACTGTTTGTAGAGCAGGGCCATTTGCGACAGCACACCGGGGCCATCCGGATTAATGCACAGATCATCCGCCAGCACCACACCAAAGGGCTGTTCACCAATAAGGGATTCACCACTGAGAATGGCATGGCCTAATCCTTTCATCTCCCGTTGCCGAGTATAAGAGAAAGAGCACTGATCAATCAGCTGGCGAATATTGGTCAGCAGGGATTCCTTATCGGTGCCGGCAATCTGGTGTTCCAGCTCAAAGTTGGCATCGAAATGATCTTCCAGGGCTCGTTTGCCCCGACCTGTGACCATACAGATATCCGCCAGCCCGGCTTCCAGAGCCTCCTCAACCCCGTATTCGATCAGTGGTTTTGAAACCACTGGCATCATCTCTTTGGGCATGCTTTTGGTGGCGGGGAGAAAACGGGTGCCGTAGCCGGCGGCGGGGAAAAGACATTTTTTTAACATAAAATCTCTGTTAAGAAAGTTAAAGCGTTACAACGTTTAAGCGTTGCAACATTAAGCGTTTAAACAAAATCACGTAGTGATTTTCACCTTGTCAACGGCTCCAATACGTACTAATTTGAAAAAATGATACGTATTGTAGTAAGGAGGCAGAACAAAATGAACAAATTAACCCTGACGGTTGATCCTGAAGTGGTGCGGCAAGCCAAAGCCTACGCCGCGAAGCAGCAGCAAAGCTTATCAAAACTGGTGGAAAACTATTTGAAAAGCTTACCCCGGACAGAAAATTCACAGTCACCACAACTAACAGGTGCAGTCGCTGAGCTGGCAGGGATTATCAGTGAAAAAGAGCTGGAAGACGCCAAAGACTATAGCGATTTTCTGCAGGACAAATACCAATGACCTCCACCCTGTTTCTGGATGCCGATATCGTACTGGACTTACTGGCCAGGCGGGAGCCCTGGTTTCAACAAAGTGCCGCTATTTTTTCCCGAATCCAGGCCGGTGAATATTATGGTGCAACATCGGTGCTGGTGTTTGCCAATGTCTTTTATATTCTCCGAAAAATCAAAGGTCAGAAGGCGGCACGGGAAGCACTGCAAACACTCAAAAGTCTGCTCAGGGTAATGACCACTTCAGAAGCCAGTCTGGAAACCGCTCTGCACTCCACGTTCACTGACTTTGAAGACGGTATTCAATACTTCACCGCACAAAGTGGTGGTGCCAACCTGCTCATTACCCGCAACATAAAAGACTATAAAACTCAAAACCTGCCGGTGATGACTCCGCAGCAGTTTCTGGAAAGTCTTAAGTGTTAACGTTAAAGCGTTGAAACGTTACAGCCATTGGTAATGAATAAGCAGACAGGCTAGACTGTTTTTGTGTAAAGCATTGTGTAGGAGTTGATGATATGCCTTCAAACCTCGCTATCGACGATGACTTGATTGCCCAGGTTCAACAGCTGGGTGGCTATAAAACCAAAAAGGCGGCCGTTAATGAAGCGCTTGCCGAATTTATTCGCCATCGCAAGCAGCTGGAACTGCTGGATGATTTCGGCACCATTGATTACCACGACGATCAGGCCTCCAAAAAAGAGGCCCGTAGAAAATAATGGTGCTGGTAGATACCTGCGTATGGTCTGCTGCACTGCGTCGGCGTCATGCTGAAACTGTTCCCGAAGAAGCCATCCTGTTGCAGCGATTAATCCGGCAGCACCGGGCCGTGATGATCGGGCCGATACTGCAGGAAGTGTTAACCGGCATTAAGCATGAGGCTCAATTCACACGCTTGTGTGACAAACTCAGTGCCTTTGAGTTGCTGCCCATTTCTGAAATGGACTATATCAGCGCTGCGTCTCAAGCCAACATCTGTCGTAGACATGGGGTTCAGGGCTCTCATACCGACTTTCTGATTGCGACAATGGCCATCAAACACCAGATCCCGGTACTGACAACCGATAAAGACTTTATCCACTACCGCAAACACATACCTGTTGTTTTGTATAGATGAAACGTTCAATCGTTAAAAGGTTTCAATGCTCTTTTAAACGCTTAAACCTTCAACGCTTCAACATCTGATTAATCCGATCCAAAAAGGTCGCGGGTATAGACCTTATCCAGCACATCGGCCAGTTCATCCACCAGGCGGTTGGAGACAATCACATCGGCGGTCTGTTTGAACTCATCCAGGTCGGTAATCACCCGTGAGTTAAAGAACTCCGCTTCATCCAGCACCGGTTCATACACCACCACTTCAACACCCTTGGCCTTGATGCGCTTCATAATGCCCTGGATAGACGACGCCCGGAAGTTATCGGAACCGGCCTTCATAATCAGGCGGTAGATACCCACCACCTGTGGCTTGCGCTTGAGAATGGACTCGGCAACAAAATCCTTGCGGGTGGTGTTGGCATCCACAATGGCGCCAATAATGTTATTGGGTACATCCTGGTAGTTGGCCAGCAGCTGGCGGGTATCCTTGGGCAGGCAGTAACCGCCGTAACCGAATGAGGGGTTATTGTAGTGCCCGCCGATCCGTGGGTCGTAACCCACCCCTTCGATAATCTGGCGGGCATCCAGGCCATGTACCTCGGCGTAGGTGTCCAGCTCATTAAAATAAGCGACCCGCATGGCCAGGTAGGTGTTGGAGAACAGCTTGATGGCTTCCGCTTCTGTGGAATCGGTAAACAGCAACGGGATATCGGTTTTCTCGGCACCTTCTACCAGTAGCTGGGCAAACCGTTCTGCCCGCTCTGACTGTTCACCCACAATAATGCGGGAGGGATGCAGGTTATCGTACAATGCCTTACCTTCCCGGAGAAACTCCGGTGAGAAAAGTATATTGTCACAACCAAGCTCCTCTTTAATACGCTGGGTATAACCTACCGGCACGGTAGACTTGATTACCATCGCCGCATTCGGATTAAGGGCCATTACCTGCTTAATCACCGCCTCAACAGAAGCGGTATTAAAGGTGTTGGTTTTAGGGTCATAATCCGTTGGTGTGGCAATAACAACAAACTCCGCTTCGGCATAGGCCAGTTGCGGGTCGGTGGTTGCCCGGAGGTTCAGCTCCCGGTTGGCCAGGAACTCTTCGATTTCTGCATCCACAATGGGCGACAGTCGGTCGTTAATCATATCCACCTTTTGGGGAATGATATCAACGGCCATCACCTGATTGTGTTGTGCTAATAAAACGGCGTTGGACAGGCCTACGTAGCCTGTGCCTGCGATTGCTATGATCATAATAAAATAGAAATCAGTGTTTGCTTAATATCTTGGTAATAACTTCCTTTGGATGGCCTGAGCTATTAATCATATTGATCAACCGTTCATGAGCAGTGCTATCAAGCCTTTCTAACTTAAATGCAAGATCAGCCAAAAAGTTCAGGCTATTTTCGTCTAAACGATGATCCGAGCTTACCAATTTACTACCTTTGTTTATAGGATCTCCGAAATTATCAAATAAAACATTGTATTCTTTATCTAATACTTCAACAGCACTTCTAACCAGAGGAGATTCTTTAAAAGATTTATCGACATAAAATTTATAATGCGATCCCGGACCGACGTAACGCCCATCTTCCGTAATCTTTATGTCATCTTCAGAAAATCTTGACAAATTCGCTTTAGATGATTCAAGCAGTCTACTTCCAATATGCTTATAATGAAGTAGAGCTATTTTATGCTTGTTAGACGTCTTGTAACCATACCTCTGCTTCATATGCTCGAAGCCTGCTCCCCATGAATGACAGCCCTCGGTATAAGCCATGTCAAATGACACATCAAATATCGCACGCTTATCAAAAACAGGTTCTCTAACGCCTAGCCTATATTGCTCTAAAAGAGGTTTTTCCGGGTCTATATCATTAGATCCAACCATGTTAAACCCAATAATATTCGGAACCGTCACTCCTGACCTTTTATAATCTGACAATACAGAATGAAGGTCTGGGTGATAAACAAGTTCATCTATATCAACACAAATCACCCAATCTGCCACTTCTTCAGTATACCTACCTCCAGCCCTACTAAAATCTTTATATGCTTCAGACTTTATTTTCACATGGTATTTATTGTTTTTTTTCCTCCCGTATCAAAATTAATAACCCTAACATTGTCATACTGGCAGGCTATTTTTACGGAATCATCTGTTGACCCATTGTCGAACAAGAATATCTTTGAACATATAGAGGAATAGTAATCTAAGACGCTCTTAATGATTTTTTCTTCATTAAAGCATATAAGATATGCATGTATTTTCAAAATTAAGCCCCCGACCTTGATTAAAACCTATTGAACATCAAATTATGACTAGCATAAAATTCATGTAAAACTTCAATATTTAGTTTTGAAATATCCATGAAATTCTGGATGTTAATATTACCAGATAGCCAACCAAAGTCGCTCAAGTTTTTAATATTGAAATCTAAGATTGATATATTTGGAACCCCCATATAGCTAGCTAATTCTTCAGTTCTTTTATCATGTGTAATTAGAAGGGAGGGTGTGCCAGCAAGAGTAGATGACACTACCCCATGAATTCTAGTTCCAATATAACAGTCTTCCTTTTTTACATCTGTAATCCAGTGCGCCAAACTACTGTGAAACTTCCCTTTTTCTAAAAGCTTTTTACTTAAATCGGAAAAATCATTCAACCCATAATATTCAACAGCCTTCTCTTTATTAGCACCAACATCTTCACGATTCAAAAATGCTATTTCAAAAGACTCAGACTGGTAGTATATAGATGATGCATATTTGATTGCATATTGGTACATCTCTCTGTGCTTAACATTCTCAAAATCTTCTTTCCCAAAACCGTAGCGTGTTGGACCAAAAGCCAGCCTAAAATCTTCTTTTTTTTCTAAAGGGCGAATCTCAGGCACTCGGCCATCTGAAAACACAGAAGGACAACCAAGCACAGATATATTTTTTACTCCAAGATCATTAATTATTTGAGCTGTAAACTCGCCTCTTACACCTAAGCTAGAACCTCGTTCAGATAAAATATTTAATAGCCTAACAGTCCCTTCAGGAACTTCAGACAAGCTTCTACCATCCATTTGGGACCCTAAACCTATAACGCATATAGGTAGATTAGTTTGTTCAAGAAGGTCTGCCAACCAACCCCAGTCCTGCTTCCAGTTTACCCAGTTTGATGCTGGAATCATTATGGAATCAAATTCATTTCTAACAACATCTGGATTGAAATTAAACCCTATATGTTTTGTCCCTTCAATCTGGCGATAAACAGCTTCAGTGAACAACATATTTCCACTATTGTTTCCACTTCTCTCAAGGGCCAGTGAACCACTAGCATATTTGAGATTATCAAGACCTATGCTTACTACACCAATACTTTTATACATATAAGCCACACAATTAATAGTTTGTTTGGGTGAAGTAAACTCCACCCGTGAGTCTTAAATTAATCTTTGAGAACTACACTTACTTCTTCCAGGTAATCTTTTTGCATTCTTGCTTTTACAAAATCAGAACAATGCGGCAAACACAACTCTTGAACATTATTAATTTCTTTCAGTTGTACATCATAATTCTTCCTTGTCACACTGCCTGAATGACGTCTATGCACGTTCAAACTTTTATTGACCATTTTAGCTTTTGCATCTCCCTGTAAAAGCATCATGACATAAATATACCAATCACCAGCAACTTTGAAGTTCAATAATTCTTTAAAATTATTAGCAATGCACTCTTGAACTGAACTGGTTTTGAAGAGTATCGAGCTAACATTCATGAACTGATTTTTGATAGCTAGACAGTTTTCAATAATTTCGCGGCCACCATATATACCGGGTTTATCTAATAACGACAACATATCTTCATCATAGTAATACCGGTAATTATCTGCCAGATGAGTGTTGTGTTCATCAATCTGAATGGAGTCCGTATAGGCCAGTACAAAATCAGTATCACCCTGAAGAATTGTGGACAAAAACTGAGGATCAGCAGAATCATCAGCTTCGGCAATCCATAAGAACTCACCACGAGCCAAATCGGCACCTTTTTTCCACTGCTTGAATACAGATCCTGAATTTTGCTTATTAACGATCAATTCAATCTGTCGCCCATAAGCATCAGCAGTACTATTGATAACCTGTACACTGTTATCGGGTGATAAATCATCCAACACCAGCACTTCAAACACCGGGTAGTGTTGTGCAAAAACAGAGCGCAGGCGTTCGCTTATGTGTTTTTCATAGTTATAGTTGGGTATGGACACAGTGACCTTTTTTAGGGTCGGATCCAGATACTGCAACAGTGAAAATACATAATCATCCCAGCGGAACTTTTCTGTCGCTTGCTCACGGCGCAGCAAACGCTTCTTGTCTGTGTTTGTTTCACTCTGCTTATGAATAGCAGCAGCCATTGCTTTAATATCTGCCATGGGCACAATGGCACCATTGACTGAATCTTCCAGCAGTTCAGTAAATCCACCGCCACCCTCAAAGCCAACAACTGGTGTCCCAATTGCTAACGCTTCCATAACAACAGAAGGGAAAGGATCTTCCCGCGAGGTCATGGCAAAAACATTTGCCGCGGACAGGTACTTCGCTACCTGATTAGTGAAACCAATATTATGGAAATGCGATTTCAGAAGTTCACTTTCCAGGTCAGATTTAAGCCAGTGTTTGAGAGAAGCCTCAATTTCACCGATCCACAGGAAATGATAGTTTGGGTCTTTCTTAACCAGCACTTTGGCAGTATTTACAAAAATATCAAAGCCTTTGCGCAGATCAGCAAAACCGACATTGACAATCAGTTTTGCAGCCTTAGGCAACCCTAATTCGCTCCTGATTTCTCTAGAGGCGGTTTTATCAAAACTGACTTGTTGATAAATGCCTTGTGGATGAATAATCAGCTTTTCATCATCAACTTTTTGAGCAATTTTTACAAATGACTGCTGTACTGCTGACGCCGCAAAAACAACTTTTTCGGCATATTCGGCAATGTCATTGACCGCTGGCTCTAAATTGTATTCCCGGATAAGATTTTCCAATTCATGAACCAGAGAGATAAATTCATAACCTTGCTCATGTAGAATGGCTGCAGTTTTTCCAGAGACAGTGGTATTGCATATTGCACGGCTGACTCCAATCTCCTGCTGTAGTTCTACAGCAATCTCACGAAAACGATTCAGGTCGTTGTAGCAAACATAGGTAGGGCCAATCTTTTCATACTCTTCAACCAACGGCCCTTCGCCAAGAATGATAAGTCTGGCATCACAGCCAAATTGTTGTCTCAGTGTTTTAAAAATATTGAGAGTAAGCAGTTGTGCACCATGCCTATATGCATCATGGCCAACTAAAACCAGCGGATATTTCCCTGTTAATGGTTTAATGCCGTGCACCGCTCTGTATGTAGCATTGAGGTATGCACTTCCCCAGTACTGATCGGGCTCAAGATGCGCACCTTCTGCCCATTCATTCCATGCATTGACCGCTACAAACTTATGCTTGTCCTGAATAGGTTTCTTTTTGGAAAAGTCAACGATTGATCCTAGCCATTTTTCATATTTTGCGGGTGTTGCTCCAACAAAACCCATACCTCGACCGGGTTTTCTGGCTTCATTATCCCACATTGGGGTTACCGCTTTGATTACATCATATTCAAAGTTTGTATCCGCTAAGCTGCGTTCCACCATTTCGTCATAACTTGGATAATGACCCGTAAATTCCGGATCCAACACCCCTAAACCTTGAGCTTCTGAAACTAATCCTGCAGCCACTTTATGCGGCGGAAATTCAATAGCACCATCGAGACCATAAGGTCTGGGGTCAATATCATCAAAAGCCTGAGCCATATAGAAAATAACTTCCATATCATGGTTTGCTTTTAACAATTCACGCCACTTTGAAAATTTAGCCTTTGCTTCTGGAACAATACCGGGGCGATAGATGAAAAAGATTGGCTTTTCATCAATTCGAATATAACGAGGGTCTGCAAAATGACGTGCAATATCAGCAATAAATGCTTCATCATCTTCATCACGGTAATCTTGAGCAATCAGTATATCCTGATCCAGCCCATCCCAACGGCGTGACCAGTTTTCATTAGTCCACATGATACAAAAAGGCAGATTGATATCCGGATTTTCCAGTAACATATTTACTGGCCCATCCATCAGTCGCTTACCATTGAACCAATAGTGGTAGAAGCAGAATCCTTCCAGTCCTGCATTTCTTGCCATTTCTGCTTGTTTCACTAAGGTTTCTTTCAAACGGAGATCATAAAAACCAAGGTCGCGTGGGAGGTGTGGCTGATAATGACCATTAAAACGTGATCTACCTCTTGTCACATTTGTCCATTCGGTAAACCCTGCCCCCCACCACTCATTGTTCTCCTTGAATGGGTGAAATTGTGGCAAGTAATACGCTATCAATTTTACATCAGGGTCAACACTACGTTCCCCAAATTGGAATTCTTCAAACCCAGGGCCAGCTTTTAAAAACTGGCTTTCATACTCGTGTACATTGTTTGATAAGCCACCTTCAAAAACCTGAACAACCTGCTCTTGAATTACATTTTTGGTTTGTAGATTATTACTTTTACCAATAGTTAAATAATGATAAAAAGCATGTTTTGAAGGGTCACTTTCCAAATACTCCTGAACATACCAGCTCAAATCAAATTCAGCGTTCGGGCGTCGACCTTCCATATAGCCTTGTAGTATAAAGTGCTTATATGGTTCTATTCCAGCCTCGCAAATATCCGGATTTGCCTGCCGATAATATTCACTATCAAACTCTGGCAGCGGGTTTAGGGCATGGTTCAAAGCATACTCATAAAAATGGCGCAACGGTGATTGATCAAGAGGAATCGCATAAGTTTCACGATAGTAAACTGGATCAAAATAGATTGATGGTTTTCTTCCTTCAGCCTCTCCAAATCTGATGTAATGTTCAAGAGGCCCAATATCAGAAGCCTTTACATCTGGATTCTGCTCCAAATACCAAATGGGATCAAACAAATATGAAGGGGTTCGTCCTTCCTTGACTCCATTAAAATAATAATGTTCAAGTGCATTTGAGCCTGATCCTGCAACATCAGGATTTGACGAAAAATACCATTCTTCTGAAAATAGACCTGAGTGATATATGACTTCTATAGCACTGATTTCTTTACTGGATTCTTCTTTTTGAATAGTTTCGTCGTGAAATAGATTTTTAAAATTTTTTGAAAATTTAAACACTGTCATTTAATAAGCCTGTAAATGAACATTTAAAAACAAAGAAATAATCTGTTAAGAGTATTGTTTGTTAATCCAATCTTGATAAGAACCATCCATCACCGCCTGCCACCAGGCTTCATTATTCAGATACCACTGAATGGTTCTACGGATGCCGGTTTCAAAGGATTCTGCCGGTTCATAGCCCAGTTCGGTACGGGTTTTGGCTGCATCGATGGCGTAACGGCGGTCATGACCGGGGCGGTCTTTTACATAGGTGATCAGGGATTCGGAGTTTCCAGCAATAGCGGCTTTTGCGGTATCAAAACAGGAAGCCAGCGTTGAATCATTAGCAAAACATTCATCCATCAGCAGGCAGATCAGTTTCACAATATCAATATTGTGCCACTCGTTATGGCCACCGATATTGTAATTTTCACCCACCTTGCCCTTGTTCAGAACCAGCTCAATACCACGGGCATGATCTTCTACATAGAGCCAGTCACGAATCTGTTGGCCATCGCCATAAATAGGCAGGGCTTTATCGTGCAGGATATTGGTGATCACCAGCGGAATCAGTTTTTCCGGGAAGTGGTACGGCCCGTAGTTGTTGGAACAGTTACTGATGGTGGTTTTCAGCCCATAGGTTTCGTTATAAGCCCGCACCAGATGATCACTGGCCGCCTTGCTTGCAGCATAGGGCGAGTTCGGGGCATAAGCGGTTTCTTCGGTAAAAGCCGGATCTTCCAGTGAAAGCGTGCCGTAAACCTCATCAGTCGATACATGGTGGAAACGGTGCTCTGCGCCCTGCAAAAGGTCTTCATCCAGCCACACTTTTTTGGCCGCTTTCAACAGGCTATGGGTGCCCATGATGTTGGTTTCCAGAAAGGCATCCGGCCCAGTGATGGAACGGTCTACATGGCTTTCTGCAGCGAAATGTACCAGGGTATCCACCTTGTGGTGGCGCAGCAGCTCTTCTACCAGTTCGGTATTGAGAATATCACCGTGAACAAACGTGAAGTTCGGATTTTCCTTGACGGGTTCCAGGCTGGCCAGGTTGCCTGCATAAGTCAAAGCATCAAGAACAATTACTTTGTCGTTTTTATATTGGTTCATCCAGTAGTGGACGAAATTGGCACCGATAAAACCGGCACCACCGGTAATTAGAATGCTTCGCATTGTTTAATCGTCTAAGGTTTAAGCGTTGAAAAAAGAAGGTTTAAGCGTTTAAGCGTTAAATTTGACTATTTGGTTAGTTTTACTACGTTTAAACGCTTTAACAATGAAGCGATGTAACATTTTCAAATGCGCTTTGAAAATCTAAGAGTCTGGCAGGAGGCCCGATCATTAACCAAAACCATTTATCAACTGAGTCATTCTGGCTCGTTTTCTAAAGATTTCGGTCTTCGTGATCAGATTTGCCGCGCTTCCGTTTCCATCATGGCTAACATTGCAGAAGGCTTTGAGCGTGCTTCGCAGGCGGAGTATCGGCAGTTTCTGGTGATAGCCAAAGGTTCCTGCGGTGAAGTGCGCTCTCTGCTCTATGTCGCTTTTGACGCTGGATATATTCAACCGGAAACGCTGGAGAACCTTAAAGTTCATACGTTCCAAATTAGCGCAATGCTGGCGGCGCTGATCCAGCGTGTTGAAGCGTCTCGATAGCGTTAAAGCGTTACATTGTTTAATCGTTGAAGCGCTTAAACGTTTGAACGCTTCAACTCTTCGAGCATGGCACGAAGATTGTGCCGCCAGTGTAATGGCTTCATGTTCAGCTGTTCGTAGGCAGATGTTTTATCCAGAACACTGAATGACGGCCTTTTCGCCGGTGTTGGATAAGCACTGGCCGGAATAGGATTTACCGGAATGCGTTTATCCAGCATGCCCAGGATAATGGCTTCTTCCTGAATGGCTTCTGCAAAGTCATACCAGCTGGCGGCACCGGCATCTGTCCAGTGATACATTCCGCCCTCCTGGCCTTCCATCAGGTTTAAACAGGCATTCCAGCAAGCCTGAGCCAGAGAGCTTGCCCGGGTAGGCGTGCCAATCTGGTCAGCGACCACACCCAGCTGATCTTTTTCAGCCATCAGCCGCAGCATGGTTTTGACAAAGTTATTGCCGTGGGCGGAATAGACCCAGGCGGTGCGGATAATGCTGGCTTTGTTGCCCAGTATTTCCGTAACGGCCTGTTCACCTTTCAGTTTGCTGTCGCCATACACGCTGATGGGGCTGGGCTTATCTTCCGGCTGGTAAGGGGTGGACTGGTTGCCATCAAACACAAAATCGGTAGAAACCTGCACCATGGGGATACCGGCATCGGCACAGGCCTGGGCCAGGAAACGGGGGCCGGTAGCGTTAACGGCATAGGCCAGCTCCCGGTCGGTTTCTGCTTTATCCACAGCGGTGTAGGCCGCAGCGTTGATCACTGCATCGGGCTGATGCTCTTTAAAGAACGCATTCACCGCCGATGCTGCGGTGATATCCAGCTGGTCTATATCCACTGCCAGCAATTCAAACCCTTCCGGGGCAGTCCGTTTCAGTTCATAACCCAGCTGGCCATTGGCACCGGTGATCAGAACCCGCAGGGTTGTTGCAGGTTTAAGCGTTGAATCGTTTAAACGTGTCTGTTGCATATCTTTTAACCTTTAAACGCTTAAACCTTGTAACCTTTGAACAGCCCCTGAAGGGCTCTTACCCCACACTCCAGCCTCAGAGAATGGCACTGCATTAGCATCCTTTTCCGAAAGCAGCGGGGGCTCATCCAGTGGCCATTCGATATTCAGTGCCGGATCGTTCCAGGCGATGCTCAGATCGTATTCCGGTGCGTAGTAGTCAGTGCACTTGTAAACAAAGTCAGCACTTTCGCTGGTGACGTAGAAACCGTGGGCAAACCCTTCCGGCACCCAGAATAGGGTTTTGTTTTCGCCGGAGAGATAAACACCCCGCCACTGGCCGTAGGTGGGCGAACCCTTCCTCAGATCCACCGCGACATCGTACACTTCACCACTGATCACCCTGACCAGTTTGCCCTGGGTGTGTTGGGTTTGAATATGCAGACCACGGAGGATGCCTTTTTTGGATCGGCTGTGGTTATCCTGCACAAAGTTTGTTGGCAGGCCATACTCAGCAAACTTTTTACCCTGAAAGGTCTCCATAAAGAAACCCCGGTCATCGCCAAACACCTGTGGCTCTATAATCAGCAGGCCTTCAATACCCGTTTCTACTATTTTCATCAGTTGTCGTTTACACCCTTAAAAACTTACCGTTTCAAGCTTTTCGGCTTACCGTTTTTTCAAGCCACTTCCGCTTCCGGCATAATCTCGATGCCTTCTTCTGCCAGAATATTCAGCAGGTATTCGCCGTAGCCACTTTTACGCAGTGGTTGCGCCAGATCGTAAAGCCCTTTAGCGGAGATGAAGTTCATGCGGTAGGCCACTTCACCCGGTGCAGCGATTTTTAACCCCTGACGGGTTTCAATGGTTTCAATAAACATGGCCGCATGGAGCAGGCTTTGATGAGTACCGGTATCCAGCCAGGTGGAACCACGACTAATTTTTGCCACATTCAAAGTGCCTTCCTGCAGGTAGCAGTCAATCACCGAGGTGATTTCCAGCTCGCCGCGAGCCGAAGGCTTAACCGATTTGGCAAATTCCACTACGCGGTTATCAAAGAAATAAAGGCCAGTTACGGCATAGTTGGATTTCGGGTGTTCCGGCTTTTCCTCTATCGAGAGGGCTTTGCCGTTCTCATCCAGCTCAACCACGCCATACGATTTTGGGTTGCTGACGTGATAACCAAAGACAGTGGCACCGGTTTCCTGCTGATCGCTCTTTTGCAGCAAGCGGGAGAACTTATGACCGTAAAACAGGTTATCCCCCAGAATCATCGCCACATTGCTGTCGCCGATGAATTCTTCCGCCAGGATAAACGCCTGGGCCAGGCCATCCGGGGATGGCTGGGCAATGTATTCCAGCTTGATTCCCCACTGGGAACCGTCTCCCATCAACTCTTTAAAACGATGCTGTTCATGGGGCGTGGTGATAATGGCAATCTCACGAATACCCGCCAGCATTAATGTGGAAAGCGGATAATAAATCATGGGTTTATCGTACACCGGCATCAGCTGCTTACTGACCACCTGGGTTAACGGATACAGCCGCGTGCCGGAACCACCGGCCAGGATAATTCCCTTACGGTTCGATGCGTATTTTTCCATGATTAAGAAGGGTCTCACACTGGGAGCAGGAATATTAAGGAACTTTTATCGTCAGGTTCAGAGCCATCAACGAACCCTGAAAACCAAAAAGGCACACTACCGTCAATCAACTTAGGCACTACTACCTATATTTTTGGTAGCGAACCACGCATTTATCGAAACAGCGCAAGACAAACCCGAAATATTCATACCCGCTGACTGCGGGATTACATACCAGATCAACCATCAGGTGATCTGTAAATATTTCAAGATTTGCCGGTAAATTGTCGGTGCGAAATGTACTGCAAAACGGGGGGGGGTAAGGATGGGAATACACCGAAATTTTTGTGAATTACCGCACAAACCGATGATTAATTGATTCTATTTTAGCCAAAACCAGGGGGCTGGCCTGTTCATTCATCGGTTTTATGGTTCATTTGCCTGCGGCATCTCGAATAATGGGGGGGGTAGTACAAGTTCCCACGTTTGCAGCCTCTGTCAGGCCAGGGTGGGAACCTATATTGCAGAAATACTGAGGATCAGGTGATTACACTGCGGCTTGTGGATTCATTGCACAAGCCGGATCTTCAAGCTTCACGATACCGTTACACCATTCAATTTGTCTGCCTTGCCCGTCATCCTCAACTGTGCCTTCTGCCCGTACACCAGTTGATTGATCAGCAGCGAGCACGCCATGGTAGCTACCAGGGTGATGCACATCAGATGAATGTAGTGCAGTGGTGTCCAGGCGAAGGTAAAGATGGCATAAAGGCCTGACCCCATCAGCATGCTGATCAGAATCGCTCGCGGTTTGACCTGATCAAACAAAATGGCCACCAGGAAGGCTGCCAGTACCGGCATGCTGTACAGGCCATTGAGCTGCTGCAGCAGGGCAATGATGGATTTGGCATTTTGCAGCACCGGTACCAGTGCAACACCAATGATGGCAAAGACGATGGATACCCGCATGCTCAAGGATTTTACACAGGCCTTGTCATTGACATAATTCTGGTGAATGTCGCAGACATAGAGTGCAGCGGCTGAGTTCAGGGTACTGTTGAAGGTGCTGAGTACAGCGCCCGCCATCACGGCGGCAAATGCACCGGATAACCAGGACGGCAGAATGTCCCCCACCAGTCGACCATAGGCCACGTCACCCACTGGGCCGTACAGTTTGTAGGCGATCATGCCGGGCAGCACCACAATCAACGGAATCAGCAGTTTCATAACCACCGCAGCGTAAATGCCTTTTTGTGCTTCTTTAACGCTTTTGGCCGCCAGCGCCCGCTGGGTAATCACCATATTGGTGCCCCAGTAGAAGATCTGGATAAAGATCATACCGGTGAACAGTGTGTGCCAGGGAATGTCAGAGTCGTTACCGCCAACCAGGGTCATTCGCTCTACCGGGATACCGCTGAGATCAAAATCAATCGCATAAAGCGCCAGTATGGTCACCAGCAGTCCCATGATCAGCAGACCAAAGCCGTTGAAGGTATCGGAGATAGCGATGGCACGCAGACCGCCAAAAATGGCATAGATTGAACCCACCACGGCAAACAGGATGGCAATGGTCATGATCGACAGGTCCAGCCCGAACATGGATTTCATGAACAGTGAGCCGGTATACAAAACCGTCGGCAGCAGAATGAAGAGATACCCCAACAGGAACAGTACGGATACCGTCGCCCGTAACGCTTTGTCGTGATAACGCTTTTCCAATAGTTCAGTGGTGGTCGTACAATCGTACTGGTAGTAAAGCGGAATAAGCCATTTGGCAAGGATAATCAGGCCGATAGCCGCTGCAATCTCCCACCAGGCCACCAGCAGTGTCTGGGCACCATTCATACCCACGATCTGTTCAGTACTGATGTTGGTGAGCATAATGGAACCGGCCACGTAGACCCAGGTCAGGTTTCCCCCCGCCAGAAAGTAGTCTTTGTTGGAATCCGTACTGCGTTGCTGCTGACGACACTTCAGATAGGTAATCAGACCAACGGCAGCGGTCAGGAATATAAACACGCCGAGCTGGATGAAATTAACAGACATAAAGGCAACATCCAAAATGAGGGACTGGTTAAATCGGGCGCGAACAATGATTGATTTTGTGAAAAGACGAAATGATTCAAGTCAATAATCTGTATCATTTGTGCAATTCGTGTTCGATACCGTAAAGCAAGGCATCGCCTTTTCCACAGTAAGTCAGTGTTAATTCCGGCAGGATCATAGGCAACGCAGAACCAGTTGCCATATAGGTCTGTCTATTCTTGTTCAGGCTCCCATGGGTATGGCCAGTCCATTTCTAAATGCCCTGAGATAAGCCCTGTATTCTCGCTCCCTCGACAAGGAGGGAACGAGCTATACACAATGAACTTCAAGTGGCTAAGCGGCGAACTAAAGTGAAACGCCAGTGAGCAATTGCCGCTGACAAAGTAGCAGCTTGAAAGGTGACAATTATAAACATTAACAGCTGTTTTAATCGGTTAAAGCTTCAGCACCACCGCTGCACTCATCGCTACCTGGTAGACCACTTCCATAATATCGCTGGTGTATTGCATGGTTTTGTCGTCGATCTGCGGCATCACCAGAATCTCATCGCCCGGCTTTACATCGTACTTCGCCAGACGGCCACCACTGAGCCAGCCATCCTTGTACTCAATACGGGTAATGGTGCCATCGGTGTGCAGCACCAGCACTCGGGATTGATCCGCCTTCTGGGAATAACCACCGGCACTGTTGACATAATCCGCAATGGTTTTACCCTCGCTGAAGACCATCGCATTGGGGAACATCACCTCGCCGTGTACCTGAACCAGTACCGTATTGTTCGGGATGACGATGCGATCCTGGTCTTTCAGCATGACCTCCATACGTGCACTGCTCTGACCCAGCAATACCTGCCCTCTTGGCTGCACCTGGCGGGCACGCTGGACAAATTGCAGAATGGCTTCAGCATCGGATTTTCTCAGCTGTGCCTCGCCCACACTTTTACTGCGGGCAGAGAGCGCTGACTGCTCCAACTGTTGCAGGGAGACTTCCAGCATCGCTTTCTGCCTGGCTGCCACCTCTTCCCGGAACAGTTGCATCGCTGCCAGGTTGGATCGGGGCGTTGCCTGAATCCGGCTCATCAGGTCTTTAATGGTGCTGCCGTAGGGAAGTATGTATACCGCCTGACCGCCGTGTTCCCCTTCAACCGACACACTGATGGTACCGGGCATTTTATCCGCTACCACGGAGACTTCGTCACCATCTTCCAGGTAGATGCCCCTGGCCTGACTCAACGGCAGGTACTCCACATTGCGTTTCGCCGTCTGATTACGGGCGATGCGAACATGGGTGGCGGAGGGCATGGGTCCGACCATTTCCAGGGCATCTTCCAGCAGTATCCGGCTACCGTCGAACTCCACCTGTACCGGGTTCTCTACCAGTCCACTGAACATGGCGGTACTTTGCCGGGCGTTGACCACCAGCGTGTCACCGTCGTGCAGTTGTACCTGAGTAATGCTGCCGGTCAGCAGAAAATCGTACAGATTAAAGTGTGCGCGGGTTTTGCCATTGCGCTTCAGCTCCACATTCAGGTAGCTGCCAGACTCGGAGCGGATACCGCCGGCCTTGGCCAGAAACGCCAACACCGAATCGGAGGCAAAACCACCGTAGAGCCCTGGTGACTGCACAAAGCCGGTAACAAACAGTTTCACCGGTTCTGCGGCATTGAGGCTGGCATAGAGGTTGACGTTATTCTGGTAGACGCTGCGAACTTTTTTCTCAATCACGGTGTTCAGGTCTTTATTGGCGACACCCTGCAGCTGAACCGGCCCCACCTGGGGGATAAAGACATTACCCTGGGCATCGATGGCCAAGTCTACAGCAACCTCATAAGCCCCCCACATCTGCAGGGTAATTTTATCGCCAATGGCCAACCGGTATTCCGGGTTAAACCCTTTAAACTGTGCCTGGCGAAAACCGGTGAACAGGTTCTGACCAAAAACCGGATGACGGGTGGCGGTGGTCACCAGGTCAGGACCGTTGTTATTGGCGGGCTCTGCCGGCATCGTCACCTGGGCATAAGCCGTGGTTATCGTCAGTGTATAGGCAGCCACCAGCATACCGGTGGTTTTTACCATTCGTTGCAACATAAAAATCATCGACATAATGCGTTATTAATCCCGGTGTTCCCTGACGGTGGCACGTGCCATACGTAACAGGGCAAAGGCCAGCAGCAGCAGTAACAGAATATTGGTCAGGTTGTAGCCAGCTTTAGGATAAGTGGCGTCTTCTGCAAGCTGCGGACTGCTCACCACCACCAGTTGCTTAATCTTGCGGCTTGCCTCGGTTCTGGCCTTTTCCAGTGCCATCAATGTGGCAGAGTAGGCTTCTGTCGCCAGCCGAAGATCCAGCTGCAACGCCTCCTGTCTGGCCACCAGATCATTCAGTGCCGTGCCATCGTTACTGGCCAGTTGTATTTTCTCTTTGGCCAGCTGACTTTCCAGTGCGCTGATGCGCTGCTTAAGCGTTATAATACCAATTTCATTTTCAAAATATGTCACGAATTCTGCGATTGCCTTTATACTTTAAATAGCCTGTTGTTCATCCCGTTAATGTCATGCCTAAAACTCCCGATTTTCCTGAAAACTTTCACGATGCA